>CAZHHW010000053.1:0-18667 GCA_964532385.1 uncultured Gammaproteobacteria bacterium | reverse complement strand
CTCGTAGAGCTTGAACTGATCCGCGCTGAGCGCGTCTTTCACCAGTTCCGGTGTGCGTTGGACCGAGGTCGGGCGCACCGCTTCGTGCGCTTCTTGCGCGTTCTTGGCCTTGGTTTTGTATACACGCGCTTCTTCAGGAAGCATGTCTTGACCATAGCGCCGGCCGATGAATTCCCGAATTTCGTCCAGCGCTTCCTGCGCCAGATTCACCGAGTCGGTACGCATGTAGCTGATCAAACCGGTGGTTTCATCGCCGATTTTTACGCCTTCATACAATTGCTGCGCGATGCGCATAGTGCGTTGCGTGGTGAAGCCCAGCTTGCGCGAAGATTCCTGTTGCAAGGTCGAGGTGGTGAAGGGCGGCGCCGGGTTGCGTTTGCGCTGTTTCTTCTCGACATTGACGACGGTTAATTTACCTTGCGACTGCTTTAGAAGTTCGGTACGCGCCGCATTGGCGTCTTCGGTGTTGGTGATACTGAATTGCGCGATTTTCTCGCCTTTGTATTGCGCCAGCTTGGCCGGAAAATTCTGTTCGTGCGCGCGGTTGTCGGCTTCAATGCTCCAGTATTCCTGCGGCTTGAACGCTTCGATTTCGAGTTCGCGCTCGACAATCATGCGCAAGGCCGGACTTTGCACGCGCCCCGCGGATAAGCCGCGGCGGATTTTTTTCCACAACAGCGGCGACAAATTAAACCCGACCAGATAATCCAAAGCGCGGCGCGCCTGTTGCGCGTTGACCAGCTCCATCGACAACTCGCGCGTGTTCTGCATCGCTTCGGTGATCGCACGCTTGGTGATTTCGTGAAACACCACACGCGCGACGGTCTTGCCTTTGAGCAGTTTTTTCTCGCGCAGCAATTCATATAAGTGCCAGGAAATGGCTTCGCCTTCGCGATCCGGATCGGTGGCGAGGTACAAGGCGTCGGCTTTTTCCAGCGCCTTGATGATGGCTTCCACGTGTTTCTCGTTTTTCTCGATGAGCTGGTATTTCATCTTGAAATCGTTTTCCGGATCGACCGCGCCTTCTTTCGGCAGCAGATCGCGCACGTGTCCATAGGACGCAAGCACCTGGAAGTTCTTGCCGAGATATTTTTTTATCGTACCGGCCTTGGCCGGCGATTCGACGATGACAAGTGATTTGGTCATGGGTTTAATGGTAGCTGGTGTCTACAAAATGAGTGGGTCAGTTAACAGGATAGTCAAAAAGAATCCAGTGGCGAGATCTCCACAGCCTTTAAGTTAACGGGCGGTTAGTCTGGAGCTTGAGCGTGACGGGCGCTACATCACCCGCACGCTGCGATCCGTCAATGCAGTTGCTGCGGGAAATTTTCCAGTACGAAATCTTCCAGCCAGGCCAGACGCGTCTCCTGGCCGGGCTGATTCAGAAGCACCATCAACACGACCCACTTGAGGCGGTCGAGGTCGAAGTCGGGCATATCCAGAGCCATGGCGCGATCAATCACCAATTCGCGGTTGACCGGATCCAGAATGCCGACTTGTTCCAGATACAACACAAAGCCGCGGCATTTCACGTCGAGTACTTTTTGTTCTTCGCTGTTGTACACGCGAATCGCATGACGGTGCGGCGCATGCTGCAGCATTGCCGAGGCGGAGTGGCGGGCGATGAAATCGAGCCAGTCGAAAGCCTTGGTGATTTCATCGTGCGCGAATCCAGCGCCTACAAGCTCGACTTGCAGCGTCTCTTGATTCGCATCAAGCGCGACATCGTCATCCATATAATTCTCAAACAGATACATCAGGACGTCGAACATATCTCTCGGCTCCTATCGTTTGGGCGGCACGCGGTAGTACTGCGCGCCAGACGACATCACCTGTCCTTGTAACTCCAATAACAGCAGAATGGAGGAAACCGCATCAGCCGTCAATCCGCTGCGTTCGACCACGCTATCCATGGAGGTGGGTTCGAAACCTAACTTTTCCAAGACCCGCTGTTGTTCCGGAGTGAGCGAAGGAGTCGTTGCGCCGGAATCAAGCTCACTGCTTGGCAACAACGGAAACGTTGTGTGCAACTCCTCGAGCACGTCATTGGCGGACTCCACCAACTTGGCCCCTTGGCGAATCAGCGCATGGCAGCCGCGTGCCAGCGGATTATGAATCGAGCCGGGAATCGCAAATACTTCGCGTCCCTGATCGGCCGCGCAGCGCGCGGTGATCAACGAGCCGCTGTTCACGCTCGCTTCCACCACCAGCGTGCCCAGCGACAAGCCGCTGATGATGCGATTGCGGCGCGGAAAATTTTCTTTCAGCGGCGGCGTGCCGGGCGGAAATTCCGAAATCAATGCGCCCTGTGCGGCAACTTTATGCGCCAGCGTGTGGTGACGTTTGGGATACACGCGATCCAAGCCTGTGCCCATCGCCGCAATGGTGTAACCCTGACCCGCCAACGCACCTTCGTGACACGCGGCATCGATGCCAAGGGCCAGACCGCTGGTGATGGTCAAGCCGGTGTGCGCGAACGATTGCGCGAATGCATGCGCATTGTCCAGGCCTTGCGGAGTCGGATTGCGGCTGCCGACCATCGCAATTTGCGGGCGGCTCAAGACTGCCGGATCGCCGTGAACGAACAGCACCAAGGGCGGATCGGGAATTTCTTTGAGCAGGGGCGGATAGGCCGCGTCGTGCAATGTGAGGATGTGATTGCGTGGCGAACTTGCAAGCCAAGCCAGGTCGGGTTCAATCGCTTTCCAGTCGGGAGCGCGGAAATAATCGCGGGTCTCGGCGCGCAAGCGCGCGCGTACATCGCCGCTCAGCGCAGCGCTGAAGAGTTCTTCGGGAGTTGTTTGGGTCAGGACTTCCAGCGCGCCGCGCGTACCCAGACCAGGAGCGCGCAGCAATGCCAGCCAATATCGCAGTTCGCTCATCGGCGCGATGATGACAAGACCCGCGCCAATGCGCAACTTTGATAGTCATGCCCGCTCAATGGGCCGATATTATTTCAAGGTTTACGGCTTACGCACCGCGTCGTACAGGCGGATGTCTTGTTCAGCTTTCATGATCAGCGCATAACTTACGCGGTCGAAGGTGCGAAACACCATCGCCAAGCCGGCGCGCGTATCGGGAAGTTGTATCGCATCGCGGGGATCGCTACTGACCACGTCGCGCGCATCGGTGCCGGCACGATACACCGCCAGCACATGCCCGCGTTGCAGGCCGTCAAGTTCGCCCAGGTTCAGCACCACAGTTTGGAATTGCCCGACGCGCGCAACCGCGTCGACCACGTCGATAATGCGGCCTTCGACCGGAGTGTCGGGTGCGCGCGGCAGCCATTGCCCTTCGGTTTCCGGGCGCGCCATCGGCAACAGGCGGTCGCCGATCAGGGTTTCGCGCGTGGCATCGACAATTTGCAGCGTCGACGGATCGCCGAAGGTTTTGATGATCGCCGTGCCGACATAAATCGCTTCGTAACCCAAGGTCTCTTCCGATTTACTGTCGGTATTCCGATTCCGGTAAGTTTTGCCGGTGCGGTAAATCGTGAAGCTGGTGTTTTTGCCGGGCGGCAAGCCACGCACATAAATCTGATCGCCGATGCCGCCAATCAAGTGTTCACCGGCGCTTGCGACCACGTAACCCGAGCTTTGCAATTCGCGTTCGGCCAGCAAACGCGGTTGCGATACGAACTGTTTAATGGCATCGATGGGTAATGTGGGAATGGCCTGGTCCAGCGGCGTGGCGCGTACTTTGGGGGTTAAGCGCGTGGTGACCATTTTGGCTTCGCTGCGCTGCACTTTCAGCATCGGCTTGCCGTTGGTTTTGACCAGCACCACGACGTCGCCGGGATAAATGAATTGCGGGTTTTCGACTTTGTTTTCAAAGTCCCATACATCCGGCCAGCGCCATGGATCACGTAAGAAGCGGGAAGCAATTTCCCACAAGGTATCGCCGGTGCGCACCACATATTTAGCGGGATAGTTGGGATGTAACACGATTTCATCCCCGCCCTTGGCAGGCGCACTGCGGGGTGCGGTATCGGCGGCCAGCGTTACTCCGGTTGCCATCACCAGCAATAATGATGCAAGCAATTTGTTAAATAACATTGCATACCTCTCAATCAAGAACCTGGACGAATGACGTGATTCGGTGTGGATGGTCTATAGCAAAGTGTAGTTGCAATGTACGGTATATCGACTGTTTGCCGGAGGGCATGAGCACGCGAACGCTGACGTGTGTTCGTTCATCACTTATAATTAGTTATCTGGGCAAAGCATTACACTAGTCCACCGATTCATGTTTGTAAAATTGCGGCGTGCTATGGCTATTTTGCAGGTTTTACATTACCCCGATCCCCGTCTGCGCACTCCGGCGCAGCCGGTCGCACAGGTCGATGACGGCGTGCGCCGCTTGGTCGACGACATGTTCGAGACCATGTACGAAGCGCCCGGTATCGGCCTTGCGGCAACGCAAGTGAATGTGCCCAAGCGTGTCATTGTGATAGATCTGAGTAACGACAAAACCGCACCGTACTGTTTCATCAATCCAAAGATCATCGCCCGCGAAGGTGAGGAAGAGACCGAAGAGGGATGCCTCTCCGTGCCAGGTATTTACGATAGCGTGCGGCGTTCACGCTGGGTGCATGTCGAGGCGCTGGATCGCGACGGCAAACCATTTACGCTGAAGATCGACGACTTGCTGGCGGTATGCATTCAGCACGAGATCGATCATTTGGACGGCAAGCTGTTCGTTGACTACCTGTCTGAAGTAAAGCGCGGGCGCATACGCAAAAAGATGGAAAAATTGCGGCGCAAAACCTTGTGATCGATATGTGGGTGATGGTCTGAATATCGTCTTTGCAGGAACTCCCGAGTTTGCTGCTGTTGCTTTGCGTGGCTTGCTTGATTCAGCGCATCGAGTGCAGGCGGTGTACACACAGCCGGACCGGCCTGCGGGACGCGGGCGCAAGCTTGCCGCAAGTCCGGTCAAAGCCTTAGCTGTGGAGCACGGTATCCCGGTTCATCAGCCTGCCACACTTAAAACCAGCGAAGCGCAACGCGCACTGGCCGAGCTGCGTCCCGATGTGCTGGTGGTGGCGGCTTACGGGTTGATACTGCCGCAAGCAGTGCTGGACATACCACGCCTGGGCTGTTTGAACATCCATGCTTCATTGTTGCCGCGCTGGCGCGGAGCGGCGCCGATTCAGCGCGCATTGCTCGCGGGCGATAGCGAAACCGGCATCACCATCATGCAAATGGACGCGGGTCTTGACACCGGCGCGATGCTCGCCGTGACACGCTGCCCCATCACGCCGGAAGACACTTCGCAGACCTTGCACGACCGTCTTGCTCAGCAGGGGGCGCGCGCGCTGCTGGATACTCTCGAGCAACTTGCCGCCGGCAGCATCGCCGCGCAAGCGCAAGATTCCGCGCAGGCGCTGTATGCGGCCAAGCTCACCAAACAGGAAGCGCGTATCGACTGGTCACGCCCTGCCGTGGAGTTGGAACGGCAGGTGCGCGCATTTAATCCCTGGCCGGTGGCTTTTACCGAATTCAATGTGGAGCCTTTGCGGGTATGGAGCGCACGCGTGCTTCCCGGCGGCAGCGGGTCCCCCGGCACCGTGATTAATGTCGGCAAGGACGGTATCGATGTAGCCACAGGCGCCGGTTGTTTGCGTTTGTTGAAAGTTCAATTGCCGGGCGGTAAGCCCGTGAGCGCCGCGGATTTTCTGCATGCGCATGGGAATGTCGCAAGTGGTTTTCTTTTCCCCCGTTAAATATCATCAAGCCCCCCCTATGCATGCCAGAGCGCTCGCCGCGACCGTCGTCTATCAGGCCTTGAATGAAGGCCGCTCGCTGGCCGACAGCTTGCCCAGTGCGGTTGAACGGTTGAGCGATGCCGCGGAACGCGCGCTGCTGCAGGAGTTGAGCTACGGCACCTTGCGCTGGTACCCGCAACTGGATGGCATCGCGCAATTGTTGTTGCGCAAGCCGTTCAAGCGTAAAGACGGCGACGTCTTCGCGTTGATCCTGGTCGGACTGTATCAACTCATGCATCTGCGGGTGGCGCCGCATGCAGCCGTCTCGCTGAGCGTTGCGGCGGTCGACGACTTGGGTAAATCCTGGGCAAAAGGTTTGGTCAATGCGGTATTGCGCGGTTATCAGCGCGACCCGGCACTTTTGCCGCGCGCATGCGGCAAACCCAGTGCCGCGCTCGCGCACCCCGGCTGGTTGCTGACGGCGTTCGAGCGCGACTGGCCGCAGCATTGGCAGGCGATCGCACAGGCTAACAATGCGCGCCCGCCGATGACCGTGCGTGTGAATCAGCGTTTCTCCGAGCGCAATGCCTATGCAGAGCAACTGGAACAAAAATCCCTGCATGCAAATGCGGTCGAATTTGCACCGGAGGCGTTGCTGCTGGACACGCCGGTCGATGTGTTACATTTGCCGGGATTTACGCAGGGTTGGGTGTCGGTGCAAGATGCAGCGGCACAACTTGCCGCACAGTTGCTGGACGCGCAAGCGGGCGAACGTGTGCTGGATGCCTGTGCCGCGCCCGGCGGGAAATCCGCGCATATTTTGGAGCGCCAGCCGGGTCTGGAAGCCTTGATTGCTGTGGATCAGGACGCGCAGCGCATGCGGCGTGTGAGCGAGAATTTACAACGCTTGGGTTTACAGGCGCAGTGCATCGTGGCGGATGCGGCGGCATCGGTGGACTGGTGGGATGGACAGCCGTTCGATCGGATTTTGCTGGATGCGCCATGTTCCGCGACCGGCGTCATCCGCCGTCATCCGGATATTAAAGTATTGCGCCGCGAAAGCGATGTGCCCGCGCTGGTTGAACAGCAGGCGCGCCTGCTCAATGCGTTGTGGCCATTATTGTCAGGAGGCGGCACGTTGGTTTATGCAACCTGCTCGGTGCTGCGCGCGGAGAACGAAATGCAAGTGCGCGACTTTCTTGCCAAGCATGCGGATGCGCGGGAAATTCCAGTCACAACCGGCTGGGGTCATGCTTGCCATGCCGGACGCCAGATCCTGCCCGGCGAAGCCAATATGGACGGTTTTTATTATGCTATTTTGCGCAAACAATAATTCCGTCGGCCAGGTTCGACGTGGCGCTGTGCTGCTGCTCGCGCTGTTATTCGCGTTGTTGTGCGGACCGGCACAGGCGGCGGGATTTTTCGTGCTGAATGCCAAAAGCGATTTGCAAGATAATGTTTATCGGTTGACCGCGAACATACAATCCCAATTGTCTCCCGATGTCGAAAAGGCGTTGAAAAAAGGCATCGCGGTCGTAATGCAGCTTGATATAGAAGTGTTGCGTCCTGGCGCCTATTACCTGTGGTCCGAAACCGTCGCCACCTTGCAGCAGCAGTACCGTGTGCAATATCACGCGCTGTCGCAGCGCTATCTGGTGACCAATGTGAATAGCGCGGCACAGGATTATTATTCCGGCCTGGACGAGGTGATGGCCAGTCTGGGCGGGATCACGGACTTGCCGATTCTTGACAAGAGCCTGCTCGAAGCGGGTGTGCAATATACCGCGCGTGTCCGCTTCGGAATCAACTTTGACACCTTGCCGGTACCCTTGCGTTACTACGCCTATGTGCTGCCGCAGTGGCGCCTGCAAAGCGAGTGGTACAACTTTCCATTATGAGTGGTCCACCGCCGGGATGATGAAATGAAACGCCGCGTCGCTGCATTCAAACAACTGCGCTTCGGAATTTTTCCGGTGGCATTGTTACTGGTGCTGGTGGTCGGGGCGTTATTGCTGTTGTCCGATTCGATCAGCGACGCCGAGCACTTCACGCGCCTGTATTCGACCCTGTTTGTCATCAACCTGGTAATTGTAGTCGCGTTGCTGGTGCTGATCGGCGTCAACATCCAGCGTGTGTTTCGCCAATATCGCCGCGGCGTGACCGGCTCGCGTCTGGCGGTGCGCCTGGTGACTATGTTCGTGGTGTTGTCGATTTTACCGGTGTCGGTGGTCTATTACGTTTCGTACCGGTTCATCAATCATGGCATCGATAGCTGGTTCGACGTGCGCGTCGAGCAGGCACTCAGTTCGTCACTGGAGCTCAGCCGCAGCGCCTTGGATGTGCGCATGCGCGAATTAAGCAAATATGCCGAGAAATTCGCGCGTGGTCTGGCCGACGCTTCCGGCAATGCGCTGGCATTGCGCTTGGGAGACCTGCGTGCGGAAAGCGGTGCGGCCGAACTCAGCGTGTTCACCGCTGCCGGACGGATGGTGGCGACCGCCAATAGCGAGTCCACAAAATTCCTTCCGGAGCGGCCGGAGGAAGCCGTGCTCATGCAGGTGCGCGGCGGGCATAGCTATATGGGTCTTGATCCGATTCCAGGCAGCGGTTTGCATGTGCGCGTGGTGCTAAAAATGCCAAGCTCAGGGACGATGCATGAGCCGCGTATTTTTCAGGCCTTGTTCCCGATTTCCGAACGCATGAGCAAACAGGCCGATGCCGTGCAAATTGCCTATACCCGCTACCAGGAGCTGGCGTATTTACGCGATCCTCTAAAATTCAGCTTTACTCTTACCTTGTCGCTCGTACTGCTGATGAGCGTGCTGGCGGCGGTTTGGGCCGCATTCGTGTCGGCGCAACGTTTGGTGGAACCGATTCGAGTCTTAACGCTGGGCACGCGCGCGGTCGCCGAGGGCAACTACGACAAACGGCTGACGCCGCAGACGCACGATGAATTGGGCGTGCTGGTGGAGTCCTTCAACGACATGACCGAGAAAATCGCCCTGGCGCGTGACGAGGCCCGCCGCAGCCAGAATGAAGCCGAAGGCGAGCGCGCCTATCTCAAGGCCGTGCTGGGCAGTTTGTCGTCTGGGGTTTTGACATTTGACCGGCACCGGACCTTGCGCACTTTCAATGCGGCCGCGACGGGTATTCTGGCCGCGGATCTGCGCGAGATGCACAGCCTCGACGAGGTGCACACCCGGGTTGCGCACCTGGAATCTTTTAGTAAAGCCCTGAACGCGCATTTGTTGAGCGCGGCTGAAGAATGGCATGAGGAAGTTACTATTTTTGGTCCCGGCGGACGGCGCATGTTGTTGTGCCGCGGCCGCCGCTTGCCCAGCAGCGACCCGCAGGCGCCGGGGGGGTTCGTGGTCGTGTTCGACGACATCACCACATTATTGCAAGCCGAGCGCGATGCCGCGTGGCGTGAAGTCGCGCGCCGTATCGCGCATGAAATCAAAAATCCGCTGACGCCCATCCAGCTGTCCGCCGAACGCTTGCGGCACAAACTGCTGGGCGTACTGGATAGCGCCGGCGCGGAAGTGTTGGACCGTTCCACGCACACCATCATTCAGCAAGTCGAAGCGCTTAAACAGATGGTGAAAGCATTTTCCGAATACGCGCGCATGCCGCGCATGGAGCCGGTGCCGCTGAACCTCAATACGCTGATCAACGAGGTGCTCGATTTGTACCGCGTCGGCGACTACGAGACCCGCTTCGTCGTCGAGCTGGATCCGCGCGTCGGCACCATCGAGGCGGATGCGATGCGTTTGCGCCAGGTGTTGAATAATTTATTGCGCAACGCGATCGATGCGACCAAGAAGTTGCCGCAAGCGCGTATTATGATCGGCACGCACTGGGTCGACGATGCGCCCGCGCCGGGTGTGGAGCTGCGCATCGAAGATACCGGCCCCGGCATTCCGCAGGATCTCATGGCGAATTTGTTCGAACCGTATGTCACGACCAAGCCTAAAGGCACCGGGCTGGGACTTGCGATCGTCAAGAAAATCGTCGATGAACACGGCGGCATGGTGTGGGCGGCAAACCGCAACGAAGGCGGCGCAGGTCTTTATATTCGATTGCCGGCCGTGGCACCGCGGAAACTGACCAGTGCCGGGCAGCAACGGCAGGCGGTGGGTTGATGCTACATACTCGAACATGGCGGGGTTGAGGTAATAACGATGAAGCCATTTATCATGGTGGTCGATGACGAGCCGGACATCCGTGCCTTGATGAAAGATATTCTCGAGGACGAAGGTTATGCAGTGGGTGTGGCGCAGGACGCCGCCGCCGCCCGCAGCCTGTTACGCGAACGCACGCCCGATCTGGTGCTATTGGATATCTGGATGCCGGACACCGACGGAATTTCATTGTTGCAGGAATGGGTTGCCGCCGGGTTGAAAGCCCCCGTCGTCATGGTGTCAGGACATGGCACCGTGGAGTCCGCGGTCGAAGCCACCCGGCTGGGCGCATTTGACTTCATAGAAAAACCCTTGTCGCTGGGCAAGCTGCTGCAAACAGTGCAGATGGCATTGGCGCAGGGGCGCGCGGGCAAAGAACCTGTCCGCCATTCGCTGACGCGCATTGAATTCGAACCGGTGGGGCGCAGCGCCGCGATGCAGCGCCTGCGTGATCAGGCCCGGCGTGTGGCGGAATTCAATGCGTGGTTATTGATCAATGGCGAATCCGGCAGCGGCAAGGAGACGCTCGCGCGCTATATCCATCAAACCGGTGCGCGCAAGGATGCGCCGTTCGTGGTCGCGACCATCGCCAATCTTCCAGGCGCGCGCACTGAAGAAATGTTATTCGGCAGCGAATCCGGCGGGGAGATCAAGAAAGGCTATTTCGAAGAAGCGCAGGGCGGCATTTTGTATCTCAGCGATATTGCCGATGTCGATCTTGCCTGCCAGGCAAAACTGCTCGACGTGTGCGCCACGCGTTCCTATAAACGCCTCGGTGGCGCGCGGCGCATTGAAGTCGATGTGCGTTTAATGGCGGTGACGCGGGTTAATTTGCGCGAATCCGTGGCGGCTGGAAAATTTCGCGAAGATCTGTACTACCGTATCGGCGAGATCACGCTCAACTTGCCGCCGTTGCGCGAACATGTCGAAGACATTCCCGACCTGCTTAATCATTTCACCGATGTCTTCGTCGGCAACGAACAGTTGCCGTATCGGAAATTCAGTCTCGCCGCGCAAAACTGGTTGCGCAATTACCCCTGGCCGGGAAACGTGCTGGAGCTGCGTAATTTCGTGCATCGATTATTAATGCTGGGGACCGCGCCGGAAATTGGCGTTAATGAGGTGGAGGCCACCATCGCCGAACAGGTCGCCGCCGCCGCTGCCGCCGTGGACAGCGATGGATTTGACTTGCCCTTGCGTGAAGCCCGCGAACGTTACGAAAAAAACTATTTGGAGCATCATCTGAAGCAGACCGGCGGCAATGTCGGGCAGGTGGCAAAACAGGCGGGCATGGAGCGCACCCATCTGTATCGCAAATTTCGCGCATTGGGCATCGATACCAAACAAATAAAGGAATACAAGGAATAATCTGATTGCCGCGACCCGCAGGCAAGAATCGGGAATGCCTGAAAGTATCGAAGCTTTAGCGTTAGTAAAATCTGTATCGCCGGAGAATGATTTTGGTCTTTCGTGCTTGCATTAATCTACCCTTCACCGCTTCAAAGGGAAGGTTGCCTTAATGTACGGCAACCCCATTTCAACCCAGAAATCCAACGCACCGCCCAACTGACGCATACGCTCGCGCATGCCGGCCAGCGCAATGCCGGCGCCGCCCCGTCCCAGCCGCAATTCCTGTTGCATTGCGGGCGAGAGCTCATGGCCATCGCCGTTGAAGTGCATTGTAAGATGTTGTCGATCAGTCTCGATCGCGACCTTGATGTGGCGGCTGCCCGCATGGTGAAGAATATTCGACACCGCCTCTTGTGCGACGCGAAACAGCGCGGTTTCCGCTTCTCTGGAAAACCGCGCCATGTTTACGGGCAGACGGGTTTCGATCTTGATTTCAGTGCGCCGCGCGTAAGTATCCAGGTACCAGCGCAGGCTCGCGAGCAGGCCGCTTTCGTCGAGGAGCGGCGGATGCAGCAACCCCGAGATGGTGCGCAACACGGTGCCCGTGGCTTCGGCATTGGTCAGTGTCTCCTCAATCAGCGAGCTGAGGGCATCTTCGCCCCGCTGGGCCGCCATCTGGCGCATCGTGTACAGCTTGGCGGTGAGCCGGGTGAGTAGCGGGCTGGTACTGTCGTGGAGTTCGCGCGCCAGACGGCGGCGCTCATCGTCTTGAGTTTGCATGAGGCGGCCAGACAGGTCGCTCAGCGCAAGTTGCGTTTCACGTCGTTCGGTGAGGTCGCGCGTGACCTTGCCAAAACCGCGCAACTGGCCGGTATCGTCGCGCAGCGCGGTAATAAGCACGTCGGCCCAGAAGCGCGTCCCATCCTTACGCACGCGCCATCCTTCTTCCTCGACCCGGCCTTCTGTTTCGGCTTTCTTCAACAAGTATTCCGGGTGCCGGCGCCGCACATCCTCGGGCAGATAAAAGCGCGCGAGGGGTGCGCCGATGATCTCGTCGGCACGATAACCCTTGATGCGGGCCGCACCCTCATTCCAGCTCATTACTTTACCGTCCACATCCAGCATGAAGATCGCGTAATCAGTCACCTTCTCGACCAGCAGGCGAAAACGTTCCTCGCTAAGCGCAAGGCGCGCTTTGGTCAGGGTGCGTTCGGTTATGTCCATGCAGGCGCCGTGTAGACCGATGAACTGGCCCGCCGCATCCTGATCGGCTACGCCGACCGACTCGAGCGTTCGGATTTCACCACCGGGCTGAAGAATACGTTCATTGATCCGGAACGAGCCGCCGGTTTGGATAGCGGCCTCGATGTTGCGCCGCACGTCGGCGCGATCGTCTTTGTGAATGCAGGACAGAAAAGCTTCAAAAGTTCCTTCGAATTTCCCGGGTGCGCGTCCATAGATCCGGTACATTTCGGATGACCAGGTCACGGAGTTGCTCGTGGCGTCCCAATAGAAGGTGCCCACATGCGCGATTTCCTGCACACGTTCCAGCAGCGTCTCGGCTCGACGCATCCGCATTGCTATTTTCCACTGGTCGGTGACCGCTTCCGTGATCACGCCCAGGGTGTTGCGGTTCAGCGGAAAAGCATGGATGTCGAATACAGTATTGTCGCCGAACGGGACTTGGCTAAGCGAGCGGGCTGTGCCGCGGGTGATCACCTCGGCGTACAGGGCAGGCAATGCGGTCTGCATGGCTGGGGGCAACACATCGGTCATTCGCTGCCCAACCACATCGGACAGCGGTACGCTCAGAATCGATGCGGCGGAGGGATTGGCGGAAAGAATGCGGAATGAGGTCAGGTCCGGAGGATTTTCCCAATGGAGAATCCAGACGGGCATCGGCAGGCGCGAAACAATGTCAAAGTCCATTTCTGCTTCAGTCATGGGCTACGCTCTGGCTAACGAGTTAGATGATTGATACCTGCAATTCTTCCGTGTTAGGCAGGATTCTACGGAAGGCTATATTAATGAGGCGCGGTTGAGCAACTTCAACGCGCGTTATTACAAGATTACAAGACCTGGAACGTGGCAATGCTGCTGGCCGCGAAGGATAGACGTGATCCGCTTCGACGCCGATGAAGTGGAAAAGGGCGGCAGGGTTTGGGCGTCATCATCATCAGTTGTATTTCGGTATAGACTTAAAATTCGCCGCGATGTTCAATGCGCATCGGCGGAAGGCTCTTATGCGCTTGAATGAGATTTGATCGCGAGTGGTTAAAAGCGCATGGCCCGCAACCCGATAATGTTTTAATCCTGCATTCGTTCAATTGCTGTTCCAGGTTCGATCATGAAGATAATCATTCTCGGGGCGGGGCAAGTCGGTGCGTCGGTGGCGGCAAATCTTGCCCATGAAGCCAATGACATCACCGTGATCGATTCCGATTTAAAAAGATTGCAGGATCTGCAAGACCGTCTGGATCTGCGTACCATCCACGGCCATGCGTCGCATCCGGATGTACTGGCGCGCGCGGGCGCCGACGACGCCGACATGATTATCGCGGTCACCAACAGCGACGAAATCAACATGGTCGCGTGCCAGATCGCCTACACGCTGTTTCATACGCCGACCAAAATCGCGCGCGTGCGCTCCGTGGATTACTTGCGCAACAAACAACTGTTTGCTCCTGGCGCCTTTGCAGTGGACATGATCATCAGCCCGGAGCAATTGATCACCGACTACATTTTACGTTTGATCGAATACCCCGGCGCATTGCAGGTGCTGGACTTCGCCGGCGGCAAGGTGCAACTGGTCGGATTGAAGGCGTATTACGGCGGGCCGCTGGTGGGCAACGATCTGCGGGAATTGCGCAAACATATGCCAAATGTCGAGACCCGCGTCGCCGCGATCTTCCGCCGCGGCAAGCCGATCCTCCCGGAAGGCAATACCAAGATCGAGGCCGACGACGAAGTGTTCTTCGTCGCGGCAAAAAACAATATCCGCGCGGTGATGGGCGAGCTGCGCCGGCTCGACAAACCCTACAAGCGCATTGTGATCGCCGGAGGCGGCAACATCGGCATGCGTCTGGCGCGCACCCTGGAGCGCGACTACCAGGTTAAATTAATCGACCACAACACGGCGCGTACCGAACAGATCGCCAAGGAGCTCGACAAGACCGTGGTGTTGTTGGGCGACGTGGCGGATGGCGATTTGCTGCTGGAAGAAAATATTGAACACACCGATGTATTTTGCGCGGTCACCAACGACGACGAAGCGAATATTTTGTCTTCGATGCTGGCCAAGCGCCTGGGCGCGCGCAAGGTCATGTCGCTGATCAACCGGGCCGCGTATGTTGATCTGGTCGAGAGCGGCATTATCGATATCGCCATTTCACCGCAGCAGGTCACCATCGGCACCTTGCTGGCACACATCCGGCGCGGCGATATCGCCGCCGTGCATTCGCTGCGGCGCGGGGCCGCCGAGGCCATCGAAGCGGTGGCGCACGGCGACTCGCGTTCATCCAAGGTGGTGGGCCGGGCGATTCAGGATATCAAGCTTCCGGCGGGAGCCACGATCGGCGCCATCGTGCGCGGCGATGCCGTTGTCATCGCGCATCACGACACGGTGATTCAGGCCGAGGATCACATCATTCTGTTCCTTGTCGACAAGCGGCGTATCGGAGAGTTGGAGCGCATGTTCCAGGTTGGAGTGACCTTCTTGTGATGGCGACGGACGCGGGATAAGCGGCGATGCAACTGCTCGTAATTCAGCGCATCCTTGGTCTGCTGTTGATGCTGCACAGCCTAACCATGCTGCCGCCGTTTCTGGTGGCGATATTTTATGCCGAACCCGAGTGGTGGGATTTTCTGGTGACCTTCAGCGGGCTTGCGCTACTGGGCGCGGCCATCTGGCTGCCGGTGCGTAAGCAGCTCACCGAGTTGCGCACGCGTGACGGTTTCGTGGTGGTGGTCATGTTCTGGACCGTGTTAGGTATCTTCGGCGCCATCCCGTTCATGTTCGATCCACATCTGCCCTTTACCGATGCGGTGTTCGAATCGGTGTCGGGTTTCACGACCACCGGGGCGACGGTCATTATCGGCTTGGATCAGTTGCCCAAATCGATTCTGTACTATCGTCAACAACTGACTTTCATCGGCGGCATCGGCATCGTGGTGTTTGCGATCGCGATTTTGCCGATGCTGGGTGTCGGCGGCATGTCGCTGTATCGCGCCGAAACCCCCGGTCCTATGAAAGACAGTAAGCTCACGCCGCGCATCATCGAAACCGCGCGTGCGTTTTCTTATACCTATGGAGGTTTGTGCGCCGCCTGTGCGCTGGCGTTCTGGGTCGCGGGCATGAGCGCCTTTGATGCGATCGGTCACAGCTTTGCGGTGCTTGCTACCGCGGGATTCTCCACGCACGACGCAAGCTTTGCATTTTTCGACAGTCCACTGATCGAGACCATCGCCAGTCTCTTTATGCTCTTGGGTGCGATTAATTTCAGTCTGCACTTTCTCGCCTGGCGCGGACGAACGCTACGCGGGTATCTGCAAGATCGCGAGCTGCGTTTTTTTCTGCTCATTGCCGCCGGATTAATCCTGCTATACACGGCAGTGCTGACCTGGAATGCTGAATATCCCAGTGTCTGGCCGGCGTTGCGGCATGCATCCTTCAATGTGATCTCGATATTGACGACCACCGGTTTCGTAAGCGCCGATTTTTCCAAGTGGCCGTTATACCTGCCGGTGCTGTTGATGCTGATTGCCTTCATGGGCGGGTGCGCGGGCTCGACCACCGGTGGATTAAAAATCATGCGCGTGATGTTGTTATACAAGCAGGGCATGCGTGAGATCTCACGCTTGGCGCATCCGCACGGCGTGTTCCCAATTAAGGTGGCGGGCAATGCACTTCCCAGCCACGTCGTCGATGCCATCTGGGGATTTTTTTCGCTGTATGTGATCATCGCAATCGTGCTCACGCTCGCAATGATGGTCACTGGCTTGGACGCGGTGACTGCGCTGTCGGCGGTGTCTGCCTCCCTGAATAACATGGGGGCAGGTTTGAATGAACTTAGCGGCACATTTGCCTCGGTTACGGGGGTTGGAAAATGGATATTGACCTTCGCCATGCTGCTGGGCCGTCTTGAAATCTTTGCGCTGCTGGTATTGCTCTCCCCCGCGTTTTGGCGGAATTGAAGCGGGATCTAACAAAGCCGCCCTAAACTGAAAAAACCAATAAGAAAAGCATTCGATATTATTTTTTAAGCTAAGTCCATCTTGCTACTGTGGCTCATCGGGTTGAATCACAGGAGCTACAGTCATGGGTGCGAATAAACAATTTACCAAATCAATTACGCTGAGTCTGATGTTGGGCGGCTTGGCATGGCCGTGCCATGCCGATCTGTATGAAGACGGCTTGATCGCCTATGCCAGTGGCGAGCATGCCTCGGCCACTCGCTATTTCTTGGATGCAGCGAAAGATGGCCATGCCGGTGCAGAACATATGCTGGCGCGTTTGTTTAGTGAAGGGATCGGCGTACAAAGCAATCCCGCCGAAGCGTTGAAGTGGACGCAGAAAGCCGCACAAGATGGAATTGCGCTTGCGCAATACAATTTGGCCGAAATGTATTTTAACGGTGAAGTGGCTCAGGCCGACGACGCAGCAATGTACCGATGGTATGCAAAATCCGCTCAGGGCGGCGTGGTGCTGTCGCATTACCGCATGGGTCAATTGACCGAGCAAGGCCGCGGTGTGGCTAAAGACCCGGCGCAGGCCAAATACATTTATGGGATTGCGGCCGCCGAGCTGGATGTGTTTGCGCAAAAAGGCGACCCGCGTTCACAGAACACGCTGGCTTCGATGTACGAAATCGGCCAAGGCGTCGCACAAAATTACGCCAAAGCGATGCAATGGTATCGCCAGGCGGCCTATCAAGGCTTTGCCGAGGCGCAATTTAACGTGGGCAGAATGTTCGCCGCCGGTTACGGTGTTGACAAAAATGACCTGGAAGCAATGAACTGGTTCCGCCGCGCTGCGCAACAAGGTTATGGCAAAGCCAAAGACCAAGTGGACGCGATGGTTAAAGAGGGTCGCGGCAGTATGGCCATGGTCACGAACCGTTAAGTGATAGTAGGAGCGCCGCCCTCGGCGCGATCACGGCTGAATTTGACACATCGCGCCGAAGGCGGCGCTCCTACAAAGAAAGTGTAATAGGAGAGTCTGGCAATACCGGTGGTAAGAGAGCTGTCCAGGATCGCATAGGGAATAGCGGAAGTCCTGAACAGCAACCCGCACCCAACCCCGATGCTCTTGCCTTCCGGTTTTACCAGGCTCTTCGTGATGACTAATAAAACTCCGCCTCTCCCGGCGGCCGGGTTTTAAATCGTTTATATCCCCACTGGTATTGTTCCGGCACGTTGCGCACACATGTCTCGACACCTGCGTTGAGGTGACGTGCGGCAATGTGCGCATCCGCATGTGCGATATCAGGATGCGCCGGCACAAAATGCACATGGTATCCGGCGGCTCGCGGCAGCCGTTGCGCATAAATGAAAAATACCGCCGCACCGGTTTTGCGTGCCAGACGCGACAACAATGTCATGCTATAGGCCTGTTGGCCGAAGAACGGTGCAAACACGCCGCTGCCGTCGCCGGGGTCTTGATCCGGCAAGATAGCCACGCAGCCGCCCTCATCCAACACCTGAAATAGTTTTCGCACGCCCGTAGCGGAGGTGGGAGCCAGGCGCGCACCGAAGCGTTCACGCGCAGCGACCATCAGCGGCTCGAGTTCAGCTTGGCGCGGTGGACGATACATGGTCGTTACCGTATAGCGATACGAAAGTTGCACGCCGGCCATTTCCCAGCTTCCCAAATGTGGACCCGCAAAAATCACACCGCGTTGTTCGCGCTGCGCCTGTTGCACCGCGGCCTCACCGCTGATTTGCACATTCAGATCCAGCAGTCGCCGCTTACTCCACAACCACAACGGTCCTACTTCCAGCAGCGTTTTGCCGGTCTCTTTCAGAGTGGTGCGTATCAGCGCGGTTTGTGCTGCCGTATTGAGCTCCGGAAAACAGTGCCGCACATTCGTCGCGGTAACCTGCCGCAATCGCGTCGGCAACAGCCAAAATATATTCCCCAGCGCCGTGCCCAAGCCATGCACGGCGCGCAGCGGCAGCAGCGACAGCAATCGTAATAATGTTCTGGCCAAAACAGCGCGCATCGTTCGGATGATTCGAGTAAGTAATATTTAGGGAAGTATACCGTGCGCGGAGCATCGGCAATTCATAACTCCGGCATGACGCTGTACATGAGCGCGCTTGGTTCCTCAACCCACTTTCGGTATCTATCCCAGGTCAGGCATTTGCCACGTCCATCGCGCTATTCTATGGTTAAGATTCCCAGTACCGCCGCCATTTAAAGGAATTGCCG
>CAZHHW010000052.1:0-22518 GCA_964532385.1 uncultured Gammaproteobacteria bacterium | reverse complement strand
ATACGATATCGGTACCGCGACCGGCCATGTTGGTGGCGATGGTCACCGCGCCCGGGCGGCCGGCTTGGGCAACGATCTCGGCTTCGCGCGCATGCTGCTTAGCGTTCAATACTTCGTGCTTGATACCGTCCTTGTTCAGCAAGCCCGAGAGCAATTCGGAATTTTCAATCGACGTCGTACCCACCAGCACCGGCTGGCCGCGCGTCTGGCAATCTTTGATGTCGGCGACAATCGCCTGGTATTTCTCCCCGACCGTCAGGTACACCAAGTCGCTGTGGTCTTTACGCTGCACCGGCTTGTTCGTCGGGATCACGACCACTTCAAGACCGTAAATCTGCTGGAATTCGAAGGCTTCGGTGTCGGCGGTACCGGTCATGCCGGCCAGCTTGGAATACAAGCGGAAATAATTCTGGAAGGTGATCGACGCCAGCGTTTGATTCTCGGCCTGAATCGGCACGCCTTCTTTGGCTTCCACCGCTTGATGCAAGCCGTCGGACCAACGTCGTCCCGGCATGGTGCGGCCGGTGAATTCATCGACAATAATGATCTGGTTGTCCTTCACAATGTATTCGACATTGCGCTGGAACAGCGCATGCGCGCGTAACCCGGCATACAGGTAATGCACCAGGCGGATATTGTGCGCTTCGTACAACGATTCACCCTCTTGCAACATGCCCGCTTGCAACAGCAATTCTTCGGCGTGTTGATGGCCGTCTTCGCTCAGTAACACCTGACGGGTTTTTTCGTCGACGTAGTAATCGCCGGGGCCTTTTTCTTCCTGCTGGCGTGTTAGCTTGGGCACCAGCAAATTAATGCCTTTGTACAACTCGGAACTTTCTTCGGCTGGGCCGGAAATAATCAGCGGTGTGCGCGCTTCGTCGATCAGGATCGAATCGACTTCATCGACGATGGCGTAGTGCAGTTTGCGCTGCGCTTTGTCGGCCAAGCCAAAGGCCATGTTGTCGCGCAAGTAGTCAAAACCGAATTCATTGTTGGTGCCGTAAATCACATCGGCCGCATAGGCGGCGATTTTTTGTGCGGGATCAAGGCCAGGCACCACCACACCGACCGTCATGCCCAGAAAGTTGTACAGCTTGCCCATCCATTCCGCATCGCGGCGCGCGAGATAGTCGTTCACCGTCACCACGTGTACACCTTCGCCGCTGAGCGCATTCAGATAAACCGGCAAGGTCGCCACCAGCGTCTTGCCTTCGCCGGTGGCCATTTCGGAAATTTTGCCGCTGTGCAACACCATGCCACCGATCAGTTGCGTATCGAAGTGCCGCATGTTGAGCGTACGCTTACCGGCTTCGCGCACCGTGGCAAACGCTTCGGGCAGCAGACTGTCGACTGTGGCTCCGCTTTTCAGACGTTGACGAAATTCATCGGTTTTCGCACGGAGTTGATCATCGGATAAGGCTGCAAACTTCGCTTCGAGCACATTGATCTGTGCGACATCACGATACATTTGTTTCAGCAGGCGATCATTGCGGCTGCCGAAAATTTTGCTCAATAGATTGCCGACCATCGGAAAGAAACCTGATGCAGAAAACGAAGGCGGGATTATAAGGTAAGGGTTGGCAATTAGTAAGCGTTACAACATACCACCGTAAACGTAATACCCCGGCGGGAGGAAAAACCGAATCGATGGCATTCTTGAAATGCTAGGAACCGAACAACTCAGCGGGTTTGGCGTCGACATACTCGCGTGGATTAACGATCGTGCCGTTGTGCACGACTTCAAAGTGCAGATGCGGGCCGGTTGAATGGCCTGTCGATCCCATCAGGGAAATTTCCTGTCCTTTCTTGACCGTGTCGCCCGCGTTCACGAGGATTTCTTTGCAATGTCCGTAACGTGTGGAATAACCGTTGCCGTGATCTACTTCCACCAGATTGCCATAACCGCCGCGTTCGCCGGCGAAGACGACAATTCCCGAGGCCACAACCTTGATCGAACTGCCGTCCTTACCCGCAAAATCAATCCCGCCATGGTGTCCGATACCGCCTTTGAACGGATCGGTGCGGGTGCCGAAGTAGGACGAAATCCAGCCGCTTTCAACCGGCCGGCCAGCTGGGAATACCTCTGCCTGCAGGTTGCGATTCATCAACAAGGTCTCGAGCACTCCCAATTGCTGGCTGCGATTCTCCAATTGCTTGGACAGAGTTTCCAGCGCAGACACAAAATCCGAAACCGGCAAGGGCGTGAGCTTGTCATTGGATTCAGGACCGCCGACGCCAGGACGCTGTTTGAAATTGAATTCGCCTTTATCCAGATCGGCCATCTTGGTCAGCCGGTCACCCAGCGCGTCCAGGCGAATGGCTTGAGCTTGCATTTGTCCCAGGCGCAACGTTAATGCGTTCATGTTATCCCGCGCATTACGCACCGAGTCGTCCACTTTAGAACGCTGAACCTGCAATTCGTGATGCAGGTTTTCATACAATGCACCGGGAGCCAGCGTGCCATGCTTAGAGCCCACGAAATACCCCAACATTAAAAACGCCAGAGGAACGATCACTACCAATGTCACGGATAACACCAGCACGACACCACGGGTCAGGGTGACATGGCCGAAACCGCTCTTAGTATTTCTGACCAATATAATATTCATAGCCGTGGCTGCCCTATGCGTCGTAGATCTAGACCAATATACTTGTCTTGGCTAGCGGGTGAACAAATGGAAGCGGTCATGCACGCTAGGAGCTCTTACTTAACCACCCCTTAACCGCCTTCTGTTATCTCGTGTATCGTCAGGGTCCTGTAAAAGCATGAATTCGCGCCCCACACATCATCAGATTCTAAGCCAAAAGTGTGATCAGGTTCGCAATCTTGTGTCGGCTGCACGCCGATTGCAAGCCCTCACCGAAGCCTTGCGCAACTGTCTACCGATGGATGAACGCGCCCATTTCTGCGCATTAACGGTAACTGGACCCGGCAGCGTAATGTGGGTGGATTCGCCGGCATGGGCGACACGTTTTCGCTACAGCGTGCCGGAATTTTTAACTCTGCTTCGTAAACTGCCAGGCGCCCAAAACATCACTACGCTGCAAATCAAAATATTGCCGCGCGAAATACTGGAGGTTCCTGAGTCGTTGCCGTTACGGCGGCTGTCCGCCGAAGCAGAACAAATTATTTCCGCCTGTGCCCTGCATATCGAAGACCCGCGACTGCGCGCCGCACTACAACGTTTGGCTAGCAACACCACACCAGCAGGCGAAAAAACCATTCCGGATAAGCAGCGATAATTTAATTCACCAGCATGGTTTGATTAAATCTCACGGGTACCAGCGAATCTGTGGGAAAGACCACCAACTCCCAGGCATTTTCGTCGGCGAGTAACGCGCGCAACAACGTGTTGTTCAACGCATGGCCGGATTTATAACCGCTGAATGCGCCGATCAGATTGCGGCCCAGCAAATACAAATCGCCGATCGCATCCAATACTTTGTGTTTTACAAACTCATCTTCGTAACGCAAACCGTCTTCGTTCAGCACGCGGTGATCGTCAAGCACGATGGCGTTATCGAGCGAGCCGCCCAAAGCCAGATTGCGATCGCGCAGTTGCTCGATTTCACGCATGAAGCCGAAGGTCCGCGCGCGGCTGATTTCTTTGGCAAACGAGGTCGTGGAAAAATCAATGGTGGTGTCTTGCGGACCGCCGTTAAACACCGGATGCGCGAAATCGATTTTGAACGACACTTTAAAGCCGTCAAACGGATCGAAACGCGCCCATTTTTCACCGTCTTTCACTTCAACGCTGGATCTGACGCGAATAAATTTCTTAGGTGCATTCTGCTCGACGATGCCCGCCGATTGAATCAGAAATACGAACGGACCCGCACTGCCATCCATGATCGGTACTTCGGATGCGCTGAGATCGATATAGGCATTGTCAATACCCAGCCCCGCGAGTGCCGACAGTAAATGTTCCACGGTGGAAATGCGCGCCTCGCCCTTGACCAGGGTGGTCGAGAGCCGTGTGTCGCCGACATTTTCCGGCCGTGCGGTAATTTCCACGGGCGGATCAAGATCGATGCGCCGGAAAATAATTCCGGAATCCGCCGCCGCGGGCCGCAGTGTCAGGTAGACTTTTTTACCTGTGTGCAAACCCACGCCGGTTGCGCGAATGACGTTCTTTAATGTGCGCTGCTTGACCATATCGCTGCGATGAGCCCGCCCAATGCCATGAGTGAATCCAGCCCCCTATCCAAGGGCTTGGAATAATATCACAGGACAGGACTCGCGACATGCGCGCAATCCCGGCATGCCGGTGTGTACAGCTTGCGCAGCACGCCCTTATAAACTGTCAAGCCCCTAATCGGCCTGACGCCGTAAGAACGCCGGGATGTCCAGATAGTCCAGTGACGACTCACTGTGCTGTACATAGCGCTCACCCACGGCCTGTTTGCGGATCACGGTCGGACGGTCGAGCTGGTCGTAATCCACTTCACCGCTGGCTTTTTTGATGAGGCGGATGGGTTTTTCCTGCGTCTTGGCGGCAGCGGCACCCACCCGTTCCAGACCTGTGGCCACCACGGTGACGCGCAGCTCATCGGTCATTTCCGGATCGATCACGGTGCCCACCACGACGGTGGCATTGTCGGAGGCGAAGGCCTTGACGGTGTTACCGACTTCCTCGAACTCGCCAATCGACAAATCCAGACCGGCGGTGATGTTCACCAGAATGCCGCGCGCGCCGGTGAGATTAACGTCTTCCAGCAACGGGCTGCCGATGGCTGCTTCAGCCGCCGCCCGCGCACGATCCGCACCGCGTGCCCGGCCGGTGCCCATCATCGCCATGCCCATTTCCGACATCACGGTGCGCACGTCGGCGAAGTCCACGTTGATCAAGCCGGGGCGGGTGATCAGCTCGGCAATACCCTGCACCGCGCCCTGCAACACGTTGTTCGCGGCACGGAAGGCGTCCAGCAAGGTGATGTTCTTGCCCAGCACCGAGAGCAGTTTGTCGTTGGGAATGGTGATCAGCGAATCGACATATTCGGTCAATTCGCGGATACCGGCATCGGCCACGCTCGAGCGTTTTTTGCCTTCGAACGGAAATGGCTTGGTCACCACCGCGACGGTCAGAATGCCCATTTCTTTGGCGATCTGCGCAATCACCGGTGCGGCGCCCGTGCCGGTGCCGCCGCCCATGCCCGCGGTGATAAACAACATGTCGGCCCCTTGAATGGTCTCGATGATGCGCTCACGATCTTCCAGCGCGGACTGCCGGCCAACCTCGGGATTCGCACCGGCGCCCAAGCCTTTGGTCATGGTGCCGCCCAACTGCAACGTGACGCGCGCCGTGCAGCTTTTCAACGCTTGAGCGTCGGTGTTGGCGACAATGAAGTCCACGCCTTCGATGTTTTGCGTCACCATGTGCTGCACGGCATTGCCGCCGCCACCGCCCACACCGATCACTTTGATTACCGCGTTTTGTGTAAATGAATCCATCAGCTCGAACATGGTTGTGTCTCCTGTTAAGTACTGCGCATAAGTTAACTAGCCCTTTTGAAGCTCCATAAAACCGCTTCCTGAAATCAAATTTGAAACCAACCCTTCATACGTTCCCAGATACCTCGCGCGCCGTTATTTAGACGTACATCGCCGCGTCGTTCGTTACCGTGGCGCAGGCCGTACAGCAACAGCCCCACGCCGGTGGAATAGATGGGATTGCGTACCACATCCACCAGACCCGCCACGTGCTGCGGTACGCCCAGGCGCACCGGCATGTGAAAAATCTCCTCCGCCAACTCGATTGCGCCTTCCATCTTGGCGCTGCCGCCGGTCAGCACTACACCGGCCGCACATAAATCTTCGAAACCGCTGCGGCGTAATTCCGCCTGAATCAGACTCAGCAATTCCTCGTAACGCGGCTCCACCACTTCAGCCAGGGTCTGCCGTGCCAGACGCCGCGGCGGCCGGTCGCCAACACTGGGCACCTCGATGCTTTCATCGGGGCTTGCCAGTTGCGTCAGCGCGCAGGCGTATTTGATTTTGATGTCTTCCGCGTATTGCGTCGGCGTGCGCAGCGCGACCGCGATGTCGTTGGTGACCTGATCGCCCGCGATCGGAATCACCGCCGTGTGCTTGATCGAGCCCTCGGTAAAAATGGCGATGTCGGTGGTACCACCGCCGATATCGACGATGCATACACCCAGGTCTTTTTCGTCATCGGTCAACACCGCGTAACTCGACGCGAGTTGCTCGAGGATGATGTCTTCCACATCCAGGCCGCAGCGGCGCACGCACTTCACAATGTTCTGCGCCGCGCTCACCGCGCCGGTGACCAGATGCACTTTGGCTTCGAGACGCACGCCCGCCATACCGACCGGCTCGCGAATGCCTTCCTGGTTGTCGATTACGAATTCCTGCGGCAGCACGTGCAGAATTTTCTGATCAGCTGGAATCGCCACCGCGCGTGCCGCGTCGATCACGCGATCCACATCGCCCTGCGTAACTTCCTTGTCGCGGATCGCGACGATGCCGTGCGAATTCAGACTGCGAATGTGGCTGCCCGCGATGCCTGCGTAGACCGAATGAATCTGGCACCCGGCCATCAACTCCGCCTCTTCGATCGCGCGCTGGATCGACTGCACCGTCGACTCGATGTTCACCACCACGCCTTTTTTCAAGCCGCGCGATGGATGGGAGCCGATCCCGACAATTTCAACGCGCCGGTCGCTGGTGATCTTGCCGACGATCGCGACCACCTTGGAGGTGCCAATGTCGAGACCGACCAGTAAATTACGTTCTGTCTTTTTCGCCATACGCGGAGATCACCTCAAACCGGTTGTCGCTGCGAACGCCCAGCGCGCCGCAAATCCGTTCGTATAACGCAAATCCACCGCGGAAAGCTGTGTGATGTGCGGTGCCAATGCGGCCGGGTAAGCATCGACATAACGCTGTACGCGCTCGCCGATGTCTTCGCGTCCCAGCAGCAACTCCACGCCATTATTCAAAGTCGCGCTCCATGTGCGGCGTTCGTCCAACAGCATGCGCTGCACCTGCTGATGCAACGGTTTCAGCATGCTATTGAGCTGGTTCATGTGTTCGAGTACGGCCGCCTCCAGCCCCGGCGGCCCGGCCAACTGCGGTAAACCGGGCGGAAACGATTCGACCACCGGTGTAAAGATCCGGCCCTGTTCGTTCAGCAAGGCGTTCGCGCCCCAACGCGCCAAGGGCTTGTGCTCGGTAACGACGACTTGCAAGGTATCCGGCCACACGCGCCGCACCGACGCCGTGGCCACCCATGGCAACCGCAGCGCGGCACGCCGTACCGCATCCACATCGACACTGAAAAATCCACCCGCCGCGTAAGCGGAAATGGCCGCATGCAATTGCACGCGGGTTTGATGTTTGAATTCACCGTCCACCCGCACCGCCGTCACCGGCATGAAGTGCGCATCGGTCACGGTGTCGAACACCCACCACAGTCCAGGTGCGGCGAGCACGGCGATCACCAGCCACCACGGCAACCGTAGCCGCGGCCGGTGACGCGGACGGAAACTGAAGTTGTCGTGGATCGCGCTGCTCGCCGCCATCGTCTAGGCCTTCATGCTGGTTTGTAAAATTCGCCACACCAACTCATCGAAGTCGATGCCTGCGGCGCGCGCGCCCATGGGCACCAGACTGTGATCAGTCATGCCCGGCACCGTGTTCATTTCCAGGAAGCACAGCTTGCCGTCATTGCCGGCAAACACGTCCATGCGTCCCCAACCGCTGCAGCCCAGCACACGGAAGGCCTGCAACACCTGCGCGCGCAGCCGCTGCTCATCCTCAGGCGGCAAACCCGGGCAGTGGTAACGCGTGTCGTCGCGAAAGTATTTCGCCTGGTAGTCGTAGAATTCGGTGGCCGGTTCGATGTGAATGGACGGCAGCACCTGATCGCCGAGGATCGGAAAGTTCACTTCCTTGCCTTCGAGCATGCGTTCGGCGAGCACCAGCTCGTCATATTTGGCCGCCTCGTGATACGCGGGGAGCAGATCCCCGGCGCGCTTCACCTTGGTCACGCCAATACTTGACCCTTCACGCGCGGGTTTGACAAATAACGGCAGGCCCAGTTGCGCCACCACCGCCGCCGGATCGCTGGCCGCATCCAGCAACACGTAGTCGCCGATGGGCAGACCCGCCGCCTGCCACACCAGCTTGGTGCGCCACTTGTCCATCGCCAGCGACGAGGCCAGCACGCCGCTGCCGGTATATGGCAGGCCGAGCAATTCCAGCGCGCCTTGCAAGCTGCCGTCTTCACCGCCGCGCCCGTGCAATGCGATAAACACGCGGTCAAATTTTTTGCTACGCAATTGCGCCAGCGCCTTAGCGTAATCCTGCGCATCGACACCGTGCGCATTGACGCCGCGCCGCTGCAATGCCGCGAGCACCGCGGTGCCGCTTTTCAACGACACCTCGCGCTCGGCGGAATTTCCGCCCATCATCACCGCGACCTTGCCGAATGCTTGCGCCGTCATTTGCCCGCCTCTCCGATCACATGCACTTCCTGAATCAACTCGATGCCGTGGATGCGTTTCACCGTGGTCGCGACATGTGCGATCAACAGCTCGATTTCCGCGGCCGTCGCGGAACCGGTATTGATAATAAAATTGGCATGCTTGGCGGAGATGCATGCGCCGCCCAGGCAATACCCTTTCAACCCGGAAGCCTCGATCAAGCGCGCGGCGAAGTCGCCCGGCGGATTACGAAAGGTCGAACCGGCATTGGCGGTTTGCGCCGGCTGGGTCGCGTTGCGTTTGGCCAGCAAGGCTTTCATGCGTTCCCCGGCGGCCACCGCATCGCCTTGCGGCAGGCGCAGATGGCCCGCGGCGAACCACTCGCCCGCCGGAACTTCCACATGCCGGTACGCAATGGCGAATTCATTTTTGCTGCGCAGGCGCCGCGTACCATGGCGGTCCAGCGTTTCAACGCGCTCCACAATGTTCCAGGTCTCGCCGCCAAACGCGCCCGCGTTCATCGCCAGCGCGCCACCCAGCGTGCCGGGAATCCCGGCAAGAAATTCCGCGTTGACCAGACCGTGACGGATGCAGAAACGCGCGGCTTTGTTGCAGGCGACACCAGCTTCGGCGCGCACACAGCCATCCGCTTCAAGGTGTAATTGCTGCAACGCACCGCTGGTGAGAATCACGGTGCCGCGCACACCGCCGTCGCGTACCAGCAGATTGCTGCCCAAACCGATGAACACCACGGGCTCGCTCGCTGGAAGTTGCTGCAAAAACTGGACGAGGTCGTTCAAGTCCGCCGGTTTATAACAACGATCCGCCGGGCCACCGACCCGCCAGGAGGTGTGCCGCGCCATCGGCTCATTGAGCAACAGTGTTCCGCGCAAGGTGGGGCGCATGAGCTCGGCCATCATTGGCACTCTCCGAGTTGTTCACGGCGAGATAATCTCAAAAAATAATTCCCTCCCCCTTGCAGGGGGAGGGCTAGGGTGGGGGTAGTTCTAAACGAGCTGTTAAATTCGACCACCCCCATCCTCGCCTTCCCTCTTGCAGGGGGAAGGAAAGTATTTGCACGGCGTTTATGTAATTGTTTCGTCATGGCACCCCTCCCGGCAATTGCGCCACCAACTTCGCCGAAGCCGCGCCGATGTCGCCCGCACCCAGAGTCAGGACCACATCGCCGTCGCGGATCAGGTCGTGCAGCGCCGGGGCGAGATCATCGAGGCGTTCAACGAAGACCGGATCGACATGACCGCGCGCGCGGATGGCGCGGCACAGCATGCGGCCGTCGGCGTTGGCGATCGGCGCCTCGCCCGCGGCATAGACCTCGAGCAGCAGCAACAGATCCACCTGCGACAAGGTGATGGCAAAGTCTTCGAATAAATCGCGCGTGCGGGTGTAACGGTGCGGCTGAAAACACAACACCAGGCGCCTACCCGGGAATGCGTTGCGGATCGCCTCCAGTACCGCCGCCACTTCACGCGGATGATGGCCATAGTCGTCGATCAACAATGCGCTGCCGTGTTTGCCGTGAATTTCGCCTTGCTCTTGCAGGCGGCGTCCGACGCCTTTGAAATTGGCCAGACCGCGCACGATCGCCTCGTCGCCGACCCCAACCTCGTGGGCTACCGCAATCGCGGCCAGCGCATTCAACACGTTGTGGCGGCCGGGCAGATTCAATTCGACTTCCAGTTTTTGCCCGTCACCGGGGCGATGCACGCTGAAGTGCGTGCGCATGCGGTCGCGGCGCAAATCCGTCGCATACACGTCGGCGATATCGCTCAAGCCATAAGTCAAGACCGGACGCGTAATTTCCGGCAACACCGCGCGCACCACCGGATCGTCGACGCACATCACGGCGAGTCCGTAAAACGGCAGATGATGCAGGAACTCCAGGAAGGTCGCGCGCAGGCGCGAAAAATCGCCGCCGTAGGTTTCCATATGATCGGCATCGATGTTGGTGACGATGGCCAGCACCGGCTGCAAATATAAAAACGATGCATCGCTTTCATCCGCTTCAGCGACCAGGTATTGACCGGCGCCCAGGCGCGCATGCGCGCCCGCGCTGTTGAGGCGTCCACCGATCACGAAGGTCGGATCGAGGCCGCCTTCGGCCAGCAAACTCGCCACCAGACTGGTGGTGGTGGTTTTGCCATGCGTGCCCGCCACCGCGATGCCGTAACGAAACCGCATTAATTCCGCCAGCATTTCCGCGCGCGGCACCACCGGAATGCGTTGCGCGCGTGCGCTCAGCACTTCGGGATTGTTTTCATCCACGGCGCTCGACACCACCACCACATTGGAACCCGTGACATGTTCGGCGGCGTGGCCGATGCTGACTTGCGCGCCCGCGTGGATCAGCCGCTGCGTGACCGGGTTGGATTTTAAGTCGGAACCCGACACCGCATAGCCCAGGTTGATCAACACTTCGGCGATGCCGCCCATGCCGGAACCGCCGATGCCCACGAAGTGAATGCGCTTGATGCGCCGCATCGTGGTGCCGGAACTCAGGGCCGAAGCCGCGCTACCGGTCATGACAGCCTCCGTTGCAGCGCGGCCTGCACCACATGTTGCGCGACGCGTGCGGTTGCATCGGGTTGCGCCAGCGTGCGCGCGGCGTTCGCCATGCGCAGCAAGCGCGCACGCGCGGGAATACCGTTTTCACTGAATGATTTCAGTAATTCGGCAAGATGATGCGCGGTCAACTGCGGCTGTTGCACCAGCAAGGCCGCGCCCGCGCCAGTGAGGTAGCCGGCGTTGACTGTTTGATGATCATCCACCGCATGCGGATACGGCACCAGAATGGCGGCCACACCGGCCGCGGCAAGCTCCGAAACCGTGAGCGCGCCCGCGCGGCACAACACCACATCGGCCCACGCGTAGGCTTCCGCCATGTCGCCGATGAACTCCACCACGTCGCCCTGCGTCTGTGCGTATTTGTAGAATCTTTGCGTTTCTTCGATATGCCGCTTGCCCGCCTGATGCAGGACCTTAGGCCGCTCCGTTTCCGCCAGCAATGCCAGCGCCGCCGGTACCGCCGAGTTCAGCGCTTGCGCGCCGAGACTGCCGCCCAATACCAATAAACGTAATTTACCGTCGCGCGCGGCAAAGCGCTGCGGCGGGGGCAGTAGCGCGACAATTTCCGCGCGCAGCGGATTGCCGGTGGTCATGGCGCGCACGCCGGCCGGGAAGGCGCCGGGGAAGGCTTCCAGCACGCGCGCGGCGATGCGCGATAACCAGCGATTGGTCATGCCGGGGATCGCATTCTGTTCGTGGATGACCAGCGGTTTATGTAACAACCAGGCGCCCAAGCCGCCCGGCCCGGTCACAAACCCTCCCAATCCCAACACTACGCTGGGCCGGTAACGGCCGATAATCAGCACCGCCTGAAATACCGCCAGCAACAATTTGAACGGCGCAAACACCAGCGTCAACGCGCCTTTGCCGCGCAGGCCGCCGATCGACAGATAGTGCAATGCAAAACCTGCTTTGGGCACGACGTCGGACTCCAGACCGCGCCGTGTGCCCAGCCACGCCACCTGCGCGCCGAGGGTGCGCAGGTGGTGCGCGACCGCCAGCGCCGGGAACACATGGCCGCCGGTGCCGCCCGCCATGATCAGCACGCGCAGGCTGGCGTACATTTGCGGTGTAACCGGAACCTCGCGCGCGTCAGACATGGTTGCGCCCCCGGCGCGCGGCGCGCGTTTCGTGGTCCACGCGCAGCAGTAACGCACACGCGATCAGCATGATCACTTGGCTGCTGCCGCCGTAACTGAGTAATGGCAAGGTCAGACCCTTGGTCGGCAGCACGCCCATGTTGACGCCGATATTGACAATCGCCTGCACGCCCAGCCATAACGCGATTCCGTAGGCAAGATACGCGGCAAACGCATTGCCGCCGCGTTCGGCGCGCGCCGCAATCAGCCAGGCCCGCGCGATCACCAGCGCGAACAGGCCGATCACCACCACACTGCCGATTAAACCTAGCTCCTCGGCGAGCACCGCGAAGACGAAATCGGTATGCGCTTCCGGCAAATAGTTGAGCTTCTGCACGCTGCCGCCCAAACCCACGCCGAACCAGCCGCCGCGGCCGAAGGCGATCAAGGCTTGCGTCAGTTGAAAACCGCTGTTGAATGGATCGGCCCACGGATTCATGAACGACGACAGCCGTTCCAGGCGATACGGCGCAGCCAGCGCTAAAATGCCAAGACCTGAACCGATGACGCCCGCCAGCAATGCGAACGGCCACAGCCGCATACCGGCCAGAAACAACAAACCTAAGACGCTGGCGGCAAGCACCGCGGTGGCGCCAAAATCGGGTTCCAGCATCAATAAGACCGCCACCACCAGCAACAGCAATAAAGGCTTGCCAAAGCCCTGCAATGACGTGCGTACCGCATCGCCATGGCGGGCAAGATAAGCGGCCATGAAGATCACCATGCACAGCTTCATTAATTCGGAAGGCTGAAAATTCAAGCTGCCGAAGCCGATCCAGCGGCGGCTGCCATTGACGACATGCCCAAGACCGGGGATCAGCACAGCCACCAGCAACACCGCCGCGAGCGGAAATAACAGCGGCGCAAGCGATTGCCAGCGCTGTAACGGCAGGCTCGCGGCTGCCAAGCCCAGACCCAGACCCAGGGCAGTGAAAATAAGATGCCGGTAAAGAAAATACAGCGGCTCGTCGTAATGCCGGTCGGCCAGCGTGATGGACGCCGACGCTACCATGACGATGCCGGCCGCAAGCAACGCGAGCAACGCGCCGGCCAGCCAATAGTCCGTGGAAGGGACCGCGTGTTTACGCACCACCACATTTTTGAAATCGGTATTGATGGCCGTGGCCGCACTGACGCGCATCATGTAGTGACCTGCTGCACGGCGGCACAAAATACTTCGCCGCGATGCGCGTAATTGCGGAACATATCGAAACTGGCACAGGCAGGCGACAACAGCACACAATCGCCCGCTTGTGCCAGAGCGTACGCGCGCGCCACCGCGTCGCCCATATCCGCTGCATTCGCGGTGGGCACGATTCCGGCCAGCGCGGCTTCGATCAAGGGCGCGTCTTGACCAATTAACACCACGGCGCGCCCTTTACTTTTCAAGGCTTCTTTTAATGGCGCAAAATCCTGTCCTTTGCCTTCGCCGCCCGCGATCAGGACCACCGGGCCGGGCGCGGCCGAGATCGCAGCCAAGGTGGCGCCGACATTGGTGCCTTTGGAGTCGTCGTAAAATGTCACGCCGCGCGCCTCTCCGGCCCATTGCATGCGATGCGGCAGGCCGGTGAACTGACTGAGTGCTTCCAGCATCAGGTTCATGGGCAACCCGGCGGCATCGCCCAATGCCAGCGCCGCCAGCGCATTGGCCCAGTTATGCCGACCGGTAATCCGCAGCTCGCGCACATCGATCAGGTGGTTGTCGCCACGCGCAAGCCAAGTGGAAATTCCCACGTTGCGAATTCCGTAAAATTGCTCGTCGGCCGGACTGCGCAAGCCAAAGCGCAATACCCGGCGGCGCGGCTCCAGCATTGCCGTCACCAGGGGGTCGTCGGCATTCACTACCATCACATCGCAGCGCGCGAAAATGCGTTGTTTGGCCGCCGCGTATTCTTCAAGACTGGCATGCCGGTCCATATGATCGGCGCTGATGTTAAGCACCACGGCCGCTCGCGTATGCAACGAAGCGGTGGTTTCGAGCTGGAAACTCGACAATTCCAGCACATATAAAGTGGGCGCGGGGCCGGCATGCATGATTTCCCCGGCATGGTCGCGGCGTAGCGATTCGCTCAGTAAATCCAGCGCCGGCGTGCCCAGGTTGCCGCCGACACGCGCGTCGAAACCACAGTGCAAAGCCATCGCGCCAAACAGGGTGGTCACGGTGCTTTTGCCGTTGGAACCGGTAATGGCAACCACCGGCGCGTCGGCATAGCGCGCGAACAATTCGATATCGCCAAGCACCGGCACCCCGCGCGCACGTGCGCTCACGATGGCGGGCTCACTGAGCGGCACTCCGGGCGACACGATGATCTGGTCCGCCGCATCGAATGCCAGAGGGTCGAAGCCGCCCAGGAACAGAGCCAGATCGGGCAAATTTTCACGCAGCCGCCCGAGCGCCGGGGGTTCCAGACGACTATCGGTGCCGGCGATCGGCACGCCGCGGTTCGCCAGAAACCGCGCAACCGAATACCCGGTTTCGCCCAGGCCGACGATCAGCGTGCGCAGCGGTTGCGTTCCGGACTTTGTAATGGGTTGTGCCAAAGCCAGCCTCATTTTCTAATTGGCGCTTCGCAATCAAGAAGCTTAAAAATTGCAAAGAACCTTGCTCTGCAACATAAGGCACCCCTTCCCCCTGCAAGGGGGAAGGCTGGGATGGGGGTGTGCAAGCACACGATTTTTACCATCACCCCCATCCTAACCTTCCCCCTTGCAGGGGGAAGGAATGCTCTGATTCCACAGTCATTCCCGACTCCAAAGTAACCTCAACGAATTTTTAATGTCGCCAATCCCGTCAGCACCAGAATCACGGTGATGATCCAGAAGCGCACGATCACGCGCGGTTCGGGCCAGCCTTTTAATTCATAGTGGTGGTGCAGCGGCGCCATTTTGAAAATACGCTTGCCGGTCAATTTGAACGAGGCCACTTGCAGCATCACCGACACGGTTTCCATCACGAACACACCGCCCATGATGAACAGCACCAGTTCCTGCCGCACGATCACCGCGAGCACACCCAAAGCCGCACCCAAGGCGAGCGCGCCGACATCGCCCATGAACACCATGGCGGGATACGTGTTGAACCATAAAAAGCCTAAACCTGCTCCCACTAGCGCACCGCAGAAAACCACGGTTTCACCGGCATGCGTGATGTGCGGAATGACCAGGTATTCGGCGAACTTAACGTTGCCGCTGACATACGCGAACACGCCCAGCGCACCGGCCACCAGCACCGTGGGCATGATCGCGAGTCCATCGAGTCCGTCGGTCAAATTGACCGCGTTGCTTGATCCGACGATCACGAGATAGGTCGTAAACAGGTAAAACACGCCCAGTTCAATCGAGATATTCTTGAAAAACGGCACGATCATTTGCGTGGCGGCGGGCTCTTGCGCCGATGCCAGCAGGGCGAAAGCCGCAGCGAGACCGCAGGCCGACTGCCAAAAATATTTCCAGCGTGCGATCAGCCCGCGCGGATCTTTCTTGATGAGCTTCTTGTAATCATCCACCCAGCCGATCACACCGAACGCCATCGTCGTCAACAGCACGATCCACACGTAATGATTGGTCAGATCGGCCCACAGCAAAGTCGCGACGCCGGTCGCCACCAGTATCAGCGCGCCGCCCATGGTGGGTGTGCCGGATTTGGTCAGATGCGTTTGCGGACCGTCGGTGCGCACGGTCTGGCCGATTTTATAAAATGTCAACTTACGAATCATCGCCGGGCCGATAATCAAACTGATGGCCAGCGCCGTTAACACGCCGAGAATGGCGCGCAAGGTGAGATATTGGAAAACATTGAAGGCGCTGAACGTGGGCACCAATAATTGCGTCAGGTGATAAAGCATCGCTACGCGCCCTCCGTCAGGGCGCCGACCACGCGTTCCATATGCGCGCTGCGCGAGCCCTTCACCAGTACCGTGACCCCCAATGCCAACATCGGGATTAAATTCGCCATCAATTCCTCCTGATTCGCAAAATGCCGATGTTCGCCGCCAAATGCTGTAGCGGCGTGCGCACTGAGCACGCCCACGGTATATAACGCATCAATCCCGGCGGCGGCCGCGGCGCTGCCGATCTTGCGATGCAAGGCCACTTTATCGTCGCCCAGCTCGGCCAGATCGCCCAACACCAGCACGCGGCGCCCGTGACAGGCCGACAGCACCTCCAGCGCCGCCTGCACCGAAGCGGGATTGGCGTTATAGGTGTCGTCGATGATGCAGGCGTGATTGCGGCCGGGCTTGGTCTGCATGCGTCCCGGCGCACCGCGCGCGGACTCCAGACCCAAAGCAATGTCCGGTAGCTTGACATTAACGGCGAAAGCGGCCGTGGCGGCGGCCAGCGCATTCATTACATTGTGCTGTCCCGGCAGATGCAACGTGGCGTGCACAGTCCCGGCCGGGGTATGCAAATGCAGACGGCTGCCGGACGCATCGCCTTCCCACTGCGCACTGACCTGCGCGCTGTGCAGGAGTCCGAAACGCATAATGCGGTGCGCGGCGGCAATGCTTTCCCATAGCGCGGCGTGGGTGTCATCGGCATTGATCACCGCGATGCCTTGCTTGCCCAGACCGGAAAATATTTCGCCCTTGGCGTGCGCCACACCTTCCACCGTGCCAAAACCTTCCAGATGCGCGGGTCCGGCATTGTTGATCAAGGCGACATCCGGTTGCGCAATGCGTGTCAGATAAGCGATTTCTCCAGGATGATTGGCGCCCATTTCAATGACGGCAAATCGATGCGTGGCGCGCAAGCGCAGCAAGGTCAGCGGCAGGCCGATGTCGTTATTCAAGTTCCCTAGCGTCGCGAGCGTTGGACCGCAACGTTCAAGAATGGCCGCGAGCAATTCTTTCACCGTGGTTTTGCCGTTACTGCCTGTCAAACCCACCATCGGGCAGGTGTAATGCGTGCGCCACCACGCCGCCAGCCGGCCCAGTGCCAAGCGCGCATCGGCCACCACAATCTGCGGCAGCGGGTCGTCGACTTTGCGTTCCACCAGCGCGGCCGCGGCGCCCTGCGCGCGCGCCACCTCTAAAAAGTCATGACCGTCAACACGCGTGCCCGGCAACGCGATAAACAACTCTTCCGCCGCCACCTTGCGCGAATCCATCGAAGCGCCGGTAAAACGGCAATCCGCGCCGTGCAGCACGCCCTCCACCGCGGCGGCAGCCTCCGACAACAGCCTTGCATCCAGAAACGTTTCCGGTTTGCGTGGCGCGGCCATCAACGCTTGCCTCCGCCCAATAATGTCAAAACATGAGCCCCATCGTTAAATTCGAGCTGCGAAGCACCGATAATTTGCACCGTCTCGTGACCTTTGCCCGCGATTAAAACCACGTCACCCGCGCTGCTCGCGCGCAACGTGGCGGCGATTGCCGCCGCGCGATCGTGCATGACATCCACCTGTTGCGGCTTCTGCATACCGGCGAGAATGTCGCGGGTAATGGTGGCGGGATCTTCGCTGCGCGGATTGTCGTTGGTGAGCACCACTTGGTCCGCGCCGGCTTCGGCGATGCGCCCCATGATCGGACGTTTGCCGCGATCGCGGTCGCCGCCGCAGCCAAATACGCAGCGCAGTTTGCCGCGGCAATGTTCGCGCAACGCCTGCAATACATGCTGTAACGCATCCGGCGTATGGGCGTAGTCGACCACCACCAGGGGTTGTCCGGCGCCGCCGTAGCGCTCCATGCGTCCCGGCACCGTGGGCAAATCCTGGACTCGCGCACAGGCCTGCTTAAACGGCATGCCGGTGACCAGCAGCGCACCCAGCACCGCGAGTAAATTGCTGGCATTGAAGCGGCCCAGCAAGCGGCTGTTGATTTCACCCGCGCCCCAGGGCGAATTGACCCGCACGCGCAAACCGTCTGCTTGGAGCTCGACGTGCTCCGCGTACAAGGCCGGACGCGGTTCGTGCGTTTCGCCCGCCAAACCATAACTCACGCAATTTACCGTCGCCGGAACATGGCTCAAGAGCCAGCGGCCGAACACATCGTCCGCATTGATCACCGCATGCCGGAGTCCCGGCATAAAAAATAAACGTGCCTTGGCTTGACCATACGCATCCATGTCGGGGTGGTAATCCAGATGATCGCGGCTGAGATTGGTGAACACCGCGCACTCGAACAACACGCCATTGACGCGGCCCTGATCCAGACCATGCGACGACACCTCCATCGCCACCGCGGTGGCGCCCTCGCCGCGCATTTGCGCCAGCAAGGCTTGCACGGTTACCGCATCCGGCGTGGTATGACGGCCAGGTTGCAGCGCATCGACCCAGCCATTACCCAAGGTTCCAATCACACCGCACAACGTATCGGGCTGCAACGCGCGCGCGATGAACTGGGTGCACGAAGTTTTGCCATTGGTCCCGGTGACACCGTAAATTCTCAGCGCGCGCGACGGTTCGCCGTAAAAGCGCGCCGCAATCACTCCCAGCTTGGCGCGTAGATTTTCCACCGCCAGGATCGGCACACCCTGCCGCAGGCCTTGCATGAGCTTGTCCGCATCCGGATTTGCCATACCGGATGGTTTATCCCACGCGACAGCCGCCGCACCGGCGGTAACCGCCTGCGTGATGAAGTCATGACCTTGCGCACGCGTGCCGCTCAAGGCGCAAAATAAATCTCCGGGCCGGGTATCGCGGCTGTCGGTGCCGATGCGCTTGATCGCAACATCCACGTTAGCGTGCAGCTCGGCGAGCCCCGCGAATAATGTGCTGAGCGGCATGCCGGGTTGCATGGACGGTTCGGACCTCATCGCCCACCCTCCAGCAGCGCCAACCGCGCAGGCAAGGTGTACACCCCGTCCGGCGCGACATTCAGCAGGCGCAGCGCATCCGACATCACTTTCCCGAATACAGGTGCCGCGACTTGACCGCCGTAATAGGCATCGCCTTGCGGCTCGTCGATCATCACCACCATGGCCAGACGTGGATTTGTGACGGGCGCGAAACCGGCGAACACCGCCAGGTAGCTATGCTCGGCATAGCCGCCTTCGTGACTTTTTTTCACGGTGCCGGTTTTTCCGGCCACACGGTAACCCGTCACGCGCGCTTCAGTGCCGGTGCCGCCTTCCTGAGAAACACTTTCCAGCATGCGGCGCAACTGCTTCGTTAACTCGGGGCGGAAGGCGGCTACGCCGGTCTTGACCGTTTGACCGGGACCGCCGGCGCGCATAAATGAAACCGGCCGCAGACGGCCGCCATCGGCCAATGCCGCATACGCACGCACGAGCTGCAAGGCAGTCACCGACACGCCGTACCCATAAGCGGCAGTCACACGCTCCACGTCACGCCATTGCCGGAAATTTTTCAACACGCCCGTGGCTTCACCGGGAAAATCCTCCGATGCTTTAGATCCAAAGCCCGCGCGTGTGAACGCGTTCCAGACCTGTTCTGCAGGCATTTCCAGTGCCATCTTGCTTATGCCGACGTTGCTGGATTTCTGCAATATCGTTGTGACATCGATGCGTCCATAGTTATGCACGTCATGCACGATCGCATTGCCCACCTTGAAGAATCCCGGCGCGGTATCGATCATGGTGGTGGGGCGGAATTTACCGCTCTCCAATGCCGCCGCGATGGTGAAAGGCTTAAGCGTGGAACCGGGCTCGAACACATCGGTTGCGGCGCGATTGCGCGTCGGATCGCCATGCAATTCATCGCGGTTATTGGGATTAAAAGCCGGCTGATTGACCATCGCCAGCACTTCTCCGGTTTGCACATCGAGCACCACCGCCGAGCCGGCATGCGCGCCATGACGCTGCACCGCCGCCTTCAATTCGCGATAAGCGAGGTATTGCAAGCGCCGGTCGATCGACAAGGTAATGTCATGACCGGGTTCCGGGTCGCGGATGCTTTCGACTTCCTCGACCACATGACCATAGGGATCGCGAATGATCTTGCGTTTTCCGGGCGTGCCGTGCAGCGCGCTTTCGTAGGCCAATTCCAGACCTTCCTGGCCCTTGTCGTCAATATCGGTGAAGCCGAGCGCATGTGCCGTGACTTCACCCGCCGGGTAATAGCGCCGGTACTCGCGCTGCAGCGCCAGCCCCGGAATTTTCAACGCCATGACGTCTTGCGCCAGCTCCGGGCTGATCTGCCGTTTGATGAAAACAAACTCGCCGCCGGCACGCGCGTAGATGGTGCTGTTGATGACATCCGAGGGAGTATCCAGCAGGCGCGATAGATCGCGGAATTGCGCGGGAGTCGCGGTAAATTCCTGCGGATTCACCCACACCGAATCCACCGGCGTGCTGGCGGCCAACGGCTCGCCGTGCCGGTCCAGAATCATACCGCGATGCGCGGCGACCGGAATCACGCGCGCATAGCGGGCCTCACCCTGCCCGCGTAAAAAGTCTTGATTGAGCACTTGCAGCTGTAAAGCCCGCGCGAACAGCAAAACTGCGCCCAGCACCAGCAGCGCGGCCAGGAAGGCGCGCCGCAATAAATAGGGATGACCGGCCATTTTCATCGTCCGACGATCACCACGCTGTCTTGCGGCGGAATATTCATCGCCAGTTTGCCGTGCGCCATCGTTTCAATCCGCGCCTGGGTGGCCAGTGTGCTCTGCTCCAACTGTAAACGGCCCCAATCCGCATTCATGCGATCGCGTTCGGCTTCGAGCCGTTGCACATCGACGAACAGATGCCGGGTTTGATGTTTGCTGTACACCACGCCCAAGGCGGACAACACCACGGCCGTGCTCAATACGCCGGCTAACAAAGCGCGCGCGCTCATGCCAGCTTCTCCGCCACGCGCATCACCGCGCTGCGCGCGCGCGGATTAGCGTTAATTTCAGCCTCGGACGGATAACGCGCTTTGCCGATCAGCCGCAAGCGGGGGCGCATTTGATCGGCGGTCACCGGCAAGCCACGCGGGAAATGGTCACCCACCGCCTGGGCGCGAAAAAACTGTTTAACGATGCGGTCTTCGAGCGAATGAAAACTGATGACCACCAGCCGCCCGCCCGCCGTCAATACATCCAGCGCCTGCTGTAATGCCGCGCTCAAATCGTCAAGCTCGTGGTTGATGAAAATGCGCAAGGCCTGGAAGCTGCGCGTGGCAGGATGTTTGCCTGGCTCGCGGCGCGGCACAGCCGCGGAAATAATTTCGGTGAGTTGCAAGGTGGTGAGGATCGGCGCAACCGCGCGCGCCTCGACGATCGCGCGCGCGATACGGCGCGCGAAACGCTCTTCGCCGAACTCCTTGATGACATCTGCAATCTCGCGCTCTTGCGCATGGGCCAGCCACTGCGCAACGCTCATACCCGTATCGGGATCCATGCGCATATCCAACGGTCCATCATTTTGAAAGCTAAAACCGCGCCGCGCGTCTTCCAATTGCGGCGATGAAACACCTAAATCCAGCAATACCGCGCTCACCTGTCTAGACCAGGCACGTTGGACCACGAATTCCTTCAAGCGGGCAAATGATCCGCGCTCGATATTAAACCGGGTATCGCTGCCGAAGCGGTTCAGCGCCATGCGCACCGCTTCCGGATCTTTATCAATAGACAACAACTGGCCCTGCGGGCCGAGCTGGCGCAGTATTGCTTCTGAATGTCCACCCCGCCCAAAGGTACCGTCCACGTAGATCCCGCCTGAATCGATGTGGAGCGCCTCGAGCGCCTCGTCCAACATCACCGGACGATGCGTGAATTCGTGCGCTGTGCCGCTCAAAATTTTAGTGCTAGCAACTCAGCGGACAATTGCGCTTTGTCCACCTGAGCCGCTTGGTCTTGCCAAACCTGTCGCTGCTCGGCCCAGATGCGCGCGTTCCAGATGTCGAAGCGCACCCCTTGACCAATCAGCACTGAATCCTTTTCCAACTGCGCCAACTCGCGCAACAACGGCGGCAACAACAAACGGCCGTGACTGTCCATCTCGACATCGGTCGCATGGCCCATCATCAAACGGCGAATCGACTGCGCCTGATTATCCAGAGGCGACAGGTCGCTGAGCCGCTTCTCGACAATTTCCCATGCGGGCAGCGGATAAAGCAGCAGGCACGGATCTTTGTACATGGTCAGCACGAGCTGACCATTGCATTCATCTAATAGACGCTGCCGCTGCTTGACCGGTATGGCCAAGCGACCTTTCGCGTCGAGACTGATAGCGCTTGCTCCGCGAAACACGGTTGCCTCGGTGTAATTGGTAGTGAGTTTTTCCCATTCCTGCCCACATTTTCCCACTCTGATACACTATAGGTGCCATTTTCACCCACTGTCAAGGAAATAGCGCGTGCAAAATACCAGCGTACTTCCAGTCCCTACAGGGACTTGCAGTGCGTTAGCATGAAAATTGATAAGGGGATAAAAGAAAGGTGAAGTCGGCCGATAAGCCGGGTTCTGTCGTG
>CAZHHW010000051.1:18719-22560 GCA_964532385.1 uncultured Gammaproteobacteria bacterium | reverse complement strand
TCGATGATCGACAGGCGCCGGTGCCCGAAGCCCACGCCCGGCTCGCGATGCAGCCCGCCTTCGTCCGGCCCGCGATGAAACTGGGTTTCATTCATGCGGTGCAGCAGATCCGCGTCTATCTCGCGCTGACCGCGCAAATCAAATATGCCGGTGATTCCGCACATGCTTGGTTCTCGATTTTAAAAATGATTTATCCGGACGTTAATTGAGCGCGGCATCATACACCGCCATATAGTGCCTCACCATCGCCTCCATGCTGTATTCGCGTTCGACACAGGCCCGCCCCGCCTCGCCATGCTGCCGTATCAAACTAGGGAGTGTCAGGTACCGGCCGATGGCCTGCGCCATGGCCTCCGCATCGGCCGCCGGCACCAGCACACCGGTTTCATTGTCCACCACCAGCTCGGGATTCCCGCCGACGCGCGTGGCGATCACCGCCAGACCGCTGGCCATCGCCTCTAGAATGGTATTGGAGATGCCCTCGCCCAGTGAAGGCAATACAAAAATATCGAGCGCCCGCAGTATTTCTGCAATATCGCTGCGCGCGCCCGGCATCCAGACCTGTTCCGTAAGCTGCGCGGCCAGAATTTCCTGTTTGATATCCGCCTGCAGCGGCCCATCGCCCACCAGCACCAGACGCAGTTGCGACTGTGGATTGCGCGCACACGCCAGCTTGAAAGCGCGCACCAAGGTGAGCTGATCTTTCTCGCCGGACAGGCGTCCGACCGTGCCCAGCACCACCACGCCGGGCGCTGCAAAACCCGCCGGTAACGCCTCACGCAGCCACGATGAACGCGGGCGAAACCGCTGCTGGTCCACGCCGTTATAGATCTGCACCACGCGCGCCGGTGGAACCTGCACCTGTTCGCGCAACCACTGCGCGAGGTCGCGCGATACGGCGATGTAGCGTGAAATCAACGGCCGGAATATTTTGCGCAGGCGTAAATAGCGCGCATTGCGGCCGTCGATGTCGCTCATGTCGCGCCCGTGTTCGCCGTGGATGCGCGCATGCACCCCGGCCAGCAGCGCGATGAACTGGCATTCGAGCGTGCCGAGGTTGCGGGTATGCACCACCGCCGGACGCAAGCTGCGCAGCAAGCGCCATAGACGGAAATACAGGCCAATGTCATGGCCTGGCTGTTTGTGCAGTTCATACACATCGACGCCGGTTTTTTTTATGCGCAGCCGGAAATCGGTGGACTGCGTCATGCACACGATCGCATGCCGGTAACGTCCGGCCGGCATGTGGTTGATCAAATTCACCAGACCGTTTTCCAGCCCGCCGATGGCCAGGCGGTGAATAATGTGCACAACCAAAGGCGCGGCCATCACTGGCCTCCTACGCTGGCGTTCAACGACTGGCGGAAATCGTTGAGAAATTCTTGCAGACGTTTTCTTGCGATGTCCGGATCTTCCGCATTGTCGGTCGCCAATGCGATCAACGCGGATCCGCCGCGCACGCCGGTCACGCGCGCGCGCGCTTCGTACAGTTTGGCGAGTATCGGGTTCGCGGTGGATAGACCCGCCACCACATACCAGCTCCAGATCAAACGCTCGCCGCGCCCGGTGTGGATGCGCAAGGCGCGCACCGTCCACGCCGTGCCGTCATCCAGGGTGAGGGTCTCGACATCTTCACCGAGGCGGCGTTCATTGAGCCTGTCGAACAGGACATTTTCGGAATTAACCAGTTCCGCATCCTGGTGCTGGTGCGCGTAAAAGGCCACATACATCTGCATCTTCTGTTGCGCGTAACGGTATTCGGCGCGCTGCTGCTGGGAGGCGCCGTGAAATTTCGGCATCCAGGGATCCAGCGTCGCGTGCGGCCCGTTCCACACGCCCGTGCCGTTCGGCAGGCGCAATTCAAACGGCGCGGCGGAGAGCGAGTCACGTTGTAAACCGGCATCCAGCAGCGGGCCGCAAAGCAGAATCGCAATCGCGGCGGCACGCCAAGCCCAAGGATGTTTTGAAACGGAAACCGCTTTGGATTCCGCGTTGGGCGCGACGGCCGGCGGCGATACGGGCGCATCGCGAAAATAATTCCCCAGCCAAAACAGCAGCAACATCACGACGCCGAAAAACACCCAGCCATAAATAAAATGATCCACGCCCAGCGCAAGTTTGTAATCGCTCAGGTGCGCGATCATCACGATTCCATAAGCGCGGATGCCGTTGGCAATCACCGGCACCGCCGCCGACAGCACAATAAAGACCACGCGCCGCCGCCACGAGTGATAGCTGAGATACGCGTACAGCGTTCCCAGGGCCAATGACGCAATCAGATAGCGCACGCCGCTGCACGCTTCGGCGACTTCGAAGCTGCCGGACGGAATGTAAAAAAAACGCCCTTCCCACAACACCGGAATACCGCTGAGTTGCAAAGCCTTGACCGTAATGACCGCGGTGATGTCTTGCAAGCCGGGCACCAGGAATTCACCGAACGGCACGGCGAATAACAGGTAAGCCATCGGAAAAATCAAACGCCGCATCACCGCGCCGCCCAACAGTACCCACAAGGTGGCCGGTATCATCATCACCACCGCGAACTGCTGCGCGGCAATCACATCCAGCAGCCGTGCCGCCACCCATGCCAATACCAATGCCGCTAGAAACAGCAACGCCGGCGGCGCGGGCCGCGGGGTTAATGCGCGCAGCCCGGCGCGTTGCTCCCAGACCAGAAACACCACGATGGGTACGATCAAAAACCCGTGCGTGAAGGTTCCGGAGCGTGACCAGATCGAAACGATGGAAACCAGCGTATCCCAATAGGCCGCCGTGACCACCGCCAGCGAAATCGCCACAACCCAGCCTGCGGCGTGCCAGCGCGGAACCGGGAGCGCGGGTGCGCCGGAATGAGGGATGGAAGCGCTCATCGCGAAGGCTCCAACAATTCTGAAAACCGCGCCAGGTTTCCGCTCCAGGAATAATGCTCGATCACACAATCGCGGCCCGACAGCGCCGCGCGTGATGTCACTTCACCGCGCAACAGCGCGACACAGTGCCGTGCGTAATCCTCAACCGCATCGGCCACCCGCATGGCTTCCTGCGGCCGGGCGTGCAAACCTTCGGCCGCGGCGCGGGTGGCAATCACCGGCCGCGCCATGCTCAGCGCTTCCAGCACCTTGTTCTGAATGCCGCGCGCAATACGTAAGGGCGCGACAGCGGCAGCGGCATAGTGCAGGTAGGGACGCACATCCGGCACCGTGCCGGTGACCGTGATCCCCTCATGCTGCGCCAAAGCCTGGACTTCCACCGCAGGGCGCGAACCCACAACGTAAAAACGCGCCTCCTTGATGTGCGCGCGAACCCGCGGAAAAACCTCCTGCGCAAACCACACCACGGCATCGATGTTCGCCCAATAATCCATTGCACCGGTGAATACCAGCACGGGGGCGCCCACCGGATAGGGATTTTCGTAAGCATGCGCGGGGGAAAAATAATCGCTGTCGACGCCGTTGGAGATGCCGCTCACGCGCGCCGCCGCGCGCGGCACCAGGCGCCGGAATAAATCCGCTTCGTCGTTGGACACCAGGACGCTCGCGTCCCAGGTTTCCGCCACGCGGCGTTCGTAACTTAGCAAGGTGGCGCTTTCGCGGCGGTAGACCCAGTTCATCGGCCATGCTTTGGAGGCCGCGTATTGCGCCCACTTGTCCGAATCGACGTCGACGAAATCCATCACGCGCCGCGCGCCGGTGAATTCATCGGCGAATTGCGCCATGGCCGACGAAAATGCGAGCACGTGTTGAATCGAATGCGCCGCCACGGTGTCACGCACCCAGCGCTGTAATTCGGCGCTGCGATAATAAGTCAAGGTCAGCGGCTTGCCGCTGAGCAAGCCAAGCAG
>CAZHHW010000051.1:6424-18619 GCA_964532385.1 uncultured Gammaproteobacteria bacterium | reverse complement strand
CGCCGTTAACCCAGATTTTTGGCGATGAAGGGACCAATGATTTTGGTTAGGGAGAACGGCAATTTCTTCCATAACTTGATAAACATTTCGTACTTCGGATTGGTCGGGCTGACATTGGGCAGCGCCTTGGCCTTGACCAGAAAATATTCGTAGTACAGCGGCTGCGGCTCGAATCCCCAATTCTTTTTGAAACTGAAAGAACCGGTGCCTTGCTTGCTGCGGCCGTAGTCGAATACCTTCAGACCGCGCTCGCAACTGCGGCGCATTAAATCCCAGTACATGAAATCATTGCCTTTATGCTCGCGCGCGGCGGCCGTGCCTCCACCGTAGTAAGGCAGCACTTCATCGCGGTGATAGAAATTCATGACGCTTGCGACCAGCTGCCCGTCTTTGCTCACGGTCAGAATATCCGTGTCCTTGTTGAACACCTCGTGCAGGATTTTAAAATAACTTTTCGGGAACACCGGCGTGCCCAGCGCATGCACGCTGTGCGCATAGGCTTCGTAAAAACGCTCGATGTTTGCATCCAGTTCGCCGACCAGCCCGGCATCGATTCCCTTGCGTACCATGGCACGCTGTTTGCGCGGAATGTTGGTCATGTTTTTTTCAACATCGGGATCGATGGCTTTGCGGAAGGTGACGTAAAGGTCTTTGCGCAACCAATCGTCATGACGCGGCGCCATGCTGCGCACTTCCAGATAATCGACGCCCAATTTCACGGCGAGATCCTGCGCCGCTTTATCGAGCAGCGCGCGGGCGTCGTCGTTCGCCGCCGCCGCGCCGCCGTAAACGCAGAACGGCACCGAAATCAGCGCATTGCCGAACAACACGCTGTGCACATGCCCCAGCGGATAGACGCCTTCGATCTGTCCGTTGCGTTCGGCGTACAGCATGTACATGCGATGACCGAATGCACGTTCGATGACGTCTTTCCAGCCGGCGCGATGAAAAAAAGTCGCTTCGCCGCAGTCGAGAACGAAGGCATCCCAACGCGCGGTATTGGCCTGATCGAGGGTGCGAACCGTAATTTCAGATGTTGCCGGCACGAGGAATTCCAGTAACAGGTGATGTTTCGGCGCGTTGCGCCTGCGCGGCGCGCTCCAGGAATATTTCATCCATGCGGCCCCATGCGAAATCCCGGCATAAAGCCTGCAACCGGTTTTCCATACGTGCCAGGTTGAGATAATGCCGCACGCGTGTTTTCAACGGCAGATTGTGCTGGCGTGGTTGCGCGGGATCGATTTCCCACGGATGAAAATAAAACATACCCGGCTGCCCGTCATGCTTGTTCACATGACGCAGCGCCCAGCGCGAAATCGCGTAGGGATAGAGACGGAAAAATCCGCCGCCTCCGCACGGCCAGTTTTTGCCTAACGCATGCAGCGTGGTGATCGGCACTTCGAGGATGCCGCCGCTGCCGCGCGGATAAAACACAAAACGTGGCGCCTCCGGCATGCCGTACAGATCGTGCTTCACCGGATAGATGCTGGAACTGTATGCGTAACCCGCCGCTTTGAGCTCGTCCAGCGCCCACAAATTGTTGGCGCCGATGGAATAACTGGGTGCGCGGTAGCCGCGCACCGCGACAGCACCGATATCTTCGAGGATTTTCTTGGCGCTCACGATGTCGGCACGGAACTCGGCCGGCGCTTGCTGCGTGGCGCGGATATGCGAATAACCGTGGCTGGCCAACTCGTGTCCCTGCGCGACGATGCGCCGGATGAGTGCGGGATAGCGTTCCGCAATCCATCCCAGCGTGAAAAAGGTCGCCTTGACATTATGGTCGGCAAAAATGGCGAGAATGCGATCGGTGTTGCGCTCCACGCGGTGCGGCACGCGCTCCCACTGGTCGCGTGCAATGACTCGTTCGAATGCGGACACCTGAAAGTAATCTTCCACGTCCACCGTCATGGCGTTGGTTATTTTGGTACTGGTCATAAGATCACCGCGAATTAAAACTGGATGCGGACGCTGGCGGTCACGACATGGTTAACATACTTGACAATAGTACTGGCCGAGGACTGCCGCTCGTTACGCAGGAAATCGAGGGCGCCAATCAGCTTGGCATTGAATCGCCGGTTGGCTTCAAGCTTGACATCACGATAGACGTCTTCCCGCCCGGTGATGAAGTCCGCCGTCTGTTTGCTGTAACTGGCCAGAAAGTCGGTGCGGCCCGACGGATGCCAGCCCGCATTCACCCCTTTCCCGGTGACGGTTTCGGTGCCGCCGGAAGCTTGCAGATGTCTGCTTTCCCGATAAACGTCGGCCCCGCACGACACGTGCATGCTGCGAAACGCCCAGGTTAATTTACTGCGCTTGCCGACGAAAATTTCGGTGGTTGCCGACTTGGTCAGCAAATCCAGGTCGGAAGGCTGGGTCGACGGATCAATGATGGGCGTGCCATTAACAGGTGCGCCTTCCTCATCGACAACTTGTTGCTCACGTCTATCTCCCAACTGGAGCTGGCGGGCCGACGAAATATCTTCCGTATAACTGTATTGAAAGCTGTTAAAACGGCTGCGATGTTCGATATTCGCATAATGCGTGGAACCGAAAAAATGCTCGCCCACGCCCGCCGACGCGATGGTGCGCGGATTCGGTGTCCACAAAATGCCCGCCGTCCAGATCCCGCCTTCCGGGGAACCGGAGATTAACTCTTGGTGGAAATTATTGCGCACATAGCCTGCGCTGGTTTCCACGCTCCAGTCCGGATTCAAGTGGTAACGAAAAATCCCGGCGAGAGTTTCGAACAATTGATCGGCCTCGTCCCCGGAGAAAAAAATCTCGCGCCGGCTGATGCCCACCTGCCATTCGGCCAGGTGTTTGCGCAGGGTATTGCTGCCTGCTTCAAATCGATATTCGCGTCCATAACTGTCGCGCAGGCGGCCGGGATAATCCACGCTGTCGAAATTGATGCCCGCCGCCAATTGCAGATTGCCGATGCGCCGGCGCAGAAATGGCGAGAGCGTCCAGGTGCTCACTTCACCAACGTTTTCGCTGACCGCCAAATCGCCCAATCCGGCGCTGCCCAAGGGATCAACCAATTGTTGACTGATTCTTCCCGACGCTTCCACAAAGACGAAGTCCGGCACCAGGACGGCATCCGCGAGCCCCTGAAACAATTGGCGGGAATAATTGCGGCTGCTGTTGTCGGCATAGAGCAGCTGTTCGAAACCATAGTTGGCCAGCAGGTGCAATTCGTGGCCGTCGGCGCGCACGGACACGCCGGGCGACACACCCAGCACCAAGTCATCCTGCTCCTGACCTTTGGCGGCGAGGGTCACGTTATCGGCATAGGATGTCGATAGGGTGATGAAAGGATCGATGGTCCATACCGCGGCGAATGCAGGTTGAGCAAGGAAGCCGCACAGCAGCGCAACCCAGCCGGTTAACAATAGGCGCCTGCCGCGCACCGGTGCCGCGTTCGACCCGCCGTGGAAACCAACCATGATCAGTGAACGATGGGGAAGCGCTCTTCCCGTAAACGGTGAGGAAAATGAAAACATGAGTTACTCGCGCCCATAACCATAAGTTCCGTAGTGCCCGTAGCCGTAACCCTGACTTGAGCCTCCCTGACTTTTGTTCAGTACCACACCGACGAATTTGTCGGTGCCGATCAATGCCAATGCATCTTTTACGACGCGTTGCGGCGTCTTGCCGGATTCAATCACCATCACCACCTGCCCCACCAAACCCGCAAGCGCGACGGCTTCGCTTGAAACCAGCATGGGCGGCGCATCGAAGATCACTACCCGGTCCGGATAACGTTGAGCCAACTCCTGAGTCAGACGGCGCATGTGTTGACTGGCGAGCAATTCGGTGGCTTGGGGGTGTTGCCGCCCGGAACGCAGCAGCGTGAGTTTGGGAATATTGGTGCGGAACAAAAGCTCTTCCAGCTCCTGATTTTCATCCGCAAGATAATCAACCAGCCCCTTTTCTTCCACATCCAGACCCAGGTAACCGGCAATGGCCGGCTTGGGCACATCGGCTTCGACCAGCAGCACCGTGTGATCCATTTCCATGGCAATGCTCATGGCGAGATTAATGGAGGTGAACGATTTGCCTTCCCCGGGCAGCGCGCTCGTGACCATGATCAAATTGGGATGACTGTGCGAAGACATCTGCGGGTTGAGCACATTTTTCAATAACGGGCGCTTGATGGCGCGGTATTCTTCCGCGATCAGGCTGCGTGTATTCGCCGGGGTGATCATCCCGGCGGCGGTCAGCCGTTGCAGATCGACTACTGCAACATCGGGTTCGGCGGCCGGCTTGGCAACCGTGAGGGTTGAAACAGCCGCAGGCGCGCGCGCTGCGGCCGTGTCGATATCCGACCGCTTTCCCTGCGGAGCGGAGTGGATCAACTGATCGACAAATTTTTCGATTGAATTCATACTTTACTCATCCGTCAATGCGGGATCCCGCTCGCAAACATGTGCAATGCTACGTAAAACGCATAGAGGGTGATCAACGCTCCTGTCATCACCACGTAAGAGATCACTTCGATGCGGTATTTCATGCGCTTCGAATCCGTCCACACCATCGAAACATAACCCAGCACCGGCACGCTGGTTTCAGCCAAAACGCTGCGATAGTTATCGAACACCAGCTTGATTTGCGACAGAAACAACGTGAACAGAATCCCCGCGCCGATACCCGCCAACAATACAGCGGTTGCGAGCAGGGGGCGGTTCGGCGCGACCGGAGACAAAGGCACGCGCGGCGGGTCGACGATCTTGAATTTTAGGTTATCGGAACTTTGCTCGGCCTCTTCGGAAATCTTCGCCGATTCGCGGCGCGTGATTAACGACTCGTAATTCTGCTTGTTGATCGCATAGTCGCGATTAAGACGCGCCAGCTCCGCCTCGACTTGCGGGACCGTATCCACCAGCTTATTCAAGTTACTCACGCGGGTTTCATACTCTCGGACGCGTACTTGCAATACCGCCACATTGGCTTCGGCGTTTCCCAGCGCAATTTTCAATTGCTGATAAACCGGATTCGCATCCAGCGTCGGCGCACGCACCGGCTGCTTGGCTTGAGCCACGTCTTGACGCTTTTTCTCCAGAACGCGCTGGTCTTCAATCTGTTTACGCAGCACCACGACATCGGGATGTTCTTCGGTATAGCGCAGCAATAAATCGTCGAGCTTGGTCTCTAAAGTCTGAATACGCGTCTCGCCCGATGAAGTGGTCGCGCGCGGCGGCGGCGGTTGTTGCACCATGCCGAAGCTGGGCTCCTCGCCCGACAATTGACGCCGCAGTTCATCGCGGCGGTTTTCCGCTTCATGCAGCTCCAGTTTGGCGCGTTCCAGAGTCGAGGTCTCGATGGAAAGCCGCTCATAATATCCGCGCCCTTCGGACGGCATCACGCTGACGTTTTGGCGCTTGAAATCCTTCAGGCGGTCTTCGGCCGCCAGCAAGCGGGCTTCGTATTCCTTAATCTGTTCTTCTAAAAACCGCTGCGCCGCCGAACTGTCTTTACGATTATCGCCCAGCGAGCTTTCGACAAATAATGTCAACAACGACTGCACTACCTGGCGCGCGATTTGCGGATCGGTGTGAGTGAAAGAAATGCTGAAAATATTTTCGCGCCCGGCATTATTCAGCACGATCCGCTTGGTCAGCCGGTTAAGCAGCAATTCCATTTCCTCGGGCGTCTTGGCCTGTAAATCGAGATCCGCCATGCGCGCTATTTTTTCGATGTTGGGGCGGCTGAGCAAGGTACGCGTCATCATTTGCACCTGCTCGCCGGTATTCGTCTGCACCGCCAGCCCCTGCAACAAAGGCCGCAACATGGATTGGGTGTCGACAAATACTCGCGCCGTCGCTTCGTATTGACTGGGCAGCAGATAGACGACCAGCCAGCCGGCAAAACACACCGGCCATGCGACCATCTGGGCATACCAGCGATAGCGCCACATGCCGCGCGCATAACCGGAAATCTGTGCGATTAAATCGTGCATGAATCCACTCGCAAATACGCCACTCGCCGTCCTTTTTGCCAAACCATGGTCCTGACACCCATGCTGTTTTCGTCATACATAGCGACAGCCCGGCACAATACCTGAGGTATCCTCACAGGGCTGCGCCGGGCAGGCGCGAAAAAATCCAGCGGTATCATTGTCGGCCTTGTTGCTGAATAAACGGCTAGAACCAGGATTCAGGAATAATCAATATATCGCCCGGCGCCACTTCGACATTGGCGCGAATGTCGCCCTGGCGTACCAGATCGTCCAGACGCACATTGAACTGCTGCTGCTCCTTTCCGACCATGCGTGAAATGCTGGCTTTATTACCGGAAGCAAGATCCGTCAAACCACCCACGGCGATCATCACGTCCAGTAAAGTCATATTGGCGCGATAAGGTAAAACCTGCGGTTTGGCCGCCGCGCCCACCACGCGCACCTGCTGGTTATAAGGACCCACAAAACTGGTGACGATCACGGTTGCCAACGGATCTTTCAGATAGGTCCCGAGACGCTTTTCAACTTCACGCGCCACCTGGGCCGGCGTTTTACCGGTCACCACCAGATCTTCAATCAACGGTGTGGAGATTTTTCCATCCGGCCGCACCGGCACGGACATTGAAACCTCCGGATTACGCCACACAAACACCTGCAGAGTATCGCCGGGACCAATGACATATTCCGGAGTCGGTGCGGTTGCAATCGGGACCACCGAATTCATCGGCGCGCACCCTGCGGCCCAACATCCGAATACACACATAAAAATGCTCAGACTATAATTTTTCATAGCGGTATGAAATTCCTGAAGTGTCACAGTAATGAGTTGGAATTCAGTAACTAATGTTCGGCTGCCCCCACCTGGACGCAGCCCGACTTCTTTGCCTATACCCATAGATTTTGGGGTCGAATCATATCATGGCGGTCGACATTTTAGGGTATATAGCGTGCGCTGCGAGTAAATATTTCAAATTCCCGCTGTGCGATTCTCACACTGACTCATGAAGCCGCGCGGATCCCGCCCAAACCCCATTGCGATTCCCGCAGCCAGCGGGTCACATCCTCCGCCGGTTTGGGTTTGCATAAATAATAACCCTGCACCTTGTCGCAACCGCAGTCATTCAGCATTTTCATAATAATTTCGGACTCGATCCCTTCCGCAACCACGCTCAGGCCAAGTGAATGCGCCAGATCAATGGTGGAACGCACGATTGCCTGATTGTCCTTCTCCTTGTCCATGTCGAGCACGAAGGAGCGATCAATCTTGAGTTCATCGACCTGTAATTTTTTCAGATACGCCAGCGACGAATAGCCGGTGCCAAAATCGTCGATGGAAATCTTAACGCCCATGGCATCGAGTGTACGAATAATTTCCAGCGCGCGCGCCGGATCGCTCATGGTCATGCTTTCTGTGATTTCCAGAGTTAGCCATTGTGCCTCAACTTGCCATTTTTTGAGAAAGGCTTGTACTTTTGCGGGCAGCTCGGGATCGAGAAAATTACGTGTCGACAAATTCACCGCCATGCCGATTTTCAAGTCGCTGGCATGCCACGCGGCGCATTGTGCCAGGGCCGTGTCCAGCACCCACAGGGTCAAGGGCTGTATCAGGCCTTTTTGTTCGGCCAGCGCGATGAAATCATCGGGAGGAATGAAACCGCGTTGCGGATGAATCCAGCGGCATAACGCTTCAACACCATATACCCGGCTGGTTTTCAGATCGACGATCGGCTGGTAATGCAGCGACAAGCCGTTGTGAGTAATCGCATGATCGAGATCCATGACCAGTTTCAAGCGGTTGGTGCGGCGGGTATTTTCCTCGATGTCGAAAATCGAGAATCCGGTGCCTGCGCGTTTGGCGTCGTACATCGCAACATCGGCGTTTTTCAGTAATTCCACCTCGTCCTCGCCATGATCCGGGTACATGGCGATACCCACACTCGCGCCGATCACTATCGATGTGTGATCCGCCTGGATTGCAGGTTCCATGATGTGACCTATTTTCTTGGCCACATGCATGCAGGCCTCTTTGCCGGCGTTATGCAAAATCACCGCGAACTCATCTCCGCCCATGCGTGCCACGGTATCACTGTCGCGCAGCACCTCGCGCAGCCGCCGGCCGACTTCGCGCAGCACCTGATCACCCACGTGGTGTCCGTGCGCATCGTTTACTTCTTTAAAGCGTTCCAGGTCCATCATCAACACGCCGAATTTCTGGTTGTCCCGCGCCGCGCAACTAGCACTGTATTGCAGACGATCGCTGAACAGGGCGCGATTCGGTAAATCGGTCAGGGTGTCGTGCATCGAGACATATTCGAGTTCGAGATTTTTTTTCTTCACCTCTTCGAGCAAGCCTTCCAGTTGCGTAGTCCGGTCCTTCACATCGCGCTCGAGCCGCGTAACATACCCGCGCGCTTCTTCCCCCAGATTCCATTTCTTTGTCAGACTCAGCGCCATTTGCTTCACGGACGTCGAATCAAAAGGTTTGGTCAAAAACAATAAATGATCGGTGCTGCCCAGCTTGGTAATGATTTCTTCCCAGCTGTAGTCCGAAAACGCGGTGCAAATCACGATTTCGGTGTAAGGAAATTCGTTCCAGATGCGCGCGATGGTTTGGATCCCGTCCCAGCCGGGCGGCATACGCACATCCATGAAGGCCATCGCATAGGGCCGCCCTTCGGCATAGGCTTTACGCACCATCTCCAACGCTTCTTCGCCTTGGTACGCCGAGTCGACTTCATATTTTACATATTCGCCCGGGGCCGGTATCGGCGGGTCGCCGCCGCCAAACAGACCAAGCTCAAGGTCGTCCAGATCGCCATTGTCAACACCTGCGGCAGAACACAATACTTTGCGGAAATCTTCGTGGATATCCCGATTGTCATCGACCAGCAATATTCTTTTATTCTCGATCATGGTCTCTATCCACGTACGTTTAAGCCGCCGACAACTGTGAAACTGCCGCGGCGCGCACTATCAGAGTGAAGCTCGCCCCGCATCCAGTGCCGTCGCTGTGCGCGCGTAGTGCGCCGCCCATTTCGGTCATTGCCAGTGCACTGGTATGCAGGCCAAAGCCATGACCATTTTGCTTGGTGGTAAAACCGTGATTAAAAATGCGTTGCAGATTTTCCGCAGTAATTCCACACCCATTGTCGGTGACGCGGATGAACACGTCGCCGGATTCGGACCGGCCGGTTTCAATCACAATTTCCTGAATGCGGTTGAGCTCGTCATTTTCCATGGTGGCTTCCTTCGCATTTTTTATCAGGTTGGTCAAAACCTGTAGGAGCTTGGATTTATGCACGACGCAAAGCGGGGTGATCTTAAAGTCTTTACGCACCTTTACGCCTAATTTACGCAATGATTCCTCCTGCACACGCAATGCATCTTCAATAACCGGCACCACATCAAGCTGTTCGGTATAGGCATCGGCGCGCGCATAAACCTGCTGCGTGGCGATAACATCTTTGATCATCGCCAGTTTTTCATTCAGCTTGGTGGCTTCGCTGTTAATCGACTTGCTTTCTTCGTTGAGGGCCAGGCCGATTTTTTCGTAGTATTGCGGCAGCATCTTGCCCTTATCGTTGGTCGTAAAGAAATTTCCCAGGTCGTGCGCATTGCCGCGCAACAGTTCATTCGCCTTGTTAAGTCCCGCGACCTTGCTGTTTTTCGCCACGCGCGCGATTTCTTCGCCCGACAACATCACGCTGTTGAGAATATTTCCTACGTTGTGTAATACGCCGATGGCGATCTCGGCCATGCCGGATTTATGCGCCGCATCCACCAGTTGATGTTGCGCCGCGGCCAAGCGCGCTTCGGTTTCCTTGCGGCGCGTGATATCGCGCAAAATACACACGCGCAGATATTCATTACCCAGTTGCATAGGCGTGACCATCAGCTCCATTGGAAATTCGCGCCCGTCGAAACGCTGCCCTTGATATTCGACCGGCGTAGACCCACCGGAAATTTGAAATGGCGTATTCGTCCTTTCGTCATAGCTTTGCAAAAGCGCTAAATCATTGGTGTGCGCATCCGCGAGCAACAACACACTGTGGATGCCTTCCGACTCTATGCCATGGACATTGAAAATCCTCTCGGCGGCAGGGTTCATCGAAACCACGTAACCGCCGGCATTCAATGTGATGATGCCTTCGCCCATGCTTTCAAAAATCGCGCGCATGCGGGTTTCGCTGCGTTCCAATTCTACCGTGCGCTGTGCGACGCGATCCTCCAGGGATTTGTTCAATTCGTGCAACGAATTCAATGCTTGATCTTTTTCGCCCAAGGTCAGTGCAAGACGCTGCATCATGTCGTTGAATGCAGTCGACAAGTGCCCGAGCTCGTCACCCGAAAAGAGTTCCACGGGCGTCTGCAGATCCCCGCCCGCGACACGTCGCGATCCATGCACTAATGCGTGGATCGGCCGCAACGCGTTCTGACGGAACACGAAATACAGGCACATACTCAAAAATACGATGATTAAACCGTTAAGCACGCTTTGCTGCCATGCCGCCGCGCGCGCCTCGGCTTCCAGCCGCTGTTTGCTCAATCCCACGATGACACGGGCAATGGCTTTATCGTTGCGTTGGATGGGAAATTCCAGATGCACAACATCCGGCGCCTGTTGCAGTTGCGTGATTACTTTTTTGAAGTTCGCGCCTTTGAGATCGGCGCTGCCTACGCTGCGCATGGCGTCCGCAATCAGCGGGTCCTTAGTATCGAGATACGTAGTGAGATTGACATCGTTGCCGTCAAAGACAACGGCGTACACCACATCCTGCCCGCGCGCACCCTCGCGCACATAGGAATTCAAAGCCTCGAAATCATAAGCAAGGATCGCTTCAGGGCTGATGAGTGCCACAAAGTGACCCAGCACCGTGCCTTTTTCTTTTAAATGTTCCTGAAGTTGCGCATCCTGCATTTTTACTCGATAAACCGTCATTGCCCCGAGGGTCAGCAGCAAAATCGTGCTCACCAGCAGCACAAACTTGATGCCCAAACCCATTGAATGTGGCAACACCCGCGCCCCTGATGGGGGTGGAACAGGATCACTCCCGGGCGCGAAAATTGTTTGCATACGTAACGATACCTGCTCGAGCGCAAGTCCGGACGGCAGGATGCCGTAAAGTGCCGGATCGCATTAACGCTATCGGCCAGCGTGCTACTGTCTTTAAGTTGCGAGCCGATGTATTACTTTACGAACGCTACAAGCCTGCTACTATGCAGGGATTCCAGAATCGATAACCGGAGGCGGATATATGTCAACACGTGTTGGTATTATGCAATGCTGGGTTGGAGCGATCGCGGTTCTGCTGCTGCCGCTGATGGCGTATTCCGCCGAAGAACCTCTGATATTGGGCATTTTCCCGCGCATTACCGCCACGACGGTGCACGATGCCTTCGATCCACTGGCCCAATACCTGTCGGCCGAGCTGGGGCGTGAAGTCAAGATCGAAACCACTAAAGACCAAAGCACTTTCGCGGAAGCCGTCGCCAGCAAACGCTACGATATCGTGCATTTCAACCAGTTGAACTATGTCGAGAGTCATCAAAAATACGGCTACGACGTGATTGCGATCAACGAGGAATTCGGTAAAAGCACAGTGGCCGGCGCCCTGGTGGTGCGGAAGGATTCCGGCATCAAGAATATTGCCGACCTGCGCGGCAAGACCATCGTATTCGGCGGCGGCCCCAAGGCCATGGTCGCTTACATCGCCAACGTCGCGCTGTTGCAAAACGCCGGTTTAAAAAAAGGCGACTACAAAGAAGAATTTGCGAAAAGTCCGGTGAACGCAATGACGGCGGTATTTCATAAACAAGCCATCGCGGGCGGCACCGGCGACATCGGTTTGAAAGCCCAGGCCGGCAATGAAGCTCTGGATGTCGATGAGCTGAGCATTCTCGCGGTGGGCGAACAACTTCCTCACCTACCCTGGGCGGTGAAAAATACCTTGAGCCCCGAGCTGTCCAAAAAAATTCAAGACACGCTCCTCAAGACGAAAGACAGTAAAAATGGAATGGAGATCCTCAAGGCGGCTCATGTGACGAACCTGTTGCCGGCGAAAGATTCCGACTTCGACCCGGTGCGTAAAATGATCAAGCAAGTCAACACCGAGCCCGGAACCAAGTAATCCATTGCATTACCCGCTGCGCCGCAGGGTATGCAATACCACTTCCGGCGGGCAATTGAAGCGCACATCCACAATCGACGCGCCCGAACCCACCGACGTGTAGCC
>CAZHHW010000051.1:0-6324 GCA_964532385.1 uncultured Gammaproteobacteria bacterium | reverse complement strand
ACGGCTTCATTGAGCAGCATGCGCACACCCGCGGCTTCAAGTCCCGGCACCATACGAATGCTGTCGTGATTTCCCAAAATGCCGAATACCGGCTCCTTCAAATGAACTCTGACGCGCCGCATCGCGTCCACCGCCGCCTCGTACGGACCATAAGTTTTAGCGCGAAAATCCCCGGTCAAAACGCACAGGTCGTAGTCCAGCTCGCGCACTCGCTCGATCAAGGCGTGCGCCATATGCGCATTCATGTCCAGATGCAAATCGCTGATGTGCAGAATCCGGAAACCCTCGAATGCCGGCGGCAGCGCACGCAGCATCAGGTCGTGGTGCGTCACGCGTAACTTCAAGACATTGCGTTGACCCCGCCCATGCAAACCGAGGCAGCGCAGCCCGCCGCGAATCACACGGTGGATGGAATACCAGTTCTCGATGTGGAAAAAATTAAAACCCCGCCGGAACACGCGTGCTTCGTAGTCGGTTTCGATGCCCAGGCGCTGTCGCAAATGCACGCGTCCGAGTCGGGCTTCTAATATGGAATAGAGTTCCCGCTCCATGGCCGTGCGCTGCTGCATGTGATTGCTACCGGCCCGCGCCCGCGTGCGCGTCGATTTCCTGCAAGGTCATGTGCGCGGCGGCGGCGCTGGCGTCTTGCAAATCCACTGCCTGTTGCGCCGCGCGGCGTGCTTCGTCCCAACGCTGTTGCCCGATCAGACTCATGGCGAGATTGTTCCACACCGCGCCTAGCGCAGGCTGTTGGGTAAGCAACTCGCGGTAGGCCTGTTCCGCCTGGCTAAACTGGCCCAACCCATAGCGGCTATTGCCCAGCCCAAAGCGCGCGGCCGTACTGCCGGGCCAACGTGCCAAGGCTGCCGCGTAAGCCAGCGCGGCAGAGCCAAATTGCTGCTGTGATTCCAGTTGTGCAACGGCCTCCAGATAACGATTTTCATCGGCGGTCACTGGTACGGAATCAAGCGCTGTAATCACCAGCGCCCAATGCCGCGCGTTGGCCCAACTGCGTTCGAATTCGCCAAAGTCCGTCTGCGCATGCGCTTCGCGGCCTGAACGCAGCAGCAGGATGCGCTGCGGCAAATCGAAACCCACCACCACCGCGTAATGCCACACCGGCAACCACGCGAAGCCGAGATTCTGCAATACCAGCACCGGATGACCGGCGGCGACTTCATGCAGCAAGGCGTCAAGCTGCGGCTCCAGCAGGTACGGCACGCGTTCATGGCGGCGCGTGGCCGCCAGCAGCTCCACTTGCAAACTTCCCTGACGGGCGGGCAGGTAAACCTGCGCGACCAGCGCTTCGGGCGTGACGGCCGCGCCAGCGGCGTTCAGCACAGTGGCCAGCGCCGCCGGACCGCATTGATGATCTTCTTGAGGAAAAAAAGGCACGGAAGTGAGTTCAACGTGCGACGTTAAGCTCGTTTCATCAAAACGTGGCACGGGTAAACCGGCGCAACCTGTGAGCGCGCACAACAAAACGCCGCCCAGCCAAACGCGGACGGCGCGGATTTCAACCACTGCAATGATGCTCAGCGGCGTTTATGGCTCACAAAGGGAAACACGTTGGTTAAACCCAGAATATCGGTGATGAGCAGCAAAACGAATACAAACAACAATATGCCCAGCGCGTCACCGGCTGCCGGGAGCTGTTCGATGTCCTGCGCCAGGGCATGCACTTCTTCCGCGCTCAGGCTTTCGACGCGCGCCTGCACCTGCGCGGGCTCAACACCATAATTTAACAAGGCTGCCTGCACATCGGCGCGCTCCAACGCCGTCGCGACCGCGGCCCGTTCCTGCTGCATTTGCTGCGCACGCAAGAGCGCATCGGTACCGACCATTTGTGCGTGTGCCGCAGGTAAAGTCACACTGGCGAACAACAAGCTCGCAAACATCAAAGTGACGATGTTGAAACGGTAAGTGCGCAACATGTTCATATCAAAAACTCCGGAAGCTGTGGGAAGGCGGCAAGTATAGCAAGCCGGCGCGCGCCGCGTATGTTCGCTACCGCAAGCAGCTGGCACCTTTAAAAATGCGGGCGGGTGATTTTGCTCCGCCCCGGCGCGCGCGGCGAGGTGGTATCGACCTGATAATTTGACTAGAATGTGCGCCCACAACAGCTCCACACTTCATTTAAGCACTGTAAGTGGAACCTTTGACGGGATGGCCGCGTGTTGCCCGTGTGAGCACGGTTTCATTTAATTTTGTTAAGCGTAGTTTATTTAATCTTAGTTGAGAGCACAGACCTCATGTCCAAACCAGGAATTCTCGTTACCGGCGGCGCCGGATACATCGGCAGCCATGTGGTGCGCCAGCTCGGCGAGCGCGGTGAAAACGTAGTGATCCTCGACAACCTGTCGACCGGCTTCAGGGAATCGATCCTGGCGGGCACGCTAGTCACCGGCGACACCGGCGACATGGAACTGGTCGATCTCATCCTGCGCGAGCACAACATTGAATCGGTGCTGCATTTCGCGGCCCACACCATCGTGCCGGAATCGGTCTCCGACCCGCTCAAGTATTACCGCAACAACACCTGCAATTCGCGCAACCTGCTGGAAGCCTGCGCAAAAGCCAAGGTGCGGCACTTTATCTTTTCGTCGACGGCGGCGGTGTACGGCATGCCCAAAGGCGAGTTCGCCTCCGAAGACACGCCGCTTGATCCGATCAATCCCTACGGCACGTCGAAACTCATGACCGAGTGGATGTTGCGCGACCTCGCCGCCGCCACCGCATTGCGGCATGTCTCGCTGCGTTATTTCAACGTCGCGGGCTGCGATCCCGAAGGCCGCATCGGCCAGTCGACACGCAATGCGACCTTGCTGACCAAGGTCGCCTGCGAACATGCAGTCGGCAAGCGCGCTTCGATTTCCATATTCGGGACCGACTACCCCACGCCCGACGGCACCGGCGTGCGCGACTATATTCATGTGGAGGATTTAGCCGCGGCGCATTTAAAAGCGCTCGACTATTTGCGCAACGACGGCGCATCGGTGACGCTCAATTGCGGCTACGGCCATGGTTACAGCGTGCGTCAGGTCTTGGATGCGGTGCAGCGCGCAAGCGGCGTGCCGCTCAATATCAAAGAGCAGCCGCGCCGCGCAGGCGACCCGCCGTCGCTGATCGCCGCGACCACGCGCATTCGCGAAGTTCTGGGCTGGGCGCCGCGCTTCGACGATCTCGACGCCATTGTGCGCACCGCGCTGAACTGGGAAAAAAAGCTGGCCGGTAAAGCGGGTGTTTAAGCGGCCGTTATGAGTAATTTCATCATCCCGAATTCGTTCGTTTGATAGAGTGCTTCGCAATCAAGGGAACTTACAAATTGCAAATAACCGCACTGTGCGACATAAGGCACCCCTTCCCCCTGCAAGGGGGAAGGTTGGGATGGGGGTGTGATTATGGCTGGCGACGGTTCTAAACCACCCCCATCCTGCCCTTCCCCCTTGCAGGGGGAAGAAACACTTTGATTAAGTTTTGCATGAAGCTTGACGTAAATAATTTAAAATCAATACCGGTGCGCATTGCGCACCCTACGCAAGGAAAACAACCATGAAAGTTACCATCTACGGCTCGGGTTATGTTGGGCTCGTCACCGGCACCTGCCTGGCGGAAGTCGGCAACGATGTACTGTGTGTTGACATTGATCCGCGCAAGACCGAAATGCTCAAGCGCGGCGAAGTGCCGATTTTTGAACCCGGTCTGGAAGCGATGGTGCACAAGAATTCCGAAGCCGGCCGGCTGCGCTTCACCACCGACGCCAAGGAAGGCGTAGCGCACGGCCTGTTTCAGTTCATCGCGGTGGGTACGCCGCCGGACGAGGACGGCTCGGCCGACATGCAATATGTCACCGCCGTCGCCAAAACCATCGGCGAACTGATGACTGAATACCGCGTGGTGGTCGACAAGTCGACGGTGCCGGTGGGCACCGCCGACCGCGTGCGCGAACAAATCCTCAAGTCGCTGGCGCTGCGCAAAGTAAATGTCGAGTTCGACGTGGTTTCCAATCCGGAATTCCTGAAGGAAGGCGCGGCGATCGACGACTTCATGAAACCGGACCGCATCGTGATCGGCACCGATAACCCGCGCACCACCGAATTGCTGCGCGCGCTGTACGCGCCGTTCACGCGCAACCATGAACGCCTGATCACCATGGATGTGCGCTCCGCCGAGCTGACCAAATACGCCGCCAACGCGATGCTCGCGACCAAAATCAGCTTCATGAATGAAGTTGCGAATCTGGCCGAGAAATTAGGCGCGGATATCGAGAAAGTGCGCATCGGCATCGGTTCCGATCCGCGCATCGGCTATCACTTTATTTATCCGGGCTGCGGTTACGGCGGCTCGTGTTTCCCGAAGGACGTCTCGGCGCTGGAAAAAACCGCCACCCAGGTGGGCTACAACTCGCAATTATTGCAGGCCGTCGAAGCCGTCAACGAACGTCAGAAACATGTGCTGTTCACCAAGATCAGCAAATATTTCGGCGGCAAGCTGAAAGGCAAAACCATCGCCGTGTGGGGCCTGGCATTCAAACCCAACACCGACGATATGCGCGAAGCGCCCAGCCGCGTATTAATGGAAGCGTTGTGGGAACAAGGCGCCAAAGTGCAGGCCTTCGATCCTGAAGCGAGTCACGAAACCGGGCGTATTTATGGCGAGCGCGCCGATCTTACCTTGTGCAAGGGTCCGATGGAGACATTAAACGGCGCCGACGCGCTGGCCATTCTTACGGAGTGGAACGTGTTCCGCAGTCCGGATTTCGACAAAATCAAAACCACGCTCAAGCAGCCGGTGATTTTCGACGGCCGCAATTTATACGATCCGCAGTTGATGAAAAAAATGGGCCTGGAATATTTCGCGATCGGCCGCGGACAATCACTCTAACTTCTTGCCGCAGCGGAGCGTCCTATCATGTTCAATCTCGACCAAACACGCATCGGCATCATCGGCCTGGGTTATGTGGGGCTGCCGCTGGCGGTGGAGTTCGGCAAGACCCTGACCACCATCGGTTTTGACATTAACACCAAGCGCATCGACGAATTAAAATCCGGCAAGGACCACACGCTGGAAGTGTCGCCGGAGGAATTAAAAGAAGCCACCCGCATCACCTACACCAGCGACCTGCAAGCGCTGAAGACCTGTAATTTTTACATCGTCACCGTGCCCACGCCGGTCGACGAGTTCAAGCGCCCGGACTTGCGTCCGGTCGAAAGCGCCAGCCGCACCCTCGGCCAGATCCTCAAAAAAGGCGACGTCGCGGTGTTCGAATCCACCGTGTATCCGGGATGCACCGAAGAAATCTGCGTGCCGATCATGGAGAAGTTATCGGGCCTGAAATTCAACACCGATTTCTTTTGCGGCTACAGCCCCGAACGCATCAACCCGGGCGACAAAGAACATCGCGTGACGTCGATTTTAAAAGTCACGTCCGGCTCCACGCCGGAAGCGGCTGATTATGTCGACAAGGTGTACCGCAAAATCATCACCGCCGGCACCCACAAGGCGAGCAGCATCAAGGTCGCCGAAGCGGCGAAGGTCATCGAAAACACGCAGCGCGACGTGAACATCGCGCTGATCAACGAATTGGCGCTAATTTTTCATCGCCTTGGCATCGACACCCTGGATGTGCTCGAGGCCGCCGGCACCAAGTGGAACTTCCTGCCGTTCCGTCCGGGCCTGGTCGGCGGACATTGCATCGGCGTCGACCCCTACTACCTGACGCACAAAGCGCAGGAAATCGGCTATCACCCGGAAGTGATCCTCGCCGGCCGCCGTATTAATGACAACATGGGCGCCTATGTCACCGAGTCGGTGATCAAGCTGATGCTCAAAAAGCGCATGCACGTGGCGGACGCCAACGTGTTAATGCTGGGTTTGACTTTCAAGGAAAATTGTCCCGACCTGCGCAACACGCGCGTGATCGACATGATCAAGGAATTCCAGAACTACGGCGCCAAGGTGGATGTGTACGACCCGTGGATCGACGCCGAAGAAGCCATGCATGAATACGGCATCACGCCGGTCGCCAAACTCGAAAACGGCAAATACGACGCCGTGGTCCTGGCGGTCTCGCACAAACAGTTCAAGGACATGGGTGTCGACAAAATCCGCGCACTGGGCAAACCCGGCAGCGTGCTGTACGACGTTAAATCGTTACTGCCCCGAGACAAGGTGGATGGGCGGTTGTAGTCATCGGCGGATGAATTTCCTTGGTAATCAATGGTACAAAAAATTGCAAAGAACCTATACTTCGCCGCGATCTACTCCTTCCCCTGCAAGGGAGAAGGCGGGCGACCGCCATGGATGGCGGAAGGTAGAGCAACG
>CAZHHW010000050.1:0-22636 GCA_964532385.1 uncultured Gammaproteobacteria bacterium | reverse complement strand
AGTCCTTGGATGTTTTCAGCGCGCGCGATGCGGCGCAAGCCGCACCGGCGGGTGTGCCGCCGGCGGAGTGCGGCCAGCGTGCGCCGCACCGGCCACGCCGACAGGAGGATGACAAGACCTGCTGCCGCTAACCCCAGCATCGCTTGCCGCAGCGGGCTGACCGCCGTGATGCGCTGCTTTGGCAGTACCACGCTGTTAAGCCGTTCGAGTTGCGGATCGAAATACGGAATCGACACTTCCGGCAGCTCAAGATCGCCGCTGTGTTGCGCTTGAAACGGCAGCGTCACGTGGAAAGTCTGTACCAACCCGGTCGAACGTGCCGTGTCGGCAGCTTCGATTTTTAGCGGATAAAAACGCACGCCTTGCGCCGCCCCCAGCGTCACGGAAATTAATTGCGCCAAACCGTTTGCGCTCAGGCCGCTGCCGGCGATGCTGAAGCGCCAGTTCACGGGACGGTTCACGACAATATCGGGCGGAAGCGTGTCCACCTGCAACCGCGGTGCCGGACCGACCGGCACAACCAGCGGCACATATCCCGGCAGGGGTTGTGCTGCGAACTTCAACGGCGGCACCGCATAACGCAAGCGGGTGCCGAACTTGTTGGCACGCAATAATGGAAATTGAATGGTGTGGTCGCCATCGCGCAACGGCGTTGCCGCCCAGGCATGGCGCACGACCTTGAATTTCTCGCCGTCGAGATCGGCATCGCGGCGTGTTTGCAAAAGCTCGCGCAAATGCAAACCCGGTGCCGCGGGAGCATCGACTGCCGCCCACGCCAGGCTGCCGTTATCGTAGACATCCAAGTACAACAACACGGTTTCACGCACGTGCGGCTGCGGCTCCACGCCGGAGCGCAACACAACCCGCGGGATCGCGCCGCCCGCATCCTGCACGATAATCTCCAGCGGCTGACTGCGTGCCTGCAAAATGTTGAGCGCAGGTACTTTCAGGCGGCCGCTGCGTAGCGGGTACAATGTCGCAGTCAGCGTTTGTATTGTTTCCACTTGTACGGCGCGCGAGGCCTTGCGCGTATGGCTTGAAATTTCCTGCACATGAAAATCCACATGCAGCGCATCCAGTAGGCGGCTGTCCAACAGCGCCGTGGCCGCGGCGAAATGCGCGGTCACTTCCAATGTCAGTGACTCACCCAGCACCAAGCTGTGCTTGTCGACCTGCGCCGTGAGGGTCGCCGCCGCCAACGGTGCAGATGCAACCAACAGCAAGCTCAACAATAGCCCCTTCACCATGGCGGTAACTTCTCGACCAACGGATCCGTGCGCGGTGTATCCAGTTTGATCAACTCCTTGAGCAAAGTCCCGGGTTGATCGTTGAGCAGTTCGAGCTTCTTCAACGCCGCCTGATAATCGCGCTCCGCTGCGGACGACGAGGAACGGAAGCCCGATGCGGACTGTGGCGCAAAATTGGCCGTTGCACGTGCGCCCTCGGCCGCCGGTGCATCGCGCGCTAGGTCCGGGCCGAGGCGTTCGCGGGTGGTGTCGAAGTCGACTGGGGCTTCACTGCCATTCTCTTCCACTCCGCTACCCAGAAACCGCTGACTGCGTCTGCCCGGCACACCGGCGGCTTCCGGGCCAGGTCTAGATATTTTTTCCAGGTGCGCCGTGGCGCGCGCCAGATTCGCATTGGTTTTCGGATCATCGGCGCGTGATTGCAGGCTGCCCAGATAAGCATCGACCGCCGCCGCATAATTTTTTTCCTGAAAATAGCTGTTACCGAGATTAAACAAGGCATCGGCGCGTTGATGATCGTCGCGCGCCGCGAGCAAAGCCGCCGTGAATTGCTCGACGGCTTCGGCATAACGCTGGCGCCGATACGCGGCGGCACCTTCACCGAGGCGCGCCTCGTAGCCTGGTTGTTCGTGGTAGAGCAGTTGCGCCAGCGAATAATTTTTATCATGGTATGCCGCATAAGCCTCGGCCGGATCGGCGGCGCGCGCCGGGTCTGCGCAACTTACCGAGAACGCCACGGCAAAACCCGCCAGCATCAAGGCGCGCGGCGTATGTTTCAACCAGCGGCCGGCTTCGAGCGGCAACACCAGCAACAACAACGCCACCAGCAAACAATACGGATACCCCTCCCGCCACGCGTGCACTTCGCGTTGCACGGGCGCGGCACCGGGCAACGTGAACAAGCCCTGTTCGTATAGCGCCTCTAGATCCGCGTCGCCATCGCGGATAAATTCAACGCCCCCACCCGTCGCTTCGGCAAGCTGCCGCAATGCCGTGGCGTCGGGGCGGCTGACGACGGGCGTAGCCGCTGCAGGGTCGTGAATTACGGCACCTTCGCGAGTTGCCGCCACCAGCACATATAATGTCACGCCCTGTTTCTTCAGCGCTTCCGCCGCCTGGCTTGCTGCGATCCCGCGCGCACCGCTGAAAGCATCGGCTTCTCCGTCGGTGACCAGCACCACCGCGCGGGTTCTCGCTGTCTCGGCAGGTAATTGCCGGCGTGCGAGTTCCAGCGCGGCGCCGGGATTCGAACCCGGCAGCGTGAACAATGCAGGCCCGGCGAGATCGAGATAATGCGCGAAGGCGGCATGATCGTGCGTCAGCGGCGCGAGCAGTCCGGCAGTTCCCGCGAATGCGATCAACCCGATCCGCTCACCGCGCAGGCGCTGCACCAGATCGGTGATTTCCAGTTTTGCGCGCTGCAAGCGCTGCGGCGAAATATCGGCCGCCTGCATGGACGCGGAAACGTCGAGCACCAGCATAATATCGATGTCATGACCCCTTGCGGGAGCGCGGTCGGGCGCGGCAAGCGTGAGCGGTAGACGCGGGCCGGCCGCCGCGCAGGCAAGCGCAATCCAGGCCAGTGCCGTACACGCGGCGGCCCAACGTTGCCCGGCGGGATGCAGCGCGCCGGTGATCGCCCACGCGCGCAGATGCCTGTCCGCATAATTCAGCACGCGTGCGCGTTTGAGTTTGGCCAGCAGCGCGAATATCAAGGGTTGCAGCGCCAGCAGCAGCCACGCTGGATTGCGCCATTCGAGTTGCGCGAAATCGTTCAGAGAGATCACGCGCTGCTCCGCAGTTGAATGACGCGTTGCAGTGTCAGTAGCGCAACCGCCAGCAGCAACGGCAACAAGTACCAATGCGTTATCGCCCGGCGGGTGGCCGGACGCACGATGCTTTTTTCCAACCCGTCAATGTCCTGAATCACCGCGTTCAACGTGCCGGAATTTCCGGCGGTGTAGTAACGTGCTTGCGTGAGCCGCGCGATGTCGCGTAAACCAGGCTCGAGAATTTCAGAGCCCGGCATTGCATCCGGCATCTCCGGCGCTTCCGCGCCGATTTGTACGCAATACACCGGCACCGCCAGATGCCGTGCCAGCGCCACGGCTTCGGCCGGACGCATTTCGCCGGCGGTATTGTCACCATCCGACACCAGAATCAAGGCGGGACGCGCGCGCCCCTGCACTTTGACTTGTTTGAGCGCCAGACCCAGCGCATCGCCGATCGCGGTATTGTCGCCGGAAACGCCGGTCTGAAGTCGCTTGAGCGACGCGATGACCAGGTCATGATCGAAGCTGGGCGGGACCAAGGTACTGGCGAGGCTGCCGAACACCACGACACCGAAGCGGTCTTCGGGCCGATGCTCGACAAATTTCTGCATGATGCCTTTGAGGACGCTTAAACGCTCGACCGGGCGACCCTCCAGCTCAAAGTCGCGAATGCTCATGGTGACCGAAGTATCCAGCAGCAACACGATATCGCGGCCTTGCAGCGGTTCCGGAATCCAATCACCGACGGTCTGCGGTTGCGCGAGCGCCACGCACAGCAATAACGCCGCACCATAGCCCCACCACGCCGTGTAACGGCGAACGGGCGCGGGAGCACCCGCCAATATCAGACCAAGCTGCGGGTGAAGCAGCGTAACCGAACTCATATCGCTCCCCTCCGCTTGCACGGCGCGCCCGCGCGTGAGCACCAGATAGGCTAGAAATACAGGGATCAACAGCAACCAGTACGGGGCAGAGAAGACCAACATCAGCGTAAGCGCCGCGCCCAATACGCGGCCTCGCGCAACATTGCGTCGACTTGAGCGGGGCGGGATTCGCCGCCGGGCTGATAACGTAAAGTGTCAAGACGTGCGATGAAGCTATGCCAGTCGGCGCAGCGGCGATCATCCGCTTGCAGAAGCGGATGAATGTTTTGCAGACGATGGATTCGCAGGCCGCCGCGCAATTCCAGCGCCACGGCGTACGCCAGCTCGCGCGCGCTCATACGCCCTGCGATGCAGGCATGGCGCAATTGCCGCAGGCGGCGGAGCGTCCGCCAGCGTCGCTTGTTGCGCAGCCACCAATACAGCGCCGCAAGCACAGCGATGCCCAAGCCAAGGGCGATCATAAGCAGGCCCGGGTGCTGCGAATTTTGCGACAGTATCTGCACAGGCTCGACAATATCCGCCAGCTCGACCGGTAACTCGTTCATGCGAATTTCTTCAGCACATCTTCGTTGGTCATGCACACCTGCAATACGATGCCGGCACGCGCCAGCAGCGCGCGTTGCGCTTGATGCAACGCGGTTGATGCGGCGCTGAACGCGCTGCGCACTGCCGCGACATGGGTATCCAAACGGTCGCTCCTGCCTGAATGCAGATCTTTAAACTGGCGCAGTCCGACATCAGGCAATTGACATTCCGCCGGGTCCAGCACCTGGTAGGCAACGACCTGATGCCGCAAAGCAAGCCGCGCGAGTTCAGGAAAATCCGCCGTGCCGAATTGATGCAAATCGCTAATTAGCGCCACGCGCGAACCCCAGGGTAATTGCGCGTTCAAGGTGCGTAATACTTGTGTAAGCGACTGTTGCGGCGGCACCTCGGCAGTTAAAGGCGGACACGGCGCAATCGCGGCCTGCAGCAATCGCCACACGCCTGCTTCGCCGGCACTACATGGCAGAGTGCTTATCTGCGGCTGCCACAACGTGGCGCCTATCGCGATATGCTCGCGCGCGCTCACACATGCCAGCAGCGCGGCAATGCGCGCGGCCTGCGTCACTTTAAGCTGCGTGCGGGTGCCGAAGCGCATGCTGGCGCCGCGATCCAGCAGCACATGCAATTGCGGCTGATGTTCTTCACGAAATGTTTTGAGGAAAGCTTTACCGGTGCGCGCGGTGCTACGCCAATCCATACGGCGCACATCGTCGCCCGGCTGGTAAGGCCGCGCCGCTTCAAAGTCAAGACCAGAACCCAAGGTAGCCGAACGAAAATCACCGCTCTGCGCGTGGTGCACTTCACCGGCAAGCGGCCACACTGACGGAAGCGCTTGCGCACAGCGCAGGATCTCGGCGAGTTCGGCCGGGCTTAACAGCGGGGCGTTGATTGCGGTGGATTCGTCGCGTGGCACGCTGTGACCGGCGATACGATCCCATACTGATATGATCGCGTTGCATCTAGAGTTAAAACTCATCTCAGCCTCAATTCATCATTCAACTCCCCCATTCTCAAGGCGGGAGGAAGTCGCGGTTTCTCCCCTCCTCATTTTAGAGGAGGGGTGCCCCGAAGGGGTGGGGTGGTTGGTGGCATGAGGAGAACTTTGAACAACCACCCCGTCCGCTGCGCGTCCACCCCTCCTTGAAAATAAGAAGGGAAGGAAACAAAGCCGGCGAACATCCTTGCACAAAATGTCACGCTCACGGTACCGGCACGGCATCCAGCAACTGCTTTAGCAGCATGTCGCGCGTGACGCCTTCCAGACGCGCGTTGAATTTCATGATGATGCGGTGACGCAGGCAATCCGGCACAACGTCAATAATGTCGTCGGGCGTGACATATTCGTGTCCCTGCACATAGGCGCGCGCGGCGGCGGCGCGCGCCACCGCCAGCGATCCGCGCGGGCTTGCGCCGATTTCAACGAAGCGCGCCAGATCCGGCAGCCATTGAGCCACGGCGCGGGTCGCCGCGATCAGGCTCACGATGTAGCGCTCCAGCATTGGATCGATGTGCACGCGCGTCACTTCGGCGCGCGCGGCCAGCACCGTGGCCACGTCGATCACCGCTGCTTCCGCGGCCTCGCTGCCGCGCATCAGGCGGCGCCGGTCGCGTTGCAGGATTTCCAGCTCGTCATCGGGGGCCGGATAGTCGAGCGCCACGTGCAACAGAAAACGGTCAAGCTGCGCCTCCGGCAGCGGATAAGTACCGGCTTGCTCGAGTGGATTTTGCGTCGCCATCACCATGAATAACGCCGGCAACGCGCGCGTTGTGCCGCCCACGGTGACCTGATGCTCCTGCATCGCTTCCAGCAGCGCGGCTTGCACCTTGGCGGGCGCGCGATTGATTTCATCGGCGAGAATGATTTCATGAAACAGCGGCCCCGCGGCAAAGCGGAAATCGCCCTGTTGTGAATGGTAAACATCCGTGCCGGTCAAATCACCCGGCAGCAAATCCGGCGTGAATTGGATGCGCTGAAAGCCGGCGTGCACTCCGGCGGCCAGCGTTTTGACCGCGGTGGTTTTGGCAAGACCCGGCACGCCTTCGACCAGCACATGCCCGCCGGTGAGCAAGCCCAGGAGCAAGCGGTCGAGCAGATTGTGCTGTCCGACGATCACGCGTTGCAGGTAAGCGCGCAGTTCGATGATTTTTTGCTGATGGATCATGTTCGCGCTACATCACGCTTTTCACGATCAAGCCGATCACGGCACACGCGGCGATGACTTCGATCACGCCGCGTTTGAAGCGAAACAGAGCGACGGCGGCGCCGACGGCAATCAGTGCGGAGGGCCACTCGAAGCTGCCCGCGAAACCCCGCGGCCACAGCACGTGGTAACCGAAAAACATCGCCAGGTTCAGAATGACACCCACCACGGCGGCCGTGATCGCGGTCAAGGGCGCGGTGAATTTGAGATCGCCGTGCGTGGATTCCACCAACGGGCCACCGGCCAGAATGAAAATGAACGACGGCAGGAATGTAAACCACGTGACCAGTGCCGCCGCCATCGCCCCCGCCATGAACAGCGCATCCGGACCCAACACCGCCTTTGCATAACCGCCGACAAAGCCGGCGAATGCCACCACCATGATGAGCGGCCCGGGCGTGGTTTCGCCCAGCGCGAGACCGTCGATCATTTGCACCGGCGTCAACCATTGATAGTCAATAACCGCGCCCTGATAAACATAAGGCAGTACCGCATAGGCGCCGCCGAAGGTCAGCAGCGCAGCCTTGGTGAAAAACCAGCCCATTTGCGTGAAGACGCCATCCCAGCCATACAACGTGGCCAGCGCCAGCATCGGCACTGCCCACAGCAACAAACCGGCGGCCGTCACGGCGCTTAATCTTGTCCAGCGGAAGCGGGCGAAGTCCGGCGTCGGCGTAGCGTCGTCGATCAATGCCGGTCCAAACGAAGCACCGGCTTTGCCATGCCCCCCGCTGGTCTTGAAGCGCTCCGGCGCGATGCGTCCGCCTAGATAACCAATCAATGCGGCGCCGATGATGATCGCCGGGAACGGCACGTGGAGCGCGAAAATCGCCACGAATGCGGCGGCCGCAATCGCCCACAGCACATTATTCTTCAGTGCGCGCGAACCGATGCGATGCGTGGCCTGCACCACGATGGCGGTAACCGCCGGTTTGATGCCGTAAAACAAACCCGCCACCAGCGGCACGTCGCCGAACGCGATGTAAATCCAGGACAGTGTTATGAGCATGAATAGCGACGGCAGCACGAACAAGCCGCCCGCGACGATCCCGCCCCAGGTGCGATGCATGAGCCAGCCGATGTAGGTGGCGAGCTGCTGCGCTTCGGGCCCCGGCAACACCATGCAGTAGTTCAATGCGTGCAAAAACCGCCGCTCGGAAATCCAGCGCCGGTTCTCGACTAATTCCTGATGCATGATGGCGATCTGTCCGGCCGGGCCGCCGAAGCTGATAAAACCCAGCTTGAGCCAGAAACGAAAGGCTTCCCAAAAACTCACGGCGGCCGGGGGTGCGGTGATATTCGACGCGGAAACCGGTGCAGTCATGCAATGATTCCTAAACAGTGGCTTCAATGCCCGTCATTGATGCAGCGGGCGTGGGCGGCTGAAGCACGTTAATACACTGTTGCTTACGATCCAATACGTACTTGGACTATGGGCCTATACAACCGCTCTTATTGATCGTCCGCACCCGGCTTGCTCCAGGTGCGGCGATTGATGGCGTAGCCGCTCACCCGACCGATGAAGGGCAGTGTCAACATGCCCGGTAAGCGGTCGACCTGTTTTGCATCGCGAAACCCATGGATGCCGATCTGCATGCCTTCGTGCCCATGACGAGGTTGCGCGCGATAAGTGCCGAACAGGCGATCCCACCACGGCAAACTGAAACCGAAATTGCTATTGGTTTCGTCATCTTCGACCGAGTGATGTACACGGTGCATGTCGGGCGTCACCAGCACCCAGCGCAATACGCGGTCTAGACTGGGCGGTAAACGTACATTGGAATGATTGAACATGGAGGCGGCATTGAGCACGACTTCGAAAATGACGACCGCGACCAGCGGCGGGCCCAGCACGCCGATGACGGCGAACTTGATCAGCATCGACACGAGAATTTCGAGGGGATGAAACCGCACACCGGTCGTGACATCAAAATCGAGATCGGCGTGGTGCACACGATGCAGACGCCACAGTGCGGGTATCGCGTGCACCATGACATGCTGTAAATAAATTGCCAGGTCCAGGGCGATCACGCAGGCCGGTACCGCCAGCCACGCCGGAATCGGAAAATAATTGAACACACCCCAAGCGTGCTGCTGCGCGAAGAGCGCCATGCCCATCGCGGCGGCGGGAAATATCAGCCGCACCAACACCGTGCTGGTAATCATCATGCCCAGATTGCCGGGCCAGCGTTGCATCCGCGCCATTTGCGGGACACGGCGCGGCGCGAGCACTTCCCATAAGGCCATCAGTGCAAATACGCCGAAGAAAACTCCCAAACGAATGTCCGGTTCGTGGGAGGAAATAAAGTCAAGCATTGCTACGGGCGGAAGGGCGTGGAGGATTCACTTCAGAAACCGGTACGCATACGTTCGGCGGCCAGAGCGGCGTCGATGCGCGACTTTAATACCGGCGCATAAAACGGCTTCACTACATAGTCGCAAGCCCCAAGCGACAGTCCGCGCGTCATGGAGTCGCTGCTGTCCTCGGCGGACAGGATGATGACGGGCAGGTGTACGAAACGCGGATTCTTTTTTACCTGTTCAAGAAGCTGGAAACCGTCGACACCGGGCATCATCAAATCCAACAGCATGAGATCGATGACCTCTGTCCCCAGCACTCGCAAGGCGGCATCGGCGCTGCCGGCGGTTTTAACGATGTAACCCGCTTTGCTCAAACGGGCGGCAAGCAGATCGCAATTAATAGCTATATCGTCCACTGCCAAGATGCGCGCGCCTTCGGTCGTATAACTGTTTTTCCCCGGCTGAATACTTTGCTGGTGAGTGGCCTTGGCGATGTGACCCCAGACACGCGACTTCAATACCGCGATATTGATCGGTTTCACGATGTAATCCACCGCTCCCAATCTTATACAGTTCTTGACACTTTCAACGTCATTATCTGCGGTAATCATCATCACCGGCATACTGGTATGTCTTGGGTCGCCTTTAACCTGTTTCAGAACTTCGAACCCGTCCATCTCGGGCATCATCAAGTCCAGCAACATGAGGTCGAAGCGTTCATGCCGGAGCATTTCCAGGGCCTGCTTGCCGCCGTTCGCCGCCGCGACATGATAGCCTTCCTGCTCCATGCGCCGCCGCAGCAAATCGCGGTTCATCTCATTGTCGTCAACGATAAGGATCGATCGATTCAGTGTTTGCATAAGCCTGCATCACTTTCTTGGAACAAGACACGCCTCAATTTTCTTAAGCAGCCGGTCAAACTCGACCGGCTTGGTATCATAGTCATCGCAACCCGAAGCCAGACCTTTTTCGCGATCACCAGCCATGGCGTGCGCCGACAATCCGATAACCGGAATTTGGCGCGTGTCCTCCGCCGCCTTGAGCCGACGCGTGACTTCCCAACCATCCAGCACCGGCAGACTCATGTCCATTAAAATCAAATCCGGCATTTCAACCACCGTCAGGGTCAATGCTTCACTGCCGTCCGCCGCCATCACAACTTGGTAACCTTTACGCTCCAGACGCCGCGACAACATATCGCGATTCATCTCGTTGTCTTCGACGAGTAATATTTTTGCCACAATCCGCTCTCCCGCTAAGACCCCCCATATTGGCTAATTCAACTTGTATATTTTTTACATCTCCTCCAACGGGTCGGTATAAAACTCCCGTACTTTTTTGAATTCGTCTTCCATGGTCTGAAACGCGGCAACCACGGCCGGATCAAAATGGGTTCCCGCTTGCGTGACGATAATTTCGCGGCTGGCCTGGTGCGTGAAGGCCTCTTTGTAACACCGCTTCGAGGTCAATGCATCATAGACATCGCCCAGTGCAAGGATACGTGCGACCAACGGAATATCTTCGCCTTTCAAACCGTACGGATAACCCGAGCCGTCCCATTTTTCATGGTGGCCGCCCGCAATCGCCATCCCGGTGCGAATCAAGTCATTGCCCGGATACTCGCGATTCACCTGCAACAAGGTTTGCGCGCCGACAAAGGTGTGGGTGCGCATAATCACCCATTCGACTTCGGTTAATTTTCCGGGCTTTAACAACACCGCATCGGGGATTCCGACTTTACCGATATCGTGCAACGGACTCGCCGCATAAATATTGTCGACGTATCTTTTATCGATGACGCCCTGGTAGCGAGGCGTGGACGCCAGGCACACCGACAGGATGCGGCAATACTCGCGCATGCGCTCCAGATGTTCGCCGGTTTCCGGATCGCGCGACTCGGCCAGTTTCGACATCGCGAAAATCGCTCCGAGCTGCGCTTCGGAAATTTCACGCACCTGTTGCTGCACGCGGTTTTCAAGCAATGTATTCTGCTGCTCGATCTTCGCGCGGTAATTGTCTTCCTGATCATGTAAACGCTTTTTCTCGAGGCAGGCGCCCACGCGTGCCTTGAGTAAGGTTGGATTGAACGGCTTAAGGACGTAATCCTCGGCGCCCATTTCGATGCAGCGCACGACGCTGTCCATTTCTTCAAGCGCGGTGATCATGATGACCGGAATATGCCGTAACACCGGCGAGGATTTAATCTGCGCAAGCACCTGATAACCGTCGAGCTCCGGCATCATGATGTCAAGCAACACCAGGTCATAGCTGCCGAGGGTTATCTTTTCCAGCGCTCTACGGCCATTCTCCGCGATGTCGATCCGATAGCCATCGCGTACCAAACGGCGCGTCAGCATGTCGCGATTCATCTCGTTGTCGTCGACCACCAACACCGAGGCTGGAAGTACTGTCGTGTCCGTAAGTCACCTCATTTAAAATTAAACACTCAATGCATCGGCAGCACGCCGCGGCATATATGACGAAACAATTTCACCAACGGTTTCCAGCACCTGTTCGCGTGCATCCGCATGCTTGATCAGCACACCCTTGATGGTCCCGATATTCGCATCGACCGGTGTGCTTTGCGAGACCAGCAAGACCACCGGGATCACTCGCCATTCCGCGTTTTTACGCAATTCGGCGAGGAATTCAATGCCGTCCATCTGCGGCAAGATCAAATCAAGCAAAATAAGTGCCGGTTTGTGCTTATTCATCTGCGCGAGTGCCGCCAGACCATGCTCCGCTTCATCCACATGCCAACCTCCCTGATGCAAGGCCTGACGCATGCGCGTGCGTTCGCCGGCATCGTGATCCACCAGCAGGATCCGGTCTTGCTGGGGCACGCGCACGCGCTGAATCACTTCATCCAGTAATTTTGCGCGATTAAGTGGTTTGTTCAACTGCATCGCCGCGCCGCGCTTTGTCGCGTCGTGTTCGTAATCCAGCATGGTCAACATAATCACCGGTACATTCGCCAGAGTCGCATCGCGTTTGAATTCCTCGAGCACTTTCCAACCATCCATGCCGTCCATCAATATGTCGAGCACGACCACGTCGGGATGAAAGCTCTTGGCCAATGCCAAACCATCCAGTCCATTAAACCCGGACAAAATATTAAAACCCTGTTTACTCAATGTGCGCGTCATCAGATCGTGTACGTCAATATCATCGTCGATCACCAGCACCGTGGCTTTGCGGTTACGGCGGTCGCCGGGTCGGGCCGCTTCGGAAACCGTCGAAAATACCGTATCCACCGGCACTGAATCGGCGCGGTTCGCAACTTCTTCAATCCGCGACTTGTCAGAACTTGGCTCCGGCGGCTGAACGGGCGGTATTTCCACGGCATAATTCGCATCGGATTCATGCAGTTCCGCGGGGAGTGTTACCGTAAATACCGAGCCCTGACCCATGCGGCTGTTGGCTACAATAGACCCTCCCAGCATGCGGCAAAAACGCCGGCTGATGGCCAATCCCAAACCGGTGCCGCCATACCTGCGCGTGGTCGATGCATCGGCCTGGGTGAAGGCCTCGAATAAACCCGCGATCTGACGATCATCCATGCCGATGCCTGAGTCGGCGACGTCAAACACCACCCACTCGAGTCCGTTTTCGACCTGCTTACGTACCGCGAGCTTGGCCTGGCCCGCGTGCGTAAACTTGGCCGCATTGCTCAACAGATTGAACAGGATCTGGCGCATTTTGGTCATATCGGAGCGTACGTAGCCGATGTCGACAGGGCATTCACACACGAATTGATTCCGGTTTTTCTCCATCACCGGCATCACGGTCGCGACCGCATCCATCACCACCGGATATAAATCGAAATATTCGATATACAGCCGCATTTTGCCGGCTTCAATTTTGGAAATATCCAGGATGTCATTAATAAGCGCCAGCAAATGCCGCCCCGATGAATAAATTTTGCCTAAGTCCGCAGCGTAGTTGTGATTACCACGCTCGCGGGTTTCCTCCTGCAATATCTCGCTGTAACCGATGATGGCATTGAGCGGCGTACGTAACTCATGACTCATATTGGCGAGAAACTGGCTTTTGGCCTGGCTGGCGGATTCCGCTTCAAGCTTGGCGCGCAGGGCAATCTCGACCGCCTTGTGCTCGGCAATCAATTCTTCTTGTTGCTGTTTGATGCGTTTGAGCATGCCTTCGGAGGCACGCCAAACTTGACGAATCTCGGCACTGGCCGTGCGGCTGGGCGGCGTTAGGGCGGGCAATTTTTCCACGTCGATTTCGCGCAGCTTGCCGGCCAGCACTTCCAGCGGCCGCAACAGGTGCGATAGCAGGCGCTGAATCAATATTAACAGCACCACGCTCATGATGGCGCCGAGGAGCAATTGACGGCGCGCATCCGTCAATAACTGATGAAAAAAAGCGCCGTTGTAGACCAGATGCAAGGTGCCCAACATAGACTGGCTTTGACGCGAAAACAAGGCGGTGTCGACACGGATAAATTCGCCACCGGCCGCATCCAGATGATTGCTTTTCTCGAGCGTGCCGGTACTGAATAATTCCACTTTCAAACTCTGGATCATCGGCTGCCCGGTTTTGCTGTCGGTCAATAAAATCATCTGACTGAGGATTCCGTCGATATCCTCGGCGGTGCCGGTTTCGGCGACGTCCTGCAATAATTCGGTGTAGTGCGAGACCAGCAAATCGGCCTTGGTCTGCTCGCTGCTTAAAATCAACGGCACCACCGAATAGGACCAGTGATACCAGATCGCGCCGGTAAACAGCACCACCACCACCAAAAATGCGGCAGTCACCTGCGTGACGAGTTTTCTGAACACATTATTCATAACGCTGCGAAATACTCAGCAATTTTTCATTGATGTTGAGGTGCGACTGCGTCAAGGTTGACACATTAAAATAAGGTTGGATACGGCTGCTGATCGCGATTCCCACCGTCGCGCCGCGCTCCACATCACCCGCAAAAGGCGAGAATACCAGCACATGCTCTTCAATGGCCGCTTTCATCACGGCGGCGAACAAGTCGTCGGAAAGCTGGTCGGCCAGAAATATCGCCGCGGGCTGCTGCATACCCGCCGTCACGGCCAGTTGCGCATTCTGCACCACAAACTCCACGGCCAGGCCGCCGATGTTGGTGAATGAATTTTTCATTTGCACGGAAATGTGATGCGCCACCTCCGTATCGCGCTCGTACAGAACAAACAGGCGCAATGCGTCGCTTGTTGACAATTTGGTACGCAAGTCCAGATCAACCGCGACAATGCGTGGAAATATCTCGAGCGAGATGCGCACGCGGCGTTCTTCCGCTTCCCCCGCATCGACATGCCGCGCCGCCGTCAGGCAAATGCAATACAACACCGCGATGGTCGTCCAGCGCAAGCCGCGCGCTATGTTGCTGACAATATTTAATAGTTTAGGCACGCGTCATTGCGTCGCTGCGGTCAGAGTTTGTAGGTTGCCGCCAGCCACCATTGGCGGCCGGGGCGCGGGTAGTCGTCCGGGTAAGTTGCTTTGGGCGCGGGATACACCACATCCGCATCGAATATATTTCGCAAACCTGCGCGCAAACTCAACCCGGAATAGCCGAATTTGTTGGCGCTGAAAGTTATATCCGTGGTCCGATAACCCGCGAGCGCGGAACGCGAGTCGCTTGTTTCGCGCTCACGCTCACCGACGTAGCGGTATTGGATATTTATAAACCGGTCGGCAACCACCTGATACAGCACGCCGGCATTGGCCAGTACCTTGGCCGTTCCCCACAACGGATCCAGGCCGTTGCTTGTGTCGCTGCTTTGAATCGACACATTGCCGTCCACTTTCACATCGCGCCGCACGGGGGCCACGGCTTCCACTTCAAAACCGCGAATATAGGCCTCACCGCCATTTTTATATTGGCGCGTGGCGGAATCGACCACGATGATGCGTTTGATATCGGAAGCAAATGCCGTGGCGCGGAAAATGTGTTGGCCGCTGTTGTAGATGTAGCCCGCCTCGAGATTATGCATTCGTTCCGGCTTGATATCGGAATTGCCATTCACAACCGGATTATTGCGCGCATACAGCTCCAGAAACGACGGCGGCCGGAATGCGTCGGAATATTGCAGCTTCAGCGTTTGATGGCTCGACAATTGATACACGGCGCCGACACGCGGTGTCAGCGCATTGCCGACATCGTTGTAGTGATCGATGCGCACACCGGTCGTGACCGTAAGCTGTTCGACCCCGGTGTATTGGTCCTGCACATAGGCGCTTGCAATGCGCCGTTCAAGTCCTTCTTTCAGCCAGTTGCCGGCGCCTTGATATTTTATCTGCGGCGCTTCGGTAAACACGGGACCCGAGGGGGAAGGCACAAAATTGAAATTGCGCTCATTCCACGTGTCACCCTGGCGCACCACCGCATACTCGGCTCCGGCGACACCGTAGTGGCGCGCCGCGAGCGGAAATTCGAACGAAGATTTGAGGGTCGTGCGGGTTTCTTCATAGTGCGGTCCACCCAGCACACCGGTGGTCTGAAACTTGCCCTGAAAACCTCGTGGATACAATTGCTGATCCGTCGTATCGGTCAGGAAATGCGCCCAGGCCACACGCACTTCCGCGTGTGTATCCGAACCGAAATACATGGCGTTCCGCACTTCCACCGTATCGTAGTCCCAGTGCCGAACCAAGGCTGAACTTTCCTCCGGCAACACATCAGCGACGCCGAAATGATCTCCGTACGCGGAGCGCATATGCTGAACGTACAAGGCTAAATCACCGTAGTTCAACTTAAACATGGCGGCATTATTACTCTCGCGCTCATTGCTCTTACCCGGCGCATTCGAGATCGCCGCCTGCGAAGTGCCCGCAAGGCGGTCTTGACCGGTCATGACTTCACCCCCGTCGGTATTGGTTCCGGCAATATTCATACTGATGCCGAATTTGGAATTCTGCGGGTGGTAGCCGTAAATCACGCCCAATGCCGTGCCGTCGATGTCGCCATAGCGGATAAATGCGTCTTTGCCATGTTCCAGCGTAATCACGTCCACAACCCCCGCCAAGGCATGTTCACCGTAGATCGCCGAGCCCGGCCCGCGCACCACCTCGATCCGATCCACCTGTTCCATCGGAATAATCCGCACCGTGGCCACCGGACCGAGTGTTGAATTTAAATCGACCCCATTAATAAGAAATTTGATTTTGGTGGACGCAAAGGTCTTTCCCATACCGCGCATCAGGAACTGGTATTGCCCGTCCCCCGCCATGGAAAGTTCAACACCTGGAACCAGCGCCAAGGCCTCGTGCACAGTACGGATTCCTTTGGCGAGCAGATCCTTACCATGCAGTACCGTAACCATGCCGGGCACAAAATCGATATTGAGTTTGGTGCGCGTCGCAATTGCGGTTTCCTCATCCAGCACCCGCATCAAATCAGAAACCGGATCCTCCGCCGCCGCTGCAGCGGCGGAGCGGGAATTGCCGGCGGGCGTTGCCGGGGTAGCGGCATGCGCCGTCGTAAATACAGCGCCGGAGATACAAAGCAAAGCCGGTAGTACAAAGCACAGGCGATTACGATTTTCTACGTTCATCGAACGATCCTGATTTTTTTTTATCTTGCTTAACGTAAAGAGTACAGCACACCTTCTATACTTGACGCGAGACAACTTTCAGCGGGAAGGCGGCGGCCAATCGCAACATGGCCTTACGACATTCTCTATTTCGGACCGGACGGGTCAACCCTGAAACGCTGCGCACCGATTTAACAGTCTCTGACTTTGAGATTTGCATATGCAGTACTTAACATAACACCAGCTTTGCAAGTGAAGACCGGATACTGCGAAAAGCCAAAGAATAATTAGAATGCTTAAACCACAATCGCAGCGCAGCGCTGCCTAGGGATCAGGTTTTTTCACTTAAAACATGGACGAGCTATAAATACTGCTCATTTCGGATAACACACACGATTCGGCGCAACTGATGGCGCCGTGCGTATCACAAGGATGAAATACGCATGCAACTGCTAAAGCGGTTTTTACCTCTGGGATCGGGCTCAATTATTCTCTTGGCGTTGCTGGCCGCGGGCATCGTGATCTGGGCCGGCTACATCGCACTGCGCAGCACCTGGGCACACAATGCGCTGAAAATCGCCGTGGTGCATGCAGGCCAGCGCATCGCTCAGGCGGACCACGCCGACAGTCCGGCCTGTATTACCTGTCACGGCGAAAGCGGAGAAGGTAATCGCGCCCTGGGCGCGCCTCGCATTGCCGGCCTCCCCGCCGCTTACATTGAAAAACAATTACATGATTTCGCACGTAATCCGCTGCAAACCGGCGTGATACTCGATCCCATTGCACGCGATTACAGCAAGACTCCGCGTGTCCAGGTGGATCTCACCGTGTATACGCCCGGAGTGCGGCGCCACGCGGCGATGTACGCGGCAGCCGCCGCGCTGGATGACGGCGAACGCCATGCCGTGGCCCAGTATTTCAGCTCACTCCCCTACCATGCCGTGGCGCTGCCCAGCGATCCGGAAACCCTCGAGCGCGGTGAGGACCTCGCCTTGCGCGGCAAACCGGAATACGGCGTACCCGCCTGCACTTCATGTCATGGACCGGCTGGGCGGGGTTTGGGCAAGGATTTCCCGCCGCTGGTCGGCCTTACTCCGGAGTACATCATCCAACAGCTCAACAACTGGCAAACCGGCACGCGCGATAACGACACCATGGCATTGATGCGGAATGTTTCGGATCAATTGACGGACGGCGACAAGGTCAATGTCGCCGCCTATTTCGCCAATGTTTCGGGGCAGACACACGGCCCGGAGAATTAATTGTCATGCTCAGCTCCCCAATCGCCGCCACCGTGATTGCGCTGGCTTGGCACGCCGCCGCCGCCGCGGGTCTGGGCGGGGAGCTGGACACACTGGAAGTGCGCCCGACGCTGGTGCAGCCGCAACTGAGCCTGCCCACCAAACTGACCGAAGTCCATGTCGCAAGCCCGGGGGAGTTTTTCGTGCCGCCGAACGTCGCCGACATCCCTGACGATAAATATGGCGACCTGGTACGCATGGGACGCAATATTTTTGTCGACACGCAAAACTACGCGAAACGCTATGTCGGCAACGGTCTGACCTGCCAGAGCTGTCATTTGCAGGAGGGGCGCAAACCCTATGCCATGCCGATCTGGGGCGCGTTCGGCATGTATCCGATGTTCCGCAACAAGACGCGCTCGGTCGTGACTTATGAACAACGCGTGCAGGACTGCTTCCGCTACAGCATGAACGGCATTCCGCCTTCGATCGACGCACCCGAAATGCAGGCGCTGGTCGCCTATTCGCACTGGCTATCGCGCGGCGCCCCGGTCGGAGTCGAACTGCCGGGCCGCGCGCTGCCGGGGCTGGCGCGCGCCGAAGACCCTTCGCCGCAGCGCGGCGAAATCGTCTACGCCACCCGCTGCGCGATGTGTCATGGACCGCAGGGGCTCGGGCAAAAAGTCGCGGATGGCAGCCATTATGTCTTCCCGCCGTTGTGGGGCGGCGACTCGTTCAATAAAGGCGCCGGAATTTTTCGCGTCCGTCCCGCGGCGCAATACATCAAGGCCAATATGCCTTTGGGCCAGGGCTTTACATTATCAGACCAGGAAGCTTTCGATGTGGCGGCCTACATCTGGATCCAGGACCGGCCGAAGGATCCGCGCGTCAGCTATCTGCTGGATTTCCTGCTGCCGCGCATCGGGGCGCCGTAAATGAAAACAACCGCCCAAACTTCCCTCGCCGCCCGCATTTTCCCGTTTCTGTCATGGATCGCGCGGGTGGATCGCGCCACGCTGCGCACCGATACCATCGCCGGCATCACCGCCGGTATCCTGATCGTGCCCCAGGCCATCGCGCTCGCGGTGCTGGCCGGCATGCCGCCGGAATACGGGTTGTACACTTCGATCTTTCCGGTCATCATCGCGGCCTTGTTCGGCTCGTCCTGGCATGCGATGTCGGGGCCCAACACCGCCTTGTGCATTCTGATTTCTTTTTCGATCGCGCCTTACGCCAGCCCGCAAACCCCGGACTGGGTGCAGTACACCATCACCTTGACATTTATGGCGGCGTTGATTCAGCTCGGTTTCGGCGTGTTGCGGCTGGGCGTGGTATTCAACTATTTTTCGCACACCGTAATGGTGGCGCTGGTCACCGCCGTGGGCATCATTATCGTGATGCAACAAATCGGCAACCTGACCGGCCTTGTGATGAGCGCGGGTTTGCCGGTCGAAGATGCATTTCTCCAGGTGATTTTCAATCTGCAAGCCACCAATCCTTATGCGCTGGCGGTTGGGCTTGCGACCCTCCTGACCGGACTTGCGGTGAAAAAGTATCGTTCGAAGTGGCCGCATCTAATCCTGGCCGTGCTCGCGGGAACCCTGCTTGCGTTGCTGCTCGACGCCCTGTTCGGCACCGCCCGTACCGAAATTGACAAGCTCGGCACCATTTCGCTTGAAGCCTTGCCGCTGTCCGCGCCGGATTTCAGCGTGCAGCATTTTTCTGAAGCGAAGGAAGGATTAATGTCGGCCGCGTTTCTGGTCGCGTTTCTGGGTCTGATGCAGTCGGCGGTGATCGCGCGCGCGATGGCGGTGCGTTCCGGCCAGGCCGTGAACATGAATCAGGAGGTACTCGGCCAGGGCTTGTCGAATCTGGCCGGCAGTTTCTTATCGTGCTTTGCCAGTTGCGGATCGTTTAATCGCAGTGCTTCGAATATCGAAAGCGGCGCGCGCACGCCTTTGGCCGCGATTATTTCCGCGCTATTTCTCGCGGCGCTGGTGTTTTTTGCGGCGCCGCTGGTGCGCGAATTGCCGGTCGCGGTCATGGCCGGGGTGCTGATTCTGGTCGGTATCGGTTTAGTCAAGCCCGGCGACATCAAACACATCCTGAGCGTGCGCGGCGAATCGCGCATCGTGTTTACCCTGACGCTGGCAACGACATTGTTCAGCGGTTTGAATAACGGCGTGTTCCTCGGCATCGCCTTGTCGATCATTGCGTATTTGCGCGCCACCTCGAAACCCGAGATTGAAATTCTGGTCGGCGACGATGCGCAACAATATCTGCCTGCGGAAACAGGTCCCAGCGTGGTCATGCAAATTTCCGGCAGTCTTTTTTTCGGCTCGTTACCGCAGGTGGAACGCGCCATCAACGATCTGGGCATCCAGGATCAATACCGCGGCACGCTCGTGATTTCGGCCGAACATATCGAGCATCTCGACAGCACCTCGGCGGAATATCTGGCGCGCGAAGCGCAGCGGCGGCGCAAGCACGGCGGCAGCATGACTTTATGGTTGCGCAGCCACAGCCTCGATACCGTGATCGCCACCAGCGGCTTGCGCACCGCGCTGGGTGCGCAAAATATTTTTTACACGCAATGAACAGAGTCCCAACTATGAAAGCCTTCGGCATGATGGTGATGTTATGGCTGGCGGTAAACGGCGCCGCGGGCGCAGCAGAAACACCCCGCTACAAGTTGTTGTTGCAAGTCAGCGAGGACAGCGTGGACAAGCTTAATCTCGCCTTGAATAACGCGAAGAATGCGCAAAACGCGTTCGGCCCGGAAAACATCGAAATCGAAATCGTGGTATTCGCCGGCGGCATTCAAACCTTGAAGTACTACACCCCCACGCCGGTGGCCGAGAAAATAAAACAGGCCACGTACAGCGGCGTGCGCATCGTCGCCTGCGAAATCGCGTTGCACTCCGCCAAACTGCGTCCGTCGGATTTGTTGCGCGAGGTACGCTATGTACCCTCGGGCGTGGCGGAAATTGTCGAGAAGGCATCCCAAGGCTGGGTATACATCAAACCGTAAGGCAAGTTTGGACAAGATCAATGAATTGGCCGCGCATCTCGAGGCTCGGATGGAGTTTGGCATTGACGCTGATGATGGCGTCTGCAAGCCATGCGGGCGACGGCGAGGTCACGCTGATCCACATCGGCGACTTGCATGGCCACCTGCTGCCGCGTCCCGACCAGCGCGCGGGCAGTCCGACGCGCGGTCTCATGGTGGGCGGATTAGCCTACGTCGCCGCGCAAATCCAGAAAATCCGCGCCGCGCATCCCGCGCATTTGCTCATCAACACGGGCGACACGATTCAAGGCTCGGCGGAAGCCTTGTTCACGCGCGGCGACGCCATGCTCGACATCCTGAACGATTGGCGCATCGACGCTTATGTACCGGGCAATTGGGATTTTGTTTACGGCACGGAACGGTTTCGCGAGTTGTTTAGCGGCAGCGGCGCGCGCGCCAACTGGCATGCGCTGGCCGCCAATTTGTACTATGCCACCTTGTATGAATATCCGGAAACACCTTACGCGCAATTTGCCGGACAACGTGTGGTGGCACCATACCTTGTTAAACAAAGCGGAAATGTCAAGGTCGGCATTGTCGCCTTGACCACCGACCGCGGGCCGCAAGCCGTCAGCACCCGCGTGACCGACGGCTTCTTTTTCAGTCCCGGCGAGGAGGAGTTGCGCGAAGCCGTCGCTTTGTTGCGCGGCCGCGAGCAGGTCGATTTGCTGGTGTTGATTTCCGAACGCGGGCTGGCGGCGAATCTGGAAATGGTGGAACGCATTCCCGGCGTCGATGTGGTGCTGTCGTCCGACATGCACGAGGAAACCCGCGAAGTATTGCGCGCCAAAAGCGGCACGCTGTTGATCGAGGAAGGCCAGGACGGAACCCTGGTCGGCGAGCTGCGCGTGTCGGTAAAGCAGAAGAAACTGGTGGACTGGCAATGGAAGCCGCATTTTATCAACACCCGCGACCATCGCGCCGATCCGGCCGTGGCGCGCAAAATCGCGGCGATCCGCGCCCCGTTCGTCACGGGCGCCGAATTCAAACCGCATGTGAATCCGCTCAGCAGCGCGGTGCTGCGCACGCCGATCGACACCGTCATCGGCCACACCAAAATCGCCTTGCAGCGCGCGAATTTTTCCAACCGGAAAAAACTGCCGGCCGTGATTGAAGGCACGTCGCATAATTTTCTGGCCGATGCCTTCAAGTTCGGCTGCCATGCCGATATCGGAATGATGCGCGGGTTTCGTTATGGAACCCACATCGCGCCGGGACCTATCAAGCTGGAAGATATTTATCACTACATTCCGATCGGCCCGCAAATCGCGTGCGGTGAAATGACCGGCGACCAGTTACGCTGGCAGATCGAGAAGTCGCTCGACAGCGTACTGTCGGGTTGGGTCGGGTATTGGGGCGGCGGCTGGGTGAATGCGTATGCGGGCATCACTTACGACCTCGATCCCGGCAACGAATATGGATTTCGCGTCAGCAACCTGCGCGTGAACGGCGAACTGATCGATGCGCCGCGCCAGTACACCGTGGCGGGATATTGGTATGTCGACGACTCCAATAAGATTAATCGCGCTTCGGCATTAAAAATTCGCGTGCTCAAAAATGAAAACGGCAGCACCCTCGATGCCACCGATATCGTCGCCTATTACCTGCAAGCGCTGCCCGATAAAACGGTGCAACCCGAACCCCCGCGTGTCCGCTTGCTCAAACCCCTGCCCAAACCCATCAGCGGCAATCGAGAACTGCAACCCTGGCGCGGGGTGCCGCGGCCCGGCTACTGATATGGAAGTGAACTATTATTAGCTGGCGAAGCTCGTACTAGTTCGAGAAGAAACATGGCTTGCGCAAAACGCCGGACAAGCCGATACAATGTTCCCGATCCCCTTTCGCCAA
>CAZHHW010000049.1:3312-24341 GCA_964532385.1 uncultured Gammaproteobacteria bacterium | reverse complement strand
ATACAAAGGACCGCGAGACCCCCGTCCGCCGGTTCCACGCCGGCGGAGTCCCTATCTTCCTCATCAGCCTGAAGGCTGGCGGCACCGGCTTGAACCTGACCGCCGCCGACACCGTGATCCACTACGACCCGTGGTGGAACCCCGCCGTGGAAAACCAGGCCACCGACCGCGCCCACCGCATCGGCCAGGACAAACCCGTGTTCGTTTACAAATTGATAACCATGGGCACCGTGGAAGAAAAAATCATGGCCATGCAAACCCGCAAAAAAGCCTTGGCCGACAGCTTGTTCGATGCCGATGCCAAGAACGGGCCGCAGCTAACAGCGGCGGATCTGAGTGCGTTGTTTGAACCGCTGGAGTGAATTTTCAAAGTTTCGATCGGAGGATATTGATGCTGCGTCTAGTGGCTTTTACCTTATTGCTGATCCTCGCCGCCGTTAAATTTTCTCACGCCGACGAAACGCGCGTTGAACAAAAATTAGTGGTTGTGAAGAATGATGCCTCATATCTAATGCAAGGCGATCCTTATATAAATTCCACCAATAAACCCGCGAATTATCACCGTAACAGCGTGCTGCCATTTTTTCTTGCGGAAGGCTGGGTGATTAAATCCATACACGTCAACGAAAAAAGCAGGGAAGACAATCTTTATGGCTACGTCGTTATCGAACGCAACAAATAAAATAACAATCACTCGTGCAGCTTGGCGTCAAGATCCACCCCCTATCTAATCTTCCGCAACCGGCGCGCCTATTCGCTGCGTTGCCAGCAACTCATCCAGAAAACCAAATTGCGTCATGTCGCGCACGCGCATCGGAAATAACACACCGTCGAGGTGATCGCATTCGTGTTGCACCACGCGCGCATGGAAGTCGCGTACTTCGCGTTCGATGGGGACGCCGAATTGATCGAAGCCGCGGTAGCGAATATGCGTATAACGCGGCACTTTGCCGCGCAGGCCCGGCACGCTTAAACAACCTTCCCAATCTTCATCTGTCGTGTCGCTCAAGGGTTCGATGACGGGATTGATCAAGACCGTGGTGGGCACCGGCGGGCGATTTGGGTAGCGCGCGTTTTTTTCGAAACCAAATACCACGGCGCGCACGCCTTCACCGATTTGCGGCGCGGCAATCCCGGCGCCGCTGGCGGCCTGCATGGTGTCGAATAAATCGCCAATGAGTTGATGCAATGCGGGCGTGTCGAATCGATCCACGGCGATGGCGGGCCGCAACAGAAATGGATCGCCCATGCGGAGAATTTTGCGGATGGTCATAGCTGCGATTCTGAATTTAGCGGTAACATACCTGCCCATGCTAACCGATACTCTTAACATTCTGCAGCGCTTCATCACCGGCAGCCTCTTGTCCGGGTTGGTATTGAGCAACGCCTTCGGCGCGGGTAAAGACGGTCCTTCAATCTATCAGGTTGAAGTGCTGATCTTCGCCGTGAATGATGCGGCGGCGCCAGCCGCGGAAAGCTGGCCTGAAAGTTATGAGACCCGCGGCAATGGCCAGTTTCTTTATATCACGCCAGCGGAAACCGCTACCAAAGCGGCGCCCGCGAATAAAGATGCCGCCATTAAGAAGCCTGCGATCGCTACTTATCAGTTTCTCCCGCAGGACCAGTTCAAGCTCGCCGCCAGCGTGGCGAAACTTAAAAAAAATCCGCGCTATGAAGTCCTGTTACATACCGCTTGGCGGCAACCGGCCATCGAGCTGAAAGACGAAACCGCGGTGTTTGTGTTCAACGGCATGACCGAACCCGAGCATCCGGTGGACACGCCGTCACCCAGCAGCAATCCGTCAGCCGCTCTCACCCAATCGCGGGCCAGCACGGAAGAATCGCAGACTCCCGAACCCCGCGCGCGGCGGTTTTCCGGTACCGTTAAACTCGCGCTGGGCCAATATCTACACGTGGCACTTGATCTGTATTATCGAAAAGAGATGAGCCGCATCGGCTCGGTCGACGCCAGCGGCAAAGAGATCCTGGCTCCGCACAACGCCCTGCAAAGTTTCCGCCTGAACGAAATCCGCCGCATCAAAGCCGGCGAAGTGAATTATTTCGATCACCCGGTATTCGGCGCGCTGGTGCTGATCGCCTCGACGGAAAAAACCAAAGCCGCCGACGTGGAAAAAGAAACGGTGGGCGCGGACAGTCCTGCGCCGAAGGTATTGCCGGACGATTGAATATCTGCGGCCCCTCTAAGCGATTTGACCGCGCATCGCTGGCCGGCGCAGGCATCGGCGGGGAATTGCGTTAAGGACGTTAAATCGTAGGAATAACGTGTTCCAGCAAGGTTCGCACCTTGTCCATACCCAGGGCGAGATTGTGCTCGATGTCTTGCATGGTGATCTGGCTGGGGCCACGGCCGGCGGCCTGATTCGCCACCACCGCGCACGACGCATAACACAAACCCAGTTCGCGGGCCAAGGCGGCTTCAGGCATGCCGGTCATGCCGACCAGGTCGCAACCATCCCGTTCCAGACGATTCACTTCAGCCGCCGTTTCAAGACGCGGCCCCTGCGTAGCACCATAGGTCCCTGACGCGGCGACCGCAAGACCGGCGAGCTTCGCCGCGGCGAGCAGTTCCAGGCGCAATTCCTGGCAATACGGCTGGGAAAAATCGATGTGGGTCACATGCGTCAAACCTTCTTCGAAATAAGTGGCGTGGCGCGACCAGGTATAGTCGATGATCTGATCGGGAATCACGATCGAACCGGGCACCAGATCGGCTCGAATCCCGCCCACCGCCGCCACCGCGATGATTTTTTTCACGCCGATCTCCTTCAGCACCCAAAGATTCGCGCGGTAATTGATTTTATGCGGCGGAATCGTGTGGCCATAGCCGTGACGCGCGAGGAATACGACATCTTTATTGTTCAACACGCCGCGAATGACGGGGCCCGAGGGTTCGCCGTATGGAGTCTGAAGTATCTGACGTTGAGTAATTGCCAGGTTTTTAAGTGTCGTCAGACCGGTACCGCCAATGATTGCAATTTCCGCCACGTGGATTTCCTGATTTATTTTAGGAGCGCGAAGCGCACGAGTTATTCTTTAGCGGCAAAAATACCTTCCGCATTACGCAAGTAGCCTTTGTAGTCCATACCGAAACCAAACACATAGCGGTCATCGACTTCAAGACCCACGAAGTCGGTGCGGAAATCGTTTTTGCGATCGTGCCGCTTGTTTACCAAGGCGGCACTGTACACTTTACTCGCGCCTTCGTCCTTGCAACTTTGCACGATGGCCGCCAGCGTAATCCCTTCGTCCAGAATATCGTCGATGACGACGACCACGCGGCCGCGCAACAAAGCACGCGGCTTGGAGATCCAGCGCAGCACACCGCCCTGGGTTTCGCCCGAATAACGCGTGGCATGTATATAATCGAGTTGCAGCGGGAAATTCAGGCGCGGCAACAATTGACCCACCGCGATAATACCGCCGGTCATCACGCACAAAATCAGCGGATCATGTCCGGCCACGGCGCGCGCAATGTCCTCAGCCATCACATCCATCGCCGCTTGCACCTGTTTAGCGGTAAACAGGCATTCGGATTCGTTGAAAACTTTTTGTGCTTCTTCGGCGGTTATGGGCATGAATTTTCCTGAAGAACATCGAACGGTGGGTATTCCTTCCAACGCTCCGTTTAGCACTGAAATTAAAGTCAAGACCAGTGCACGAGGGCTGGAACAAGCATCCCTGATTTATACAAAACCCAAATCCAGGGTGGTATCTTCACTCAGTTCATTAAGCCGTTCCACCGCTTGATGCCATTGCGTCGTCTGCTGCAATTGCATGCGATCAATCACCCCGCGCCCATGCATGCGGATCAAACGCGCGTGCGACACCGGGTTGTTGTGTGGACCGAGACCGTCGATGACCTGCTGCGCGGCTTGGGGATTATTGCACACCAGTACCATATCGCAACCGGCGTTGAGCGCCGCCTCGGCGCGCTGCGCATATCCGCCGGCGACGCGCGCGCCTTCCATATTCAGATCATCACTGAAAATTACACCCTGAAAACCCAAACGCGTGCGCAACACTTCTTTCAACCAGAAACTTGAAAATCCCGCCGGCTGCGCATCCACGTTTTCATAAATAACGTGGGCGGGCATGATGGCTTCCAGACCAGAATGAATCATGCGCTCGAACGGCACGATGTCTTCAATCAATAATTCTTCATAGCGGCGCGGGTCGGTTGGCACATCCACATGCGAATCGGCCTCGCAACCGCCGTGACCCGGAAAATGTTTGCCCGTGGCCGCCATGCCGGCCAGATGCATGCCGCGCATATAGGCATGCGCAAGATCCGCCGCAGGTTCCGGCAGCGTATGAAACGCGCGGTCGCCGATGACTTGGCTAATACCGCGATCCAGATCCAGCACTGGCGCAAAACTGAAATCAATACCGGCAGCACGCAACTCGATCGCCATCACCCAGCCAAAAGTTTCCGCCAGATGGCGCGCATGTTTGGCGTCGCGGTCGTACACCTTGCCCAGCTTGCGCACTGCGGGTAAGCGCGTAAAACCAGTTTTAAAGCGCTGCACGCGCCCGCCTTCGTGATCGACACATACCAGCAACGGCGGATCGCGCAAAGCGTGAATTTCGGCGGTGAGCGCCGCGATCTGTTCCGGACTTTCAAAGTTGCGAGTGAAGTAAATCACTCCGCCAACCAGCGGATGGCGCAGCATGTCGCGCTCCACATCGAGCAGCACCGTGCCTTTTAAATCCATAATGACCGGGCCAAGCGACATCGATATGCACTCCTTCAGCTCGTAATGGCGCCTATCTTACTTTGGAAGCAGCAGCCGCACCACGATGGTTCCGAGTCATCCAGCAACCTCAATTCAGGATGCAAGGACGATGTCGTTCATTAAAAAATTGGAACCGCAGGCAGATTTTGCAATCTTACAAGGGTGCTACACTCTGGCGCCCAATTGCCGATACTTATGCAACCGATGCAAGGCAACAGGAAAATTTACTTTCAGGATTCCCGCTCCGGTTCTAAACTACACCAGCCTCTGATAATTCCCGCGCGTGCGAAAACGCGGTTTTACGAAGTCCTTCGAGCGTAATGCGCACTGCCGGTTACCAAATAACAATGACGAACGTGTCTGCAAAAATAACCATGAAAGGCCTGACCAACGACGGGAAGAAGTTTCGTCCCAGCGATTGGGCTGAACGTTTGACCGCCTCCGTGGCCACCTTCAGCCGCGGACGGCGCATGATTTTCCATCCGGGCGTCAATATGGTGACTATTAACGGTATTAGTTGCGTGGTTGTGGACGCTGATTTGGAGCAACAAGACCCGATGTTGTTCGGTTTTTTAATGGATTTCGGTAAGGGTAATAATCTGCAAATCCTGCGCGACGACCAGCCCATTCCCCAGAAAAAGGCGGCCCAACAAACTGAAGCTCGCTAGATGATTTCTTCGTCCGGCCAATGCTTGATGTAGTTTTTCAGCAATTTGTTTTCAAATTCAGTTTTAGTCAGCAATGCGTGCACGATGTCGCCGATTGAAATCAATCCGGTGAGCTTTCCAGCGTCGATCACCGGTAAATGGCGAATGCGTTGCTTGGTGGGATTGCGCGTCATCAGATCCATGGCATGCTCGAGACTGTCCTCTCCGCTACAGGTCACCAAGGTTTTTGCCATGATGTCGTGCACTGTCATATTGACGAGATTCACGCTGTGCTGCCCCGCCGCCCACACCACGTCGCGCTCGGTCACAATTCCGGCAATGCGTCCCTGATCGATAACCACGAGCGAACCGATGCGGTTATGAATCATCAAACGTACCGCTTCAGGCACGGACTGCTCAGGGGAAATCGAATGGCATTGCTGCCCTTTCTTTTCGAGGATGTGACGAATTTTCATAACTGGTTTGACCTTTCCCGAGCGGTGCTGAACGTTACAAAGGGCCACCATCATAGTGATACGCGCCAAGCGGCGTCAACGTGCTGTCTGTCCGCCCCTGAAAGCAGATAGAATACCGATCCACATTTGCATGCCGGCACCCATGAAAAAACCCTTTACTGTCCCGAAAACCAATGCATCCTTACGCAGCAAAACGCCTAACGTTCCTAAAGTCGGCTTCGTCAGTTTAGGCTGCCCCAAAGCACTCGTCGATTCCGAACACATCATTACCCAACTGCGCGCCGAAGGGTATGAAATCAGTCCCAGCTATACCGATGCAGATCTGGTGGTCATCAATACTTGCGGGTTTATCGATGCCGCGGTGGAAGAGTCGCTGGAAACCATCGGCGAAGCATTGGCGGAAAATGGCAAGGTGATCGTCACCGGCTGTCTGGGCGCGAAAGACAATGTGGTGCTTGACAATTATCCGCAGGTCTTGGCGGTTACCGGTCCGCATGCTTTGCAGGAAGTCATGTCCGCGGTACACACACATCTGCCCCCGCGCCATGACCCTTTTACCAGCCTGATTCCGCCTCAGGGCATAAAACTCACGCCCCGGCACTATGCTTATCTGAAAATTTCCGAAGGCTGCAATCACCGCTGCACCTTTTGCATTATTCCGTCGCTGCGCGGCGATTTGATCAGCCGTCCGGTCGGCGACGTGTTGCGCGAAGCGGAAAATTTGGTCAAAGCCGGCACCAAGGAGTTATTGGTCATCTCGCAGGACACCAGTGCCTACGGCGTGGATGTCAAATACCGCACCGGGTTTTGGGGCGGACGCCCGGTCAAAGCGCATATCACGGATCTGGCGCGCGAGCTAGGTGAACTGGGTGTATGGGTGCGGCTGCACTATGTCTACCCCTATCCGCATGTCGATCACATCATTCCGCTCATGGCTGAGGGAAAAATACTGCCGTACCTCGATGTGCCGTTTCAACACGCCAGCCCGCGCATTCTCAAAGCGATGAAGCGCCCGGCAAGCGCCGCGAATACCTTGCAGCGCATCCAGCGCTGGCGTGAAATCTGCCCGGAATTAGTCATTCGCAGCACTTTTATCGTCGGCTTTCCCGGTGAAACCGATGCGGACTTCGAAACCTTGCTGGAATTTCTGCACGAAGCGCAAATCGATCATGCCGGTTGTTTTGCCTATTCCGCCGTGGAAGGAGCAGTCGCAAATGCGCTAGACCATCCGGTACCGGAAGAAATCAAACATGACCGGCTGGAACAGTTCATGTCGACACAGGCAGAAATAAGCGCCGCACGCCTGGCCAGATTCATTGGCACCCGCATGACTGTGGTCGTCGATGCTATTGACGATACAGGACAGGCCATCGCGCGCAGCCAAGGCCAGGCCCCTGAAATCGACGGTGTGGTTTATGTGCGGCCTACAACCTCCCCGGCCCGGCCTGACAGCGCGGTGGGAGTGATCGGTGAACGCATGGAGGTTGAAATCATTCATACCGACGAACACGACTTGATTGCCCGCCCCCTTCAAAACACTCCCTAGACTGGTTTCCAATGCGCCGGGTTATATCCGGACCTGCTGGCCCCACGTGAAGGCTTATACGTATTTCTACGTACAAAAATCAAAAAGCTTCTAGATCACACGAATACGAGAATCCAGTCACAAAGCAAGTCGTTGCTGGATCACGGAAGACCTGGGATCGCAATGAAATGATCATTCGGCTGGGCGAGCTTCGACAACGCAAGACCACTTACGGGGGCAGTAATGAACGCACAAGTACTTGTGGCAATTCCGCAGGAAACAACTCCTCATACCCCTGTAACCGCAGACGTGGCCGGCGGTGGCTTGATCAAAACACGGGCGACTGAATTTATTGAAGAACGCCTGAACCATTTTCAAAATAACGTCGATGATGCCTTATTTGAGCTGGCGGGAAAAACACGCGACGAAGATCTGAACTATTTGTATCTAGATACCATCAGCCGCTTACGTAACAAGCGTGAGCCTCTGAAAAAAGCATTCCTCATCAATTTCGAGCAACTCTGCCAGGATTCCAGTTCATCCGGGTTCGCAGGCGCCACTCCCACGGTCGATATCGCGGCCATCGACAAACTATTACTCAGCGGCGATGACAGCCTTGAAAGCGTGATCGCCATGAAAAATATGGCTGGAAAATATCAACGGCGTCATGCCAGCGAATTGTCTGCGCTGCATACGGCAATAGTTGCTTCCCAACATCAGGTTCTCGCCGCGGTCTCCCCGCTGTTGCTGTGTATTGCCTGGAAACAGGCGGTCGATACTCTCAAACTGTCAGTGAAAGCAAAGTTCGTCGTATACAAACTGTTTTCAAAATTTGTGCTCGATGAGTTATCAACGCTGTATCACGGATTGCTTGCGGAGTTTGAAGTCCCCTCGCAACCGTCAGCCCCAATTGCTGTGCAAAAAAATGCACCGGCTGAAACTCCCGACGCCGCTCCCGCAAGTGTAACGCCTGCCGTTGCGCATGAACTTGATACACCCATTGAGAAAAAACTGCACGGACGTAAGCTACCCGACTCCATACATCAGTTTCTTTTCACGGTTTGGTCCGAGGTGTTAGTGCAAGTCAAAACGCAGAAAGGCACTGATAGTCCCGCGTGGACAGGAGCCATGCAAGTCATTGACGATCTCGCGGCAGTCACGCAATTCAAACAAACAGCGCAAAATTCGGCACGCCTTCTGGAAATCATTCCCAGGCTCCTGTGCAATCTGCAGAACGGATTGAGCCTGGTCACTTACGAGAAGCAGAAGAAAGAACAACTTTTTAATCAATTACTGACGTTACACGCGCATGCGATTCAAAGTCGAAAACCGCGTCCAGGGTAATTGAATTAAACACACTTGATCTTCATTGCAACGACGCAGACTGCCCCCATGATCTGGGCGGCATTTGCAGATAATACCCCTGCTCCTTCAGGTGCTGCATCACGTGGACTACATCCACTTGCGCCAGCTTGCGCTGCGGGTGCAATTCCAACGACATGACGCAGGTCAGTGTCCCGAGCATATCAAGTAACGCTTGCGGTACCCGCGTAAAATCGTTTTCACGCTCGACATAGAGATAGCTGTCCGCCTTCTTCGCGCTACGGTAGATTGAACACGGCACGCACGCACTGGTCACGCCGCACCTGCTGCCTTGCTTGCCAGTTCATTCAGTTGTTGACGCAAGTCTGCGGCCTCAGCGCGTAATGCCGCTACCTCGTGTTCCAGTGCGCTAACACGCTCCGCTACCGATACGGATTTTAGATCCGCACCCCGATCATCGGCGGAACCTTGAATCTCATCCGGGAGCTCGGTAAACAATTGCGCATGGCGAACTTCGCGCCGTCCCGCCTGGCGCGGTAATTCGGTCACAAATGGACCATCCTCACGGCTCTGCAATTTTTTCAATACCGCATCGATCTGCGCGACATCTGCAAATTCAGTAAGCCGGCCGGCATGGGTGCGTAATTCACCCGCTGTTTGCGGTCCGCGCACCAGTAATTCACAAAGCACGGCCAATTCCTGTGTGGAGAAATCCATCGCGTTGGTAATTGGATTGCTCAGACGGTGGGCAAATTTTGCGACACGGCTGCCGGATGAACTCTTGGGCACGACGAGACGCTTTTTTATCAGGTCATCGAGAGTGTGCTGCACGGCGGATTCATCGAGATCCATCAATGGATTGCGATTCGATTTTTGATTGCAGGCATTGGTTAACGAATTCAGCGACAAAGGATAATAGTCGGGCGTGGTCATTTCCTTTTCAATCAGGCAACCGAGCACGCGCGCTTCAATCAGGCTCAATACAATTTTCAATACGGTTGCTCCACGTCGTCCGCATGCGGCAGGCAATCAATGGATTTTTTTCCAATCCGGCGAGCGCGCATCGATTGCATGTGTTGACAATTTATCCCAGGCCTTGCGCACGATTTCCGGCATTGCCTTGTTGTCGACCAATTGCGCGAGATCTTCGCTTAATGTCGAGACATGCACAACCCCATCCGGAATACCTTTGGGAAACTGACTGACGGAGGAAAACACCACTTTGCCGATCAGCGGCGCATCTTCTACCAGGGAACGGATAATCTGAACCCGCCACGCGTTCTGGTGCAGCGGATTTTCAAATTTATATCCGCGCTGCCGCACCATTTGCGTCCACTGATCTATATTCGGGCCGCCAAAAATGAACCCGTTATAGTCCTGCAAATCGAGCACCACGATCCCGGCCGGGGTGAGCAGCAGATAATCGATAAAGACATAACTGTCCATGCCATCCGGAAACGCAACGTTCTTGAGCGCCGTGATATTTAGCGCCTTGATGATCTTGGCAACCCGCCGCTGTTCGGCATCACGCCGGTAACGCCGCATCAGGATCGGGACCAAAATCGTGACTGCCACGGCGATAACAACGGCAATAACAGTCACCAGCCAATCTTGTCCAACCGCAGTATTGAGGTCTGGCATATGAAGTATATTTTTTAAACGTGAATCAAGTGTTCAGCGCGTGATGTGTTTCATGAGCGCGGCTTTTACAGCCGCCAGCGTAGCATCAACAGTCACGACGGTCGTTGTGCTTTGTTTGATTGCCGTATCCGGATCTTTCAAGCCATGACCCGTCAGTGTGCAAACCACTTTGCTGCCGTCGCGAATTTTGCCGCCGGCGATATCGCGCAACGCGCCCGCCACCGACGCGGCCGATGCCGGCTCGCAAAAAATACCTTCCTTATGCGCAAGCAAGCGCTGCGCGGAAAGTATTTCCTCGTCGGTGCATTCGTCGAACCAGCCTCCCGACTCGCGCTGTACGACCCAGGCTTTGTCCCACGATTGCGGATGACCGATGCGGATCGCGGTCGCGACGGTTTCAGGGTTATCCACCATTTTACCGCGCAAGAACGGCGCCGCACCGCTTGCCTGGTAGCCCACCATAATAGGCCTGTTGTTGACTATTCCATGATCGTGATACTCGGAATAACCCATCCAATGCGCCGAGATGTTGCCCGCGTTTCCTACCGGAATGCAGTGATAATCCGGTGCGGCGCCCAATTCTTCGACGATTTCAAATGCGGCCGTCTTCTGTCCTTGCAAGCGATAGGGATTGATGGAATTCACGATCGTGACCGGCGCTTCCAGACCGACCTGTTTTACAAGCTCCATGCCCGCGTCGAAGTTACCCTTGATCTGAATCACCACCGCGCCGTGAATCATGGCCTGCGCCAGCTTGCCCATCGCGATCTTGCCGTCGGGAATCAATACGAAGGCGGTGATGCCCGCACGCGCCGCATAGGCGGCGGCGGACGCCGAAGTGTTGCCGGTCGAAGCACAGATGATGGCATGGCTGCCTTCTTCCACCGCCTTGGTGACGGCCATGGTCATGCCGCGATCCTTGAACGAGCCGGTCGGATTCAAGCCTTCGAATTTAATGTAAATATCGACGTCTTTTTTCAGGTCACGCGGAATGTTGTTGAGCCGGATCAGCGGCGTATCGCCTTCACCTAAACTGATGATGCGCGTGTCGTCGTGAATCGGCAGCCGGTCGCGATATTTTTCGATCAAGCCGGTATAGCGTGGACGAAAGGTCATGAAAAACTCCAAATGATGCGCAAGCTAGTTTAGCCCCGCGGGGCGTAACCCACAGCTTAATTCGCGTTTAGTTGCTCCATGCGGATGCGCATGATGCCCCCGGTTATTGTCGGCAATTCCTCAATGCGCTTGATCGCCTGATTCATATTCTTTTCCAGCACACGGTGCGTCAGCAAAATTACCGTAGCGATGTCATTGGTGGTGTCTTTTTGGATGATGGCTTCGATGCTGATATGCATCTCGCTCAGAATACGCGTCACATCCGCCAGCACCCCCGGCCGGTCTTGCGCTCGCAAGCGTAAATAATACGAGGTTTCGACATCATCCATCGCCAGAATCGGCAAATCCGACAACGCGTCTGGCTGAAACGCAAGATGCGGTACGCGATTGTCGGGGTCCGCCGTCAACATGCGCACCACGTCGACCAGATCGGCCACCACCGCCGAAGCGGTCGGTTCGGCACCCGCCCCGGGGCCATAATACAAAGTTGGCCCGGCCGCATCACCCTTGATCAATACCGCGTTCATCACGCCATCCACATTCGCGATCAGGCGGCGATACGGCACCAGCGTGGGATGCACGCGCAGTTCCACGCCTTGCGCAGCACGGCGCGCAATCCCGAGCATTTTGATGCGATAACCCAATTGCTCGGCATAACTCACATCTTCGCTGGTTAACCTGGAAATGCCCTCGGTATACACACGGGAGAATTGCAATGGAATCCCGAATGCGATCGCAGCCAGAATCGTGAGCTTGTGCGCGGCGTCGATCCCTTCCACATCAAAAGTTGGATCGGCCTCGGCATAACCCAGCATCTGCGCTTCTTTAAGCACATCGGCAAAGTCACGACCCCTGTCGCGCATCTCGGTGAGAATAAAATTGGTCGTGCCGTTGATAATACCCGCCAGCCATTCAATGCGGTTGCCCGCCAGTCCTTCGCGGATCGCTTTGATAATCGGAATCCCGCCCGCGACCGCCGCTTCGAACGCCACCATCACGCCCTGGCTTTGCGCCTGCGTGAAAATTTCATTGCCGTGTCTGGCGATGAGGGCTTTATTCGCCGTGACCACGTGCTTGCCATTAGCAATTGCCTGGGTCACCAGATCACGCGCCACACCGTCGCCGCCGATGAGTTCGACCACGATGTCAAGCTCGGGATTGTTCACCACCTCGAACGGATCGTTGGTGAGTTTGATACCCTGCATGTCGGCGATCCGTTGCTTGCCCAGATCGCGCGCCGCCGCGTGCACCACTTCGATACCGCGTCCCGCGCGCCGCGCTATTTCCAGCGCATTGCGTTTCAACACGCGCACCGTGCCGCCGCCGACCGTGCCTATACCCAATAAACCCACTTTAACCGGCCGCACTATTTAGCCCCCTTCTTCGCCGCCTTGTCGTCCTTACGGAACATCTCGCGGATGCCGCGGATCGCCTGGCGGGTGCGATGTTCGTTTTCAATCAGGGCGAAGCGCACATGATCGTCGCCGTATTGTCCAAACCCGACCCCGGGCGACACCGCCACCTTGGCTTCGTCGAGCAGACGCTTGGAAAATTCCAACGAACCCAGCGCACGATAGCGTTCCGGAATCGGCGCCCAGACAAACATGGTGGCCTTGGGCTTGTCGACTTTCCAGCCGATCGAATTCAGCCCCTTGCACAAGACATCGCGGCGCTTGCGATACATCTCGCAAATTTCTTTCACGCATTCCTGCGGACCTTCCAGCGCGGCGATGGCCGCCACCTGCACCGGCGTGAACATGCCGTAATCCAGATACGACTTGATACGTCCCAAGGCGGTCACCAGCGTGGCGTTGCCGACCATGAAACCGATGCGCCAGCCGGGCATGTTATAACTTTTCGAGAGCGTGTAGAACTCCACCGCGACGTCTTTTGCGCCGGGAATTTGCAGGATCGAAGGCGCCACATAACCATCGAACACAATGTCGGTGTAGGCAATATCGTGAATCACCCAAATCTGATGTTCGCGCGCAATCGCGACCACCTTCTCGAAAAAATCCAGGTCCACACACTGCGTGGTCGGGTTGCCGGGGAAATTCAACACCAGAAATTTCGGCTTGGGCCAGCTTTCGCGGATCGCGCGCTGCAATTCCTCGAAGAAGTCTACCCCCGGCACCAGCGGCACATGGCGGATGTCGGCGCCGGCAATCACAAATCCGTACGGATGAATTGGATAGGCCGGGTTAGGCACCAGCACGACATCGCCCGCCCCGACGGTGGCCAGCGCCAGATGCGCCAAGCCCTCTTTCGAACCGATGGTGACAATGGCTTCGCTGTCCATGTCCAGATCCACATCAAAGCGCTGCTTGTACCAATTACAAATGGCGCGGCGCAGGCGCGGCACGCCCTTGGACACCGAATAACGGTGGGTGTCGGGACGCTGAGCGGCTTCCACCAGCTTGTCGACGATGTGTTGCGGCGTCGGCTGATCGGGATTGCCCATGCCGAAATCAATAATGTCTTCGCCGCGCGCCCGGGCTTTCTTTTTCAGCTCGGTGACGATGGCGAACACATACGGTGGCAGCCGTTTAAGACGCGGAAAGTCGGTAATCAAGCGTAAAACCCTACAGTGATCGCCCCAATGCAGCGGCGCTAAAAGGTGTGTAACTTACTGGCAGGCACCCATGCTGTCAATGAACGGGACCGTGAAAAGACCACGGAAAGCATTTGACGCGACGCACACTGCTGGGCAAAGTTGCTACGCATGAAATTCACTCAGGATCCCGGCCCGGCCGGTTACATCATTCGCAATTATGCACCGGGCCGGATCACCGTCGCCTATCCGCCCGCACGTGCCGCCGGGAATGTGGTAGCGCTACCGGTCGCGCCTGATGCGCAACGACAGATACTACTCGAGGAGCAGTTGACGGCGAGTTTCATTATTGCGCCGCAGCAGCTGCAGCGTGACTGGGCGCCGCAGCGCTTTGCAGAGCTGAATGAAGAACACCTGAATGTCATCGCAGACTTCGACCCCGAAGTGGTGTTGCTGGGCACGGGCTTAAGCGTTCGTTTTCCAAACCCAGGCTGGCTGCGCAGGTTTTATCAGCACGGTGTGGGCGTGGAGATCATGGACAACGGCGCCGCCTGCCGCACGTATAACATCTTGATGGCGGAAGGCCGCAACGTCGTGGCCGGCTTTATTACAGGCTGAATGCTGTCAGGGCTCGCAAGCACGCCCTCTTCTCTTATTTCAGCAGGACATCCATTGAAAAACCGTCGCGCTCCAGAATTTCACGCAAGCGCTTCAAGGCTTCCATCTGGATTTGACGCACGCGTTCGCGCGTTACACCCAGCTCGTTACCGACTTCTTCAAGTGTCGCAACGTCGCGGCTGTTCAACCCGAAGCGCCGTTCGACAACCTCGCGTTGTTTGTCGTTGAGCTGATTGAGCCACTCTTCGATATTGGCGCGGATATCGCTGTCTTGCAGCAGCGTGGCGGGATCGACATTTTGTTCATCGGGGATGGCGTCGAGGAGCGACTTGTCGGTGTCTTTGATCACCGGCACATCCACCGAGGTAACGCGCTCGTTCAGACCGAGCATGCGCTTTACATCGCCGATGGGCCGGTCGAGCATGGCGGCGATGTCTTCCGCGCTGGGTTCATGATCCAGCGTTTGCGCAAGATGCCGGGCCGCGCGCAGGTAAATATTGATTTCTTTCACGACATGAATCGGCAAACGGATGGTGCGCGTCTGGTTCATCAAGCCGCGCTCAATGGTCTGGCGTATCCACCACGTGGCGTAGGTCGAAAAACGAAACCCGCGCTCGGGATCGAATTTTTCCACCGCGCGGATTAAGCCGAGATTGCCTTCTTCGATCAGATCAAGAAGCGCCAACCCGCGATTCAGATAGCGCCGCGCAATCTTGACCACCAGACGCAAATTGCTGACGATCATCACACGCCGCGCGTCTTTATCGCCCTTGAGCGAGCGTCGCGAGTAATAGACTTCTTCCTTGGCCGTGAGCAGCGAGGAGAAGCCAATCTCGTTCAGATACATGCGGGTTGCATCGAGCTCGCCTTCGGAGGCATCGCTCGTGCTGTAGGCGGTGGGGCGTTTTGGTTTTTCCTCTTCGGGTTCTTCTTCGACGAGGTTTTCGTCAAGACCCGCTTCCAGGGTTTCGAGGATGGAATCGTCATCAAGCATGACGGGAATATCTTCAACATCGGAAATGCGTTCGACTTTTTCTGTGTGCTCCAACATCGCTAGCCCCTCTACTGCGACTGCCGACCAGGAAGATACGCGATGGGATCCACCGGTACCCCATCGCGTCTGATTTCAAAATGCAGCATTACAACGTTTGCACCACTACTTCCCATCGTTGCAATTTGTTTCCCCACATCCACGATCTCGCCTTCTGACACCAAGAGATCTTTATTATGTGCGTACGCGCTAAGTAGCGTTTCGTTATGCTTGAGGATAATAAGCTTACCGTAACCGATTAGTCCACTCCCGCTGTAAACAACTTTTCCGGCGGCCGCCGCGCGCACCGGCTGGCCGAGCTCACCGGCGATGTTAATACCCTTCTTCAGAGAATCCTGCGCATCAAAATGCCCGATGATATTCCCCGCGGCCGGCCAATGCCAAGTCACGGCCCCTGTGTTCTTTGCCGCCGCCGGCTCGTGCGGCAAATGTGTTACCGGCGGCACGGCAACTTCGGCGACCGCCGGCTTCGACTGTACAGCCACCTTAAGGCCGCGCGGCGGTATAAAACGAATGCGCTGGCCCGGCGTCAATTCATACGGCGATTGCAGGCCGTTCCAGCGCGCCACGTCTTTGTAATCGTAACCATAGGACCAACTCACGCTATACAACGTATCGCCTCGCTGTACCAAGTGATAGGTGTGTGTACCGCACCCTTCCAGCAACAACAATATCGCGCACAGTGGCGCCGCCCAACGCAACAAGTGGCTACTCTCGCCCGCCACGCAATGCCACAAACCGGACTTTGTGCAAATCTTCGCGTTCAAAACCATCGCGCGTACGCACATAAAGCAATAACTGCTGCTGTTGCGAACCGCCGGTAGGAATCACCAGGCGTCCGCCAACGCCAAGCTGTTCCAGCAAGGACAGCGGCGTTTCCAAAGGCGCGGCCGTTACAATAATGCCATCATATGGCGCCTCTTCCGGCCAACCCCAACTGCCGTCGCTGTATTTATAGTGCACGTTATTCAGGCGCAGCGACGCCAGACGCGCGCGCGCCTGGGTTTGCAAGGCGCGAATCCGTTCAACGCTGTAAACCTCAGCGGCCAATTGCGCCAGCACGGCGGTCTGATAGCCCGAACCGGTACCGACTTCCAGCACCTTGCGCAAGGGACCCGCCGCAAACAAGGCTTCCGTCATGCGCGCCACCGTGAACGGTTGTGAAATCGTTTGGCCATGACCGATGGGCAATGACACATCCTCGTAGGCGCGGCTGGCCAGCGCTTCGTCCATGAAAATATGCCGCGGAGTATTGCGTATCGCCTGCAATACCTCGCCGCTGGTAATGCCTTCTTGCGCCAGCCGCTGCACCAGACGTTCGCGCGTGCGCTGCGAAGTCATGCCGATGCCGCGCATATCCGGTGTTGAATTCAAGAAACCCCCTTCACCCAGCGCGCCACCTGATCGAGCGCGGCATAATGTGTCAAGTCCACCTGCAACGGCGTGATGGACACACGCTTGCTTTTAACCGCATTAAAGTCAGTACCTGGCCCCGCATCCTGTTCGGGTCCCGAGGGGCCCACCCAATAGATCGGACGTCCGCGCGGATCGGCGGATTTCACCACGCTTTCGGATTTATGCCGCCGTCCCAGCCGCGTCGCTTCGAAACCCGCCAATGCCTCCCAAGGCACATCGGGCACGTTGACATTCAAAATGGAATCGGCGGGCAAGGGATCGTCGCGCAAGCGTAACACCAAGACGCGTGCGACGCGGGCGGCGGTCGCATAATGCTGCGGTTGATGACCCATCAATGAAACGGCAATCGCAGGGAGTCCCAGGAAACGCCCTTCCACAGCGGCGGCGACCGTGCCGGAATATAAAGTGTCGTCGCCCAGGTTTGCTCCGGCATTGATTCCCGACACCACCATATCGGGCTCATGTTCGAGCAGACCCGTAATGGCCAGATGCACGCAATCGGTGGGTGTGCCGTCCACGCGGGTAAAACCGTTTTCACCGAGGGAGGCGCGAATGGGATGTTCAAGCGTGAGGGAGTTGCTGGCACCGCTGCGATTCCGGTCGGGCGCGACCACAAAAATTTCCGCGATCTGCGCCAGCTCATGCGCAAGCGCTACTATCCCAGGAGCCTGATAGCCATCGTCGTTGCTGATGAGAATACGCATGCGGTTCCGATGCCACGAACTGCGACATGTTTTACTCGAAGGATCGCCTGTACGCAAGAAGTGAATCCAACATAAATCGCTCAAATAATCCCGGATCGCTTCCTTTGCTTATCTGTGAGAGTGATACGACTTTCGGGTGAATAACAGCCACCACTAATGTACCTGGCAATGCGCTGAGCGCTGCGCTTATGGAACAACAAATCTGGGCTTTTTGGCTGACCGGCTTCACCGCAAACACCCACCAGGAAATTGAACTTCCGCACGGCCTTGCCGATATTCAAAGCCTGTGCGGTCGTCAATCTTTGCTCCGGCTTATGTTCAAGTGCCTGCGCAAAAAAACCGCGCGACCAGAACGATCTATCATTCACAACAACCATAGCGATAACAGCGGCGCGCCCAGCCAATGTTACGAAAATTGACATGACCCAAAACGGCGCGGACGATCCTGTTGCAATTCTCTCCACCTTACCGGCGCAGTCTGGTGAGCGCCGCCTCGCTCTTACCGTTGTACTGATACTGGCCGCCTTCTTCATCGTCACCGCGCCTTTTGCAAAAGTGCAATTGGCGAAAGTGTTTGCATTCATTCCGGTGTATCAAACGGCGCTGATCGTGACTGATTTCATGACCGCGATGCTGTTGTTTTCGCAACTGCGCATCGTACGCTCGCGTGCGTTAATGATCCTGGCATGCGGTTACCTGTTCACGGCAATCATGCTCATCGTGCATACGCTGTCGTTTCCGGGGCTGTTTTCCGAAACTGGGTTGGGTGCCGGTCCTCAGACAACCGCCTGGATTTATATGTTTTGGCATGGCGGTTTCCCCGCCTTTGTCATCGCGTATGCACTACTCAAAAACAATCCCCACGAGGCCAAACAAAACTACAGCCGGGGCAGCATCGCCTCCGGCATCGCCGTCGTCCTCACCACCGTGTCGGGGCTCGCGCTTATTGCCACCGTCGGCCATGATCTTTTGCCGCCGATCATGATCGGGAACCACTATTCGCCCGTGATGATTTTTGTCGTCGGGAGTGTTTGGGCATTGAGCTTTATCGCCTTGAGCATATTGTGGCGGCGACGGCCGCATACGATGCTCGATCTTTGGCTGATGGTCGTGGTGTGCTCCTGGATTTTCGACATCGCCTTGTCCGCGGTGCTCAACGCCGGCCGTTTCGATCTCGGCTTTTACGCCGGCCGAATTTATGGATTGCTGGCGTCAAGCTTTGTGCTCGTCATGCTGCTGTTCGAGAACAGCGCCCTTTATTTCAAACTGGCGGAACGCACTTCGCAACTGCAAGCGGCCAACAAAGAGCTTGAAGCGTTTTCCTATTCCGTATCGCACGATTTACGTGCGCCGCTGCGTGCGGTGGATGGTTTCACCAGCATTCTGGAAAAGAATTATGGCGATCGTCTGGATACGGAAGGGCGCCGGTTGCTTACGCTCGTGCGCGGCAGTGTGCAACGCATGGCGGGACTGATCGAGGATCTGCTCGCCCTCGCCCATTTTAACCGCCAACCTGTCAAGACCGAGCTCGTGCCGCTGGAAGATTTCGTGCGTGAAATCATTAACGAACTGCTGAGCCAAAACACCTCCCGCACGATTGATATCTCCATCGGCAAACTCGGTACGGTCAAGGCCGACCGGGCATTGCTCAAACAGGCTTTGCTCAATCTGCTCGGCAACGCCATCAAGTTTACCGGCAAGACGCCGGGCGCCGCGATCGAGATCGGTTGCCGCGAATCGCCGGACACCGAATCCAAGATTTTCTTCGTGAAAGACAATGGCGCGGGTTTCGACATGCAATACGCCGGTAAACTGTTCAGCGTATTTCAAAGACTGCATCGCGCCGACGAATTCGAAGGCACCGGCATCGGCCTTTCCATCGTGCAGCGCGTCTGCGTCCGCCATGGCGGACGCATCTGGGCGGAATCTGCTCCCGGCGCGGGAGCAACGTTCTACTTCACGCTCCAGCCGGATTGAGCATGCGAATCCGATCCACATCCACGTTTGCCATACGTCGTTGCCGCTCCACTCCGTAAATAAGGCACGATCTTCATCTATCCGGTGCCAACGATCTGCATCGAACGGAAAAGCTGTTCATGGCCGTTTGGCGACTCATTTGTTTTTCGATCTTGCCGATACATCAGCCAAAGGCGCGTTGCGCGGGGCTTTGACCATTGCGGTGCGCGCCGATTCCCCGATACACAAGGCTAACTGAAGGCATATCGAGCCATGGCTAATGTTCTGCAACAAGTTGATGAACGTACCAAGCTTGCGGGCACCAACAAGCTCGAAGTGCTGTTATTCAGTTTGGGCCATGATGCGCGTACCGGACGCGACGAAGTGTTTGGCATCAATGTCTTTAAAGTTCGTGAAGTGATGAAGGTGCCGGACATCACCCACGCTCCGGACATGCCGCCGGGAGTGGAGGGTATGATCAGCCTGCGCGGTTCGATGATTCCGGTGCTTAATCTGGCGCATTTTTGCGACATTCAAATCAGCAACAAACCGCAAGTGTTGATGGTGACGGAGTACAACCGCACCATTCAGGGATTTTTAGTGCAGTCTGTCGACCATATCTTGCGGCTCGAATGGGGCCAATTAAAGTCGCCGCCTTCGTTGATGTCGCATCAATTGGGCGGACTTATTACCGCGGTTTGTGAAATTCCCGATGGCCGCATCGTCATGGTGCTGGACGTCGAGAAGTTACTCTCTGCCGCTGTGGGTGGCGAAGACATCCATGAAAACCTGTCTGAAATCGTGCGCTCGAAAGAACCCGGCATGGTCGTATTTGCCGACGACTCCACCGTGGCACGCAAACGCATTTCCTCATTGCTGGACCAGATGGGTGTGAAATACGTCAGCGCGAACAACGGCGCCGAAGCCTGGCAGAAATTACAGGACATGGCCGAACGCGCGAGCGCAAATAATACGGTGTTGACAGATTTGATCAGCGTCGTACTTACCGATGTGGAAATGCCGGAAATGGATGGTTATGTGCTCACCATGAAAATCAAGCAGGACCCGCGCTTCAAAGGAATTCCGGTAGTGATGCATTCGTCGTTGTCGGCCGCCACCAATGTGGCGATGGGTAAGCGCATCGGCGCGGACGGTTATGTCGCCAAGTTCGATCCCATGGAATTATCGAAATCGCTGACGCCCTTTTTGGAACAGGATAAAAAAGCCAAGGCGGCGCTCTAGAAGCGCGCG
>CAZHHW010000049.1:0-3212 GCA_964532385.1 uncultured Gammaproteobacteria bacterium | reverse complement strand
TTTTCATTCAGGAATTATTTTGCTTCGAAAACAGCCCGAAGAAGAATGATCTACTACGGCAGCGAGTCAACCTCGGCGCCTTCTTTCTTGACCGGCATCAGGTTCTCGCGCGAAATTCCCAGCCACATCACGATTGGGCTCGCCACCAGCACCGACGAGTAAATGCCGAATAAAATTCCGATGGTCAGCGCCAGCGCGAAATAGAACAAAACGTCTCCGCCCAGCAACAGCATCGAGAACACCATGGTCTGCGTCATCGCGTGGGTCATGATGGTGCGCGACATGGTGCGCGTGATGGCGTTATTGATAACTTCCGGCACCGTAGCCTTGCGCATCTTGCGGAAATTCTCGCGAATCCGGTCGAACACCACGACCGACTCGTTGACCGAATAACCCAGCACCGCCAACAAGGCGGCCACCACGGTCAACGAAAACTCCCACTGAAAAAATGCGAAGAATCCCAAGATAATAATCACGTCATGCAGGTTGGCGATGATCGCCGCGACCGAGAAACGCCACTCGAAACGGATCGCCAGATACACCATGATGCCGAACACCACCAGCAGCAACGCCAGACCGCCGTAGTTATAGAGTTCTTCGCCCACCTGCGGGCCGACAAATTCCACGCGCCGCACTTCCAGCGACGCATCCTGCTGGCGCAATGCGCCGATGACGGTATCGCTGAGTTTCGATGCGGAGGCATCGTGCTTGACCGGCACGCGGATCAGCACGTCGAGCGCGGTGCCGAAGTTTTGCACCGTCGCGTCTTTTAAATCCAACCCTTCCAGCGTGGTGCGAATTTTAGCCAGATCGGCAGGCTGCTTGTAATTGAGCTCCAGAAGCGTACCGCCGGTGAAGTCGATCCCCAAATTCAATCCGCGTAACGCAAGGAACAGCACCGCAAGCAAGAATGTGACGGCGGAAATACTCGTCGTCAACCGTCCGTAACTCATGAACGGTATGTCGCTTTTAATTCTGAATAATTCCATGACCGACTCCTGTTAAGTGGTGTACTGGATGTGCGCGTCTAATCGATTTGGGTCGCAAATACGGAACATTAAATTGTCAAGAACCCATGCACTGCACAAAAGTTAGCCCCTTCCCCCTGCAAGGGGGAAGGCTGGGATGGGGGTGTTCAAACACCGTCTTTTTATCATCACCCCCATCCTCGGCAACTGCTCCTGCGTTGCTCTACCTCCTGCATCCATGCAGTCGTAACCTTCCCCCTTGCAGGGGGAAGGGATTCTCCGTTCAAGCAGTCAGGTGTTATGTAATCTTGGTTTCCAAGATGGACAAAGCACATGGCCTCACTCAACTCAGCCGATGGCAAGCTTCGATACCTTGCGGCCGCCGTAGATCAGATTGATCAAGGCGCGCGAGACCAGCACGGCGCTGAACATGGAGGTGAGAATCCCGATGCACAACACCACGGCGAAGCCGCGGATCGGGCCCGAGCCCAGCAGAAACAGCGCGAAACCCGCGATCAGAATCGTGATGTTGGAGTCGAAGATGGTCGCCCAGGCGCGTTCATACCCGGCGTGGATCGACGCCTGCGGCGTATTGCCGTTGCGCAATTCCTCGCGGATACGTTCGAAGATCAACACGTTGGAATCGATGGCCATACCGACGGTCAACGCGATACCGGCCATACCCGGCAAGGTCAGCGTGGCCTGCATCACCGACAGCACCGCGATCAGCAGCATCAGATTCACGCTCAGCGCGATGACGGAGACAAAGCCGAACATCAAGTAGTAAATCGTCATGAAAATCGCAATCGCGCAGAACCCGTACAAGGTCGAATTAAATCCCTTGCTGATGTTTTCCGCACCCAGGCTCGGACCGACGGTGCGCTCCTCGACAATTTGAATCGGCGCCGCCAGCGCGCCCGCGCGCAGCAGCAAGGCCAAGGTGTGCGCCTCGGTGGTGCTGTCAAGACCCGTGGTTTGAAACCGCTTGCTGAACGAATCGCGGATGGTCGCGACATTAATGACTTCTTCGATGCGCTTGGCGGTTTTCACCGGCTGACCATCGACCATTTTAGTTTCGGTGGTGTTTTCGATGTAGACCACGGCCATCGGCTTGCCGATGTTTTCCTTGGTGGTCTCACCCATTTTGCGCGCGCCCTTGCTGTCCAGGGTCACATATACCGCCGGTTGACCATTTTGCTGGTCGAGGCCGGACGACGCATCGGTGATCTGATCGCCGGTCACGATCACACCGCGCTTGAGCAACACCGGTGTGCCTTTGCGTTCGCGGTACAACTGCGAACCCGCCGGCACGCGTCCGTCCACCGCGGCCTGCACGTCGTGCTCGGTGTCGACCAGGCGATATTCCAGCGTCGCGGTCGCACCGAGAATTTCCTTGGCGCCGGCAGTGTCCTGCACGCCGGGCAATTGCACCACGATGCGGTCCTGGCCCTGCTGCTGAATCACCGGTTCGGCCACACCCAGCGCATTGACGCGATTGCGCAGGGTGATGATGTTTTGCTTCACCGCGAAGCTGCGCACTTCGCGTTCTTCCGCTTCGCTCAGGCGCGCGATCAAAACCGCTTTACCGCCGCTGTCGTCTTCCGACAATTCCAGGCGGTTGTATTCCTTGGCGATCACCGAGCGCGCGGCGCTGCGCTCTTCGGACGTGCTCAAGGTGATCTCCACCATGCCGCGCTGACCCGCCACGTACGGACGGCGCTCGACGCTGACATAACGCACTTTCTTTTCACGCAACAGCGAGCGCACATCGCCGGTGTAACGTTCCACGGCTTGACTGATCGCCGCCTTCATGTCGACTTCCATCAGGAAGTGCACCCCGCCGCGCAAATCCAGCCCGAGATACATCGGCATGGCACTCACCGCACTCATCCAGTGCGGCGTCGACGGTGCGAGATTCAGCGCCACGGAGAAGGCGCGTTTTTCACTGTCTTTGAATAATTCTTCGTCGATGTGGGCTTTGGCCTTGATCTGATCGTCGGTGTTGGCAAACCGCGCCAGTAATTTTCCTTCTTCGATCACAATGGACTTAAACGCGATCTGATGCCGCTGCAGCAAAGCTTCCAGATCACCCTGCACCGAGGGCTCGACCTTAGCGGTGCGGGTCGAGGTAATCTGGATGGCGGGGTCCTCGCCGAACAGATTCGGCGATGAATAAAACGCGCCCGCCACCACGATCAGCGCAATGAGCAGATACTTCCACAATGGATATTGGTTTTGCATGCA
>CAZHHW010000048.1:0-24381 GCA_964532385.1 uncultured Gammaproteobacteria bacterium | reverse complement strand
AACTCGCGACCCCGACCTTGGCAAGGTCGTGCTCTACCAACTGAGCTATTCCCGCTTGGGTAAAGAGGTGCACATTTTAATGTGATTCAGATAACTGTCAACCGGTTAAGCGCGCCTCCGCAGATATAAAAACAATCACGACGGATTACCGCCCGGCCGCACGTCGCTGAGCATCGGCCAGGCGGCGCGCAAATAAATAAACATCGACCAAAGTGTCAACAGCGCGGACAAATACAGCAAGGCGATACCGATATTGACCACCGGAAAATTGAGCACCGGGTGCTGGTACAGCAAAAATAATATCGAAAAAATCTGCGTGCCGGTTTTCACTTTGCCGATCATCGATACAGCGACTTTGGCGCGCGCGCCCAATCCCGACATCCACTCGCGCAGCGCCGATACGGCGATCTCGCGGCCGACGATGACCGCCGCCGGAACCGCAATCCACACGCCCGCCACTCCGCTGGGATTTTGATTGACGATCAGGATCAAGGCCACCGCGACCATGAGCTTGTCGGCGACTGGATCCAAAAACGCGCCGAACGCGGAAATCTGATTCAAGCGGCGTGCGAAATAGCCGTCCAGCCAATCGGTCAGCGCGGCAAGCGCAAACACCAGGGTCGCCGCTTCATTGACCCACGGCACCGGCAACACATACACCGCCACGAACACCGGGATCAACACGATGCGAAACAGGGTCAGGCCATTGGGAACATTAAGCATCATGATACGGACACACTCGCTCAGCCAGGGTGCAATACATCGTAAATGCGTTGTGCGAGCTCGGTGCTGATACCATGCACGCGGGTCAAGTCTTCGACCCCGGCACGGGTGAGTTCCTGTAATCCGCCGAACTGCTTCAATAATAAGTGTCGCCGCTTGGCGCCCAATCCTTTAATGCCTTCCAGCACCGAAGTCGTGCGCGCTTTCGCTCGGCGCTGGCGATGGCCGGTAATGGCAAACCGATGCGCTTCATCGCGGATCTGCTGCACAAGCAGCAAGGCCGGTGAGTTGGCTGGCAGTATAAGCGGCTGCTCCCGGCCGGACAAGAATAGCGTCTCCATGCCCGGCCTACGATCCGCACCCTTGGCTACACCAATCAAGGTGACACCCTCCACTTGCAGCTCGGTAAGTACCTGTTCCGCCTGAGTCAATTGGCCTTTGCCGCCGTCGATGAACAGCACATCCGGCAGTTTGCCGTCTTCCTGTTGCAGACGCGTGTAACGCCGCAGCAAGACCTGGCGCATGGCCGCGTAGTCGTCGCCGGGCGTGATGTCCTTGATGTTGAAACGCCGGTAATCCGCCTTGGAGGGCCCTTGCGTATCGAACACGACACAGGACGCCACGGTGGCTTCGCCCATGGTGTGACTGATATCGAAACATTCCAGACGTTGCGGCACGCTGTCCAATTGCAACGCTTCCTGCAACGCATCAAAGCGCGCCAGGGTGGTGGCCTTGCCGGCCAGAAAAGTGTCGATCGCGTGCTGCGCGTTGGCTTGCGCCAATTCCACCCAGCGCACTTTGTCACCCCGCTCCGGCCGCATGATCTGCACTTTGCGCTGCGCCTGCTGGCTCAACGCGCCGGCCAGCAGTTCCACCTCGTCAATTGCATGATTCAGTAAAATTTGCGGCGGCACCTCGCGGCCCGCCTCGCCGTGCGCGGCATCGCCCAGGTAATACTGTGGAATGAACGCAGCGAGGATTTCATGCGCCTCGGCCAGCGCTGCGCTTTTTGGAAAAAAAGTTTTGTTACCCAAGTTACGCCCGCCGCGCACATAAAATACCTGCACACAGCCGATGCCGTGCTTCACGACGCCCGCAATAATGTCGAGATCACCACCCTCGCCGCTCATGTATTGCCGGTCCTGGATGCGTTTGAGGCTGGCGATCTGATCGCGGTAGCGCGCCGCCTGCTCGTAGTGTAAATCTGTCGCGGCCCGCTCCATGCGCGCCACCAGCTCATCGACGACCTGGGTGTTCTTGCCCTCCAGAAACAGCGTCGCGTGACGCACGTCCTCCAGATAAATTTCCTTGTCCACGAAGCCGACGCACGGCGCGGTGCATCGTTTGATTTGGTATTGCAGACACGGCCGCGAGCGATTGCGGTAAAACCCGTCCTCGCACTGGCGCACCGGAAAAATCTTTTGCATCAGGTGCAAGGTTTCACGCGCGGACGAGGCGCTGGGGTACGGACCGAAGTAGCGCCCGCGTTCGCGCCGTGCGCCGCGATAAAAAGCCAAGCGCGGGAACTCATGCTCCATGACCACCACGATGTAGGGATAACTTTTGTCGTCGCGCAGCGTGATGTTGTAGCGCGGACGCAGGCTTTTGATCAGGTTGTTTTCCAGCAGCAGTGCTTCGGTCTCGTTATGCGTGACCGTAATCTCGACATGATCGACATGCACCAGCATCGCCTGGGTTTTCGGATGTTCGGCCGGGCGCTGAAAATAACTCGTCACGCGTTTTTTTAAATTGCGCGCCTTGCCCACGTACAACACCGTGCCGCCCGCATCGAGCATGCGATACACACCCGGCTTGTTGGGCAGGGTCTTGACTAATTCACGCGCATCGAATTCCGCACGTGGAACGTCGCTCACGGCATCAACTCCACCGCGCGCCGCACCACGTCGCGAAACATATCGCGCGTCAAACGGCGGGTCTGGGTGTTGTAGCGGCTACAATGATAGGAAGACAATAACTGGCGCCCATCCGGTATGGCGTACTGGGTGGCATGCCCGAATGGGAATTCCTTGGCTTTTAAACCCAGTGCGCGCAACACCGCGGCGTGCGCGATCCCTCCCAGGGCGAGAATCACCGCGCCCGGCGGCAAAGTGGCCAGCTCGCGCGCAAGAAAGGTATTGCAGGTCGCGACTTCGAGCGGCAGCGGTTTATTTTGCGGCGGTAAACACTTCACGGCGTTGGTAATGCGGCAGGCGCGCAATTGCAGACCATCGTCGCGTGACACGGACTCGGGGTGATTGCTAAGTCCAAACTCATGCAGCGTTTCGTACAGCAAGATACCCGCATAGTCGCCGGTAAACGGCCGGCCGCTCGCATTGGCGCCGTGCATGCCGGGCGCAAGACCGACGATCAACAAGCGTGCATCGTCGACGCCGAAAGGCGCTACCGGCCCGGCATGGTAGGCGGGATAATCGATCCGCACCTGATCCAGGAAACCGGCCAGACGTGCGCAACGGCGGCAGTTCGAATCGAATAGCACGCAATCATTCATTGATGAATTCCCGGTAAAACCGACCCTGATTGTACGTGCGTCACACGCCCAGGCAAATCTCGCTATAATGACTTTATGGCAGTTTTATCAGGGTGATGGCGATGCGCGGATGGATGCGAACTAAATTGGGACTGGCGCTGGTAGTGATGACATGCATGACGCTGAGCTCGTGCCTGGTGGGAAACAGTAAAGCTAAAACGTACAAGGTCACTTCTTCCGCATTACCTGCCTACACGCACGGCGACTATATTTTGATGCAATATGAAAGTTACATGGTCGGCAGCTCGCCACAGTCCACCAGTACGGGAATCACCATGACCTGGGAGGATTCGATCCTACCATTGCCGTTCAGTCTGGGCCCTCGCAGTGCGCTACGTTTTGTTTTTCAGGAACTGAATGCAAGTGCGGTGCAATACATCACTCAGGACGCGGATGGATCAATCTTCCTGAATGCTTTCGAAGGTATTGGTTCAAATACCCCGGGGTCACAAACACATACCTACTGGCCTAACAAAAGCGTGTCGTTAGCTGCAAATAATCCACCCAGCCCGGTGCAAGTTTTCTGGTCACCGCTTGATCCCGGCCGAGGGATCGATCGCACCATCGGCGGCGCACTTGATTACAACATTGTGGGTGAATGCGATTCCAGCGTGTGTAACTCAATTGGTAGTATGGAGGCATCGGACTCCGGCGCGGGATTCAAGATTACCGACGCACCCGGGAATGCGCTTCAACTTGTAACAACACCATTGGGTAACTTCGAAACTTATAATATCCACTACGCGGGCACGCTTACCGTAACGAACCCTTATAGTTTTAAACCCACCGTGGCCTTCGATCATCGAGCCTCTTGTTTAGCCCCAGGACAAAACGGCACAGCGTCTTTTGAAGGGGAAATGTGGATTTATCCACCTATTGGTCCGGTAAAAATTCGTAATTTCTGCCTTCCAAGCACCGGACCAACCATCACGTACACCGCCCAAATCACCGGCACCAACATACCGTTTCGCTGATTAACGCTAGCCATAACGCAGCGCCTCCACCGGTTTCAAACGCGCCGCGCGCCGCGCCGGATAATATCCCGACAACATGCCGACGGTCATCGAAACCAGCAGCGCCGTGAGCATGATCCACACCGAGGGGAGCACGTCCATGCGGGTCCACAACGCCAGTCCATAGCTCGCCGCGAGTCCCAACACCAAACCCACGAGACCGCCCAGGGTGCTGATGAAAACCGCCTCCAGCAGAAATTGCATTAAAATGTCACGCTGCGGCGCGCCGATGGCCTTGCGGATACCGATCTCGCGGGTACGCTCGACCACCGACGTGGTCATGATATTCATGATGCCAATACCGCCCACCAGCAACGACACCGACGCGGCAATAACACCACCCCATGAAATGAGCGACAGAATGCTGTCGATGGTTTGCACCCAGCCTTCCATGCTCTCGGGGGTGTAGGTGAATTTATTGTTATGGCTGCGTTGCAACAGCTCGAGAATTTGCGTTTGCGCATCGTGCATGGAACGCGCATCCACGGCCTCGCCCGCCAAAGTGTGTATTTCCTTGGTGCCGAGTATTTGCTGATGCAGCGTGTACGGGATCAGCACCCGGTCATTGATGTCGTAATTTTCGGCGGCACCGATGCTTTTGAGGAAATCACGTTTCTTTTCCTTGAGCATGCCGATCACCGTCAGCTTCATTTCGTTGAAACGAAACGATTCGCCCACGGGATCGGGATTATCCGGAAACAAGTCCTGCTGCACCTTCGTTCCGATCAGCGCGACCGGACGACGCGTTTCGATGTCGGCCGGGCGAAAGTTACGCCCCAGTTGAATCTCATCCTTGGAAATGTCGATATATGGAACATCGACGCCCTCCAGAAACACGCGCTCGAAGCGGTTACCCGAGCGTACCGTCACATTCCAGTCGGTGTAGTACACCCGCGGCGAAACCCGCAACACCGCCGGACAGCACCCCAAATGCACAGCCTGCAAATCTTCATTATCAATACCTGAACCTTCTCGCACCGCCCCGTTCGGCCCCGGCGCTTGATCCTTGCGATAAATCCAGAACGATTGCAAACCATAGCTTTCCAGTTCCGAAAAAACGCGTTCGCGCACGCCTTTGGTGACGACGCCCACGATGATCACCGCGATAATGCCCACCGCGATACCCAGAATACTCAACGCGGTACGCATGCGGTTGTCGCGCAGGGCATAGGTCGCCTGAGACAGCGCATCGAGGATTCTCCCGCCGCGGGGGACTAGGCTTGTCATTTTGTTTGATCCAGCCTGCCGTCTTTCACATGCACGATGCGCTGCGCGTACGCGGCAATATCGTCTTCATGGGTCACCACCACAATCGTCTTACCGGCGGCATGCAAGCGCTGAAACAGATGCATGATTTCATGGCCGGTTTTCGAATCCAGACTGCCGGTGGGCTCGTCGGCAATGATGACATGCGGGTTATTGATCAAGGCGCGCGCGATCGCGATACGCTGTTGCTGCCCGCCGGACAATTGGGCCGGCGTATGGCTTATCCGCTCACCCAGGCCCACCAAGTGCAGTGCGTGTTTTGCACGGCGCCTGCGCAGATCCGGTGCAATGCGTGAATACACCATCGGCAACTCCACATTGCGCAACGCGTCGTAGCGCGGAATCAGGTTAAACGACTGGAATACAAATCCGATGTACTTTAAGCGCACTTGCGCCAAACCATCTTCATCCAGATGCTCCACGGCCTGGCCGAATAATTGATACGCGCCGGAATCCAGCGTGTCGAGACATCCCAGTACGTTCAACAACGTGGATTTGCCGGATCCGGATGGACCCATGATGGCGATGAATTCGCCCTGCTGGATGGATAAGGAAACGTTCTTGAGAACAGGCAGCGCGAAATCACCAGAACGATACGACTTCGACGCGTTGGAGAGCTGAATCATTCCTATCGCGACGACACGATATTCACCCGGTCGCCTTCATTCAGCATGACGCCTTTAGGCACGATGACTTCTTGCCCGGAGCGGACACCTTGCGCAATTTCCGCGTGGGTTAAATCTTCCATGCCGGTGGTCACCGGAATGTAATGCACGCGCCCTTCTTCGCTGATCGCCACCCACATTTTGCCGTTACGTTGCACCAATGCATTGATGGGCAATTTGATGGCATGGTCGGCGGACACAATGCGGATGTCCGCATCCACCTGCTGGCCCACTTTTAACGGCGGGGCTTCTTTACCCAGACTGATATACACGTTGACGGTGTTCGCTGTGGATTCACGATTGGCCGAGGGCGCCACTCGCGTAACTAATTCCTGCCACTTACGGCCAGGGAAGGCATCGGAGGACACATCGACTTCCTGGCCGGTGTTGATCGCCGAACTGTCGGCGGCGTCGACCTTGGTTTCGATCTCGCGTTGCCCCAGATCCACGACCGACACGATCGGCTCGCTGGGACGCACGTATTGACCCACCTGCACTTGCCGCGCGGTAATGGTGCCGTCGAATGGCGCGGTGACCATAAGCTTGTCCAGCAACTGGCGCGTGGAACGCACCTGCTCCTTGGCGGCGGCCTCTTTCGACTTGACCGACTTGAGCGAGGTTTCGGCCTCTTCCACCGCTTGTCGCGACACGGCACCTAAATCCAGCGCGCGGCGCATGCGGGTTACGGTTTTTTCGGCCATCGCGGTTTCTTCGCGGGTGGTTTGCAAATTGCCTTCCGCGCGCTTCACTTCGTTGGACACTTCGTCGTTTTCCAATTGCGCGATATTTTGGCCCTTGCGCACCTTGTCGCCCTCTTTGACGAACAATTGTTTGACCTGCCCGCCCGCACTGGGACTGACATCGACCTTGAGTTTGCTTACGACTTTCCCCGGCACGGTAATGGCTTGATGCAATGCGCCAATCTCGGCGCGCGTGGTTTCCACGTTAATGGTGCCGCCGCTGCTCATGAAATTGAGCACACTCCAACCAATGATCAGCAAGGAGCCCATGGCCGCTGCGCTGAGTACTTTGTAACTTTTAATGGTTTCAAGCACCATGTGGACCATCGACGGCTGCATCAAATCGTCCTGAATGGGCGGAAAATCCTGCTCGATGTCCAACGCCGTGACAATCGCCTTGGTATCGCTGGGAATCGCTGCTTCGGGTTCGCGCGCGGGTGCGCGTTCGCGCGGCGCATCCTTCGCCAAGGCCGCCTGCGCGCTGGCGGCATCCACGATGGTGCGTCCTCCCAGCGCAGCTTCAGGCTCGGGCGTGCGCTCACGCGGCCGCTTCGGCGCCGTCAGCCCAGTGCCGGTTACATCGAACGCGGCCGATGCCGCATTGCTAATCGTCTTCGCCGCCGGGGTCTTGCTCTTGGATGCGTCCCCTTTAGACTTGGGAATCAGCTGAAGCTCATCGTCAGAAACCACCGACATGGGCGCTTCAAGAGATAACGTCAGCGTGGGAATGTCGTCATCCTGATGATCGCTGGCACGTAATTCCGCGATAACCGAAGCCGCATCGCGCGAGGCCGTCGCGGGGGCCGCCGGCAGCACACGTTTTTTCGCACCGAATGCCGTGACCGGCCGGTTTTTTACCGGCGGCTGCACTGGGGGCGGCGCGGGAAAAGCCGGGACTTGAGTTTGTTTTTCATTGGTCGCGGCCGAGCGCTTGAAGGCCGGACCCGGCGCCCGCGGCGTGACCGGCGGCGGCACCGGTGCCTTATATGCGGGTGGTTTTTGCGCTCCCACGGGAGGTGGAGCTGAAGCAGGCTTGCGCGCAGCGGGGCCCGGAACCGCGCCGGGTTCGCTGTGAATTTCCAGGGCATAACCGGATTGCAATGCCCCTGGGCGGTGTTCGGGAATCAAACCGCGAATGCGTTCATTGAGTTCATCCCCGGTAATCGGCTTGACCAGCACGCCGTTGGCGCCCGCTTCGTAAATTCTCAGCAAGGTGTCTTTATCGGAAGAGCCCGTGATCACAATCACCGGCAGTAATTTCTTTTTGGGGTGTCCGCTCATGCGTAAAAAACGCACCAGATCATCGCCATTCATCCCGCCGGTCGACAGCAACAGGTCGGTCAGCAGCAAGTCGTAATCGTTTTCCAGCAAGGCCACGATGGCCGGTTCCGCGGTATTGAAATGATCGACGTGGTAACCGAATTCGGTAAGGATTTTCTTGGTGACGTAGGCCGAGGTGCGGCTATCGTCCACATAGCAAATGCGGCCCGGCCGACGCCCTGACGCTATCGAATCATCGCTCGGCGCCGACACCAACTTGATTAAGTTTGGTCCACTTCCTTTCATGTCAAACATGTAGTCTCAGCAGGGAATGATCGTCATCCGTGTCGCCTGGCTGTGCGCACTACCCTCTGCGCTTGAGCACATTGGCTCATGATTATAACGACGTCACCACCCGAATGCTTAAGGTTTTTTGGATCGTTCATAAGATTAGGTAAGAAAGGCCGCGAATAACACGTCTCGCTCAAACAGCTCGGAGGCCCGGCCGCCGCCGCTCACACCGCATTTTTCCTGGCTTGGATGCACGTAAACAGCGTCTCTGATATCAACCTCCGCTACCCTCCATTTCATTCGTGTTTAAGCTCCGGATGGAATGATTTCAGCGGTACTGTTTCTCCATTTGAACACTTCACATTGTTCCAGCCTGTTTAAGGATGAGCCTATGTACGGAATGATTTTCGATTTTATGCGTGATTACGTAATTGAAAAACACGGCGGCAAAGCGACCTGGTCCATGCTGCTGGAAAAGACCGGCCAAAGTCCGTACAAGATTTACTTTCCGGTAAAAGATTATCCCGATGCGGAAATCGTCGCGCTCGCGGTGAAAGCTTCCGAAGCATTAAAACTTCCGCTGGAAGCCGTGCTCGAGGACTTCGGCAAATTCACCGGGCATCGCCTGGTGACGTTTTATTACATGTACATCAAAAACGAAAAGTTCAGGACGCTCGACATTATCGAAAGCGCTGGCACCTATATTCACGACGCGCTCCACCGGCACAACCCGCTGCGCAAACCGCCGGTGATTTCCGCCCAGCGCATCTCCGCCGACGAAATTACCCTGCACTACACCTCGCAGCGGCGCTTATGCCACGTGGTGCGCGGCATCGTTGCCGGCTTAGCGGAACATTTTGGCGAAGAATTTATATTGAACGAGACGCAGTGCATGCACCAAGGTGCGGCCACCTGCCGGTTCCAGGTCAAACGCGATTCGGTGGTGGTGCCGTTTGGAATTGCCGCCGCGCAAAAAAATATGCAGCGCGCGCAACAAGCGTAGTTGCGCGATTAAAGTCAAAACATTGCACTTTCCACGACAATAAAAAAGACCATCGGCGAGTGCGCTGAAAAAAAATTAATCGCGCCTGACTTCAAGTCAACCGGTTTTAATTGTCCAGGATGCAAACGAAGCATCCCTTCCCGTGCCACCAGGTGGCGTGCGCCATGCGCACGACGTTCGCACCGGGGAGACGATGTCGTGTGCGTGATGCACGCTGCATTACATCGTCACCCCTATGCGCCGCACGAATGCTTATTTCCCATTGATCGCCGTCAGGTAGGTGGCCATGACGTCCTGATGAACCGGATTGAACATCACGTCCACGGTGGGTACGCCGTCGACAATGGTGGTATCGAACGCGTCCCCCATCTTTTTCACCACTTTCGCCCATCCGGCCTTGTCCAGTGGCGGTTGGAACAGCGCATAGTCCGCCGAATGACACTCATGGCATTCGGCGTTGACCAGTTCGAAGTTAGGCGAGCGATCGCTTTGTAGTTCGGCGACGGGTTCCGCTTGAATTCCATCATGGCACGGCAGGCACTTTATAGCGTCGGCATCACTTAACGGCATGCCCGGACCGGGTGGGAAAATCGAGGTGTCTGCCGGCAACGCGATGGTGAGTACGGCACCGGCGCCCATGCCGCCACCCATACCCCCGCCGCCCATGCCACCGCCACCACCGACCCCTTGTAGGCCGCCGTCCTGCGTTGTGTCTGAACTCTGGGTTGGCGTAGTGGTGGGGTCGGTACTTGACGAAGGATCGATACACGCCGAAACACCCAAGACTACGGCCAGCGCGCCGACCATCCACCCGATTGCCGGGACCTGTGCTTTCAATTCATTTGGACGATTCATATTGATGCTCCTGTTCCCGCGCTTAGATCGCGGTGATGTTGACAGTTTCAATGGCGTTGTAACCATACCCGGCACGTGTCCACAGTCCCGTCTCTGGTTGCGTCTCGCCGGAATACGCGGTGGCACGGACCTTGATCGCATAGGCGCCGGCCGAAGGGGGCGTAAACGGCAGCGTGAAAGCGCGGAACGAGTATTTGCCGAGGAACGTGCCGAGCGTCGCCTCAACCCAGGTCACGCCGCCGTTGACAGAAACCTCCACGCTCTTGATACCGCTGCCGCCGTCGTAGGCAATTCCGCGGATCGGGATAGGCACCCTCGCCAGGACTTGTGCACCTTCCATCAAACTCGTGATGAATGAACGCACGCGCGGATGGCTCACCGGCCGCGTCACCGGTGCGAGCGCATCCGGGGTTTCGCACGCGCAGGCATTGTCCGGTTCGCGGTACGCCGTGTTCATATAAAATCCACTGAACGCGCTGGTCGTCACATTGATCTCCGACAGGTGCTTGACCCAATACGTACCGGTATATCCCGGCACCACCAGGCGTACGGGAAATCCGTTCAGAAACGGCAGGTCCGTGCCGTTCATTGCATAGGCGAGGATGACCTCGCCGTTGGTGGCGATGTCAACATCGAGCGCCTTGATGAAGTCCGGAATCGTTTCCTCAACGCCATTATCCAGACCATTGAACGTGACCTGCACCGAACCGGCCCGAATACCGGCCGCCGCCAGCACATCGCTCAAACGCACGCCGGTCCAGGTTGCATTGCCTTGCGCACCATGCGCCCACTGCCCGCCGGTTACGCGCGGATTGCTGAACCCGCGACTGTTCCCGGAGCATGCATTCACGGCAACCACGCTCACGGACTGAAACTGCATGGGGTTTCTCAGGTTGGCCACGGTGAGCGACAACGGTGTTGTCACATTTCCAGTCACACGAATCGTGTGCGTTGCCGGATTGATCGACAGCGGAAAATTCGCGTTGTGATAGCGCACAAAAAACGCATCGTTGGGTGTAATCGGGTTGTTGATATTCGCCGGGTCGAACATAGCCAGCGGTGTCTCGAGTTGCGTCGCGCGCCCGGTCAACAAAATCAGCGGTCTTTTTTGCGGGTATTGCGCAATCGTGCGCGTGCCGTTTTCAAACGGCAGAGTGATCGTCCCGGTCGCCGTCGCTTCGCGCGTGCCGGTCATTCCGGCAACGCTCAAAAGACCGGCCGATTTCATAAAATTTCTTCTGGAAAATAAAGTGGTGCGATCCATAAATCAGCCTCCATGCCATGTGTTGAATAACGCAGGCGGCACGCACCAGGATCGAAAATCCATGGCAATCGAATTCTTCACTTGCCTTCAGCAAGGAATCGATAGGCACATCAGTCAAGACAAATTATTTCGAGCACTGCACGATGCCGTCTATCCATGTACAGGCAAATCGATTCTGAGGATTTCCGGCGCTTCGCTATGGCTTAAGTACGCATTCCATGCGCCATGGCGGTGTGCCATCCCAAGCTTCCCATTTGCGCACGACTGCATGTGGGTATGAATCGTCGCAAACGGCACACAAAACAATACGGCGAACCATGCGCACGGGCAACACATAATCTATTTATGGCCGGCGGGTAAGCGAATTAATAATGACGTCAATCAAATTCCGTCACCTGCCGCTATTGCTCCAGCACAATAGTTTCAAGCGGGCGTATTTCGCGCATAAATCCGGCGGCCACCTGTTGGTTTACGGTCAAACGCGATGCACGTGGTGATGCAGTTTGGAAATTGTCGCTGCGCAGAAAAATGAGCTGCGTGTGCAAAGGCGTAACTGCACGACAAAACCACGACGCCTACATATGTGTTCGACTTGCTGTGCGCATCAAAGGCCAGTTGCTTTTATGTCAAGCCGTGCCGCCTTAATGTATAAGCATCACGCTCCGTAACTGCAAACATACCGTCTATAATCCACTGACTCATTCTGGTATTGTATAATGCGTCCCCAGGCAGTCGTTTGACCCACCAAAAGATTTACGTTATCAATGCCGTTATCTCGGCAACAACAGGTTAGAGAAGGACCCATGCGCGTCATTATCGAAATCGACAACGAAACGGAGCTGCAAAAGCTTGATCCTTTACTGCGTGCGCTTGGCGCCCGCGATGTACGCATCACACATGCCGGCCATGTGCAAAAAGCCAAAGATGCGCTGACAAAGCTTTTCGCCTATGCGAAGCAACATCCTTTAATTGTGAAATCACTCGACCTCCCCTCCCGCGAAGAACGCAATGCCCGATAAAGCTTTTGTCGACACCAACGTTTGGGTTTATCTTTTCGTTACCGAAAACCCGGCGGCGGATACCATAAAAAGCCACACTGCACGCGCAACGTTGGAAACCGCCAGCGCATCGGGAATGGAACTCGTCGTCTCGGTGCAAGTGCTCAACGAATTCACCAATGTACTGCGAAGAAAATTTCAATTTTCGCCCGCCGAAATCCGTGCGCGGATCGAACACATCCTCGGCGTCACCGAAGCGATTTCATTAACGACGAACCACACGCTCGCCGCGCTCGACTTGATGGAAAAATACCGCCTGTCCTGGTTCGACGCACTCATCCTCGCCACCGCGTTGGACAGCAACTGCATGATGATTTACTCGGAAGATTTGCAGGACGGATTGCTTCTAGAACAGCGCATACGCGTAATCAACCCCTTCTCGACGCATATTTCAATCAACAAGTAGGCGGATGAGACGCAGCCGTTCAAGCCATTTGGCAGCCAAGCCAGAACTTATAAGTCAAGCGACCTCAACGCAACAACATCACGATTACACGGTTAGAGTCGCCGCGATCCTTGCAACTCCTCGGCTTGGCGGAACAAGCCTTCGACACGTTTAACTTCTCTATTGAAGATCAAGCAGTTCCGGTCCGTTATCGTTGCGGCTGATCTGCTGAATCATGCGCACGAGCAATACATAATCTATTTATGGCCGGCGGGTAAGCGGATTAATAATGACCTCAATCAAATTCCGTCACCGTCCGCAAGCAGGCGTATTTCGCGCATGAATCCGGCGACCACCTGTTGGTTTACGGTCCGCGATGCGGCGGTGGTGCCATTTGGAAATTGTCGCTGCGCAGAAAAATATGCAACGCGCGCAACAGGCGTAGTTGCGGGATAAAGTCAAAACACCATACTTCCTCACTGCCTGTGCAATAAAAAAAAGGCCATCTGGGAGATGGCCTTTCAAATAACAAATATCAGGATTGCTTGTTAACTGGGGCGAATCATTCCGCAGGCAACTGCTGTGTGTAGGTCATGATGTCCGCCGCGTCTTGAGTTGTCAGACCACGCTCATAAATGCTTGGCATAATACTATCCGGTTGACCAAATCGAATTTTATGCAGCATTTCATCTGGTTCATCTTTACCGATGGTGCCAACAAACTCCCCGGGTTCGAATGGTATTTTCTGACCATCCACACCATGACAGTCTGAACAACGTGCTACCCCGCCTAAATAAAGCGTTTCACCATTACTCGCGTTGCCTTTGCCAACAGGCGCAAATGTGCGGATGTAATCGCCGATATCAACGACGCCATATTTGATGAAGGTTGCCAGCGCCTCTATTTCTGAGCTACTCAGATCGTCACCGAAATTATGCACAGTATCTCCTGTTGCGCCAATTTCGATGCCGTCACTGATGATCGCCTGGATTTCTTCGACTGTTTTGTTATTCGCTGCATCCATAATCCCCGCGTCAGGGAAATACGACGAACCGAGGTAAGTGAATCCGTGGCAAGTTTTGCAACGATATTGTTTTGGACGATTAGCACCACTCAAGGCGATAAAATCGCCATAAGGTGTTCCCAAAGTTGTTGCTGGGTAACCTTCCAGAAACACCGCCATCGGATTACTACCAGTCGGGCTTGGGCCGCTTAACGTCGGCCAGTCGTCATACAACCTCCCGCCCAGAATCACCGTCTCTTGTAGATCGGCATCCAATTCTTCAACCGGTACACGTGTGGTTTCCGTAGGAGCCTCGAAAGGCTCCGCTATGGGAACATCTTCGTTGCAACTTTGTAACGGAAGGGTGAATGCGGCGGCCAGCGCCACGGTAAACACGGCGCGGGTGATTTTTTTATCTTCACTGTCTCGATTGTTTTTCATCATCTGACTACCTGTGATTATGTTCGTTGTTTGAGTTCGCTTTAGACTGCCAGCGTGGGCGCGGGATCTAACCGCGCCGTCAAAAATCAACCTGAAGACGTGCGCCCAAAGCGGTAAAAGTGCCATAGGCCGAATCGAAGCCGGGGTTCTTGGCCGATTGATAATCGATCGCGGCGAGCACGCCTTCGGCGAGCGCATACTGAACATAAAACTCCAGCCAGGTTTCTTTTTCCACGTCTTTACCTTTTGCCTTGGTCACCGAATAGCCCGCGCCAAAGGCCACATCACCGAACGGGCCCTGCATGCCGAAACTCATGGTGGACTTGGGGTCTTCGTCCGGCGCGGCGTCTGCCGACTTGCGCGAACCATAGCGTGCAAAAAAGATGTAGTCGTCGTCGTAGGTGTAATCGAAGCTGAGGCCAAAACCGGAAATCTTATAGATGTTATCCGGATTTTCATCGGTTTCGGTCGAGAACGCGATCAGGCGCAGGTTGGCTTCTCCCTCCATCACTTCCATTTTGGCGTCGGCCTCGCCGATGATCATCAAGCGTTTGAACTCGCCGGAATAGTCGTGCGCCGCTTCGAGAATGCCGCCTTGCAAAGTGACGGTTTCATTCATCAGGAAACTCGCCACCGCGCCACCGGGATAGGCATGCGTCGCCATGTGGCCCGGAAAGGGTATGACCGGATTATTGACAAACGGGCCGGCTAAAAATTGCCGCGTTTGGTCGTTGGCCGCGTTGTTGGCGTCGAAATACCCCTGCGGACTGATTTTGCCGAACGTGACGGTGAGGTTATCCGTCATCGGCAGCTCGTATTTGGCTTCGGCGATGCGGGTGTCGGAAAATCCTTCCTGGTAGTCAGACGAGCCCAGCGTCCCTGAGGCGCCTTCGTAGTCGGCATTGGCGCCCGGCGTCGGGTCGAACCCTTCGGCGTGCATGAGCCAGATCATGACTTTTCCGTCGCCCACTTTTTTCTCAAAATTCAAATCGACCGATAACGTGGAGCCGAAATCACCCATAATGGCCTGATCCGGATGATCACTTTTGATTTTTTGCCCGATCAACGTAATGCCCCCGGTGATGTCCGGAGGCGTGGGCTCGTCTTCCGCATAGGCTGGCTGAACGGCGATCAAACCCAGACAAATGCCGAAAACTTTAATGTTAAAATGGGTTAACTTGCACTCGCGTGGTAACTGTCTTGCTCTGCTACTTAACATATCCCTTCCCCCTTTCCTAAAACATTATGACCTACTGGATGAACCACGGCTGCTATCTTACACGCGCATAAACGAGGAGGTCCAACCGAAGCACCCATGCCTCCACGCATGCCTTATTTTCGACCCCTCGCTTGCTGCGGCAACTCAGTTTGCTATGCGCGATGTTATGGCAATGTTAAGGCCCGATGGTCTCTAACCCATCGTAACGAACCGTCTTTACTCCCTACAAGAAAATGCAAAAAGGCCTATTTTTCCAGCGCGTACGTATGCCTCAGGCTTCCTTAAAAATCAATTATAATCGCCATCGATTTCTAATCTTGACATTGCATCCGCACACCACTCAAAATCCGGCAACGCTGTAATTCAAAGTTGATTACAACGCCGGTGGCCGTAGAGAAGTCAGCCGCTCGTAAATGTGGTTCGATCATCTTCATGCCAAGGATCCGGCTCCGCTTCTTACGACGTTTTAAATGTCTAGATACGGCTCCTGATTCGCGGCTTGAATATTCATCGGATCCTCATGGACTCCGTCATGCTAAACAAAATCAGGGGAACACAAATGAAACATGTACGCACTACTATCATCGTCACTGCATTTATCGCCTCGGCTATCGCTTCGACCGCACCTGCATGGGCCACGAAGAAAGCCAAGGTAGACGTTGAAATCCGGGAATGGAACGTCACGTCCAGCGAGGAGAAAGTTCCCGCCGGCGATGTCGAAGTGACCATTCGCAACAAGGGTAAGGAAGTTCATGAAATGGTGCTCATGCAATTGAACACCAACGATGCCGTGCTGCGTCTGCCGGTTGATAAAAATGGAGCCATCGACGAAAAAACCATGACCTTTGCCAAAATCGTCGATGAGACCGAAGGCATGGAACCGGGCAAGCATGTCAAGAAAGCTATTAATCTCAAGCCCGGGCGCTATGCATTTATTTGCAACATGGTGGAAACGGAAAAGGACGGCAGCATTGAAGCGCATTATTCCAAGGGAATGGCGGCGCAGTTACTCGTTGAGTAACCGTTTGCAGCCCGGGTGAATCCCGGAACGCATGGCTGAGAATGAAAACGGCCGGTGGATTACTCCACTGGCCGTTTTCATTTTTGTATCAAAGAGTCTCTGATCAATCCCGGTTCGCACCACTATTCGTTGGGCATGATCAAAGCCAGTCCTTCGAACAAAAGCGGATGCGCCTGTGTGATTATGGAATCGATCACGCCGGTGTCGATACCTGTTATGTGCCACGCCTGTTGCGAAGAACGTGCAAGCAAGGTATCGCGCTGATCCGGCGCTTCCGCCACATGGGCAATGACATTGGCCAGATGCACCAGGGCTGCTTCCAGACCATCGGGCGCGGCTTCGGGTTCATGATGGAAACGTATGGCTCCATGCAATGCGGGCGGCAGCTCCCACAGCAACGCCAGAGCACCCCCCACCGCCGCGTGATCGAGCCCCATCAGTGTGCGTTCGGATACCTGCACTGACTCATCCATCGCCACACTGCGGCGCAGCGCCTTTTGCGCAAGTTCGGGCATTTTGTGGAAGATCAACAATGCGCCCAGGTCATGCAACAACCCGGCAACAAACATGCGCTCGGTATGTAACACGCCGCATTCCTGCGCGAGCAGTTTTGCCACGATGCCGGTGAACATGCTGTGCCGCCAAAAGCTGGCCATGTTGGCCAGATCGACAGGAATCTGCGCAAAAGTGCGCACTGCCGATACGGCGAAGACCAGATCGCGCAATTCGCGCTGGCCGATCACAATCACAGCGCGCGAAATGGTATCCACGCGCGAGCGAAACCCATACAGCGGACTGTTTGCGATTTTGAGCAAGCGTGCCGTCAAGCTGGCGTCTTGCTGAATTACGGTACCGATGTCCGCCGCCGTATGCTCCGGGTCGTCAACCATGAGATTTACACGGATACATACATGCGGCAGGGAGACCAGCTTGACATTGCCTTGGACCAAGGCCATCGCAGCTTCATCAACGGAGATGATCGATGGATTTGTAGAAACTGTGCCTGTGCTCATGAGCGTATCCGCGGGGGTAGTGTTACTTCATCGGATATTTCCGGCACAAGATTAGCGTTGTGTACTTGGCGTCCCGGCACTGCTGTGCTAAGTTTTCCGCTGCACCGCACTGGGCCGGTGTTTGACTTGCTACACGGAGGAAATATTTGTGGATACATTGAATTTGTTGACCGTCATGGTCGGTTCGATTTCGTTGTTAGCGACGGTTCTGTGTGCGGTATTGGTCGCAAAAATCTACACCACCCCGCCTGCACAGACGAATCAGAATTAATTCGCTACGGCTGCTTCGCAAACTGAAGCAGCCGTAATTTTTTTCCCTCCCCTCAATTTGCCCCCAAATGTGTCGATAACCCGGATCATCCAGGAGCGAGTTTCTTGGCTTGAAGTTCGGCTGCTACACTTGAACTACTGATTGGCGGAAAACCGATACCACACCCGGCCGCCCAGAATATTTTTCGGGTATCGAAAACAAAATAGAGGACCCAATGAACTCTTTCGCGCGATCTGTTGCAATTCTGGCAGGACTGAGCTTTGGCCCGTATGCGGCGGCGGCTGCTCCGGCGGCAACCAACCACTACTTCAGCGCCAGCTACTACCAAAATTCCACGCAATTCTCCGCGGCCGGCGGTGACATATCCGCTGATCTTGACAATTTCATGTTCACCTACGGTTGGGTATTCATGCCCTACCTAAGTATTGAAGGGCGCGGCGGAATGTCCGCGAAAAAAACCAGCGAAACCACGACCGCCACTTTCAACGCGGTCAACGACTCGCTGTTCAGCGCATTACTGCGGGGCAGCCTGCCCTTATCTTCGCAAAACGTTACCCTGTATGGCGTGGTGGGACTGAGCCGCGCCAGCAATACCTACTCCACGGAAAGCCTAACCAGCGGCGAAGCGTCGTACACCACAACCGCCACCGGCTTGTCGTATGGCGTGGGTGCGGAATTGTTCGGCACGCCGTCCACGTCGTTTCATGTCGAATGGACTAAATTTTTAAGTTCCAGCGATCTCACTTCAAAAGGCTTTGTATTGGGCATCACCCATCATTTTGCGATGTCCAAGTTGTGGTAGAGGCGGTGCGCGTTTCTTGAAATTAGCGTGAATCGCAGTTTGCTCTTTCATACACGCCTTGCAACGCTGCCGCGACTCGCTCGCATCGCTGTTTGTCTGCCCCTGCTCGTATCCTGCGACCGTCCGGCGTGGAATTATCAATGGCAAGATCAGCAACCTTTGCAGACGGCCCGCCGTGCCTTGGCGGCCGCCGCAGCGGGCGACTACTTGTATGTCCTGGGCGGTGTCGATGCCGCGGGCGATTATGTCAACACCGTTGAATTCGCACATGTTTTGCCTGACGGCCGGCTTGAACCGTGGCAATTCACTACCCCGCTCACCGCAGGACGTATCTATCACGCGGCGGTTGCCTTACAGGGCGACCTCTATGTTTTGGGCGGCGGCCAGGGCGAGCTGGGCGATAACAACACACCGGTGGCAACCGTTGAAAAAGCTCATATCTTGCCTGGCGGCGGTTTAGGTGAATGGCAGCCGCAACCTGCGCTCACAACTCCACGGCGCGGTTTACAGGTGGTGGCCTATAACGGCATGATGTTCGCCATCGGCGGCTACAATGGGGCTTTTTTAAAATCGGTCGAGCGCACCCAGATGTCAAATCAAGGCACCCTGTTGTCATGGAATCTGGAGCCGCAGCATGCGGTCGTGGATCGTTATATTCACTCCGCCGCACGCTTGGGCGATGCATTGTATTTACTGGGCGGTCACGTACAAGGCTCGCAACGCATGAGTTATGGTGATGTCGAAATGGCCCAGATCGGTGAACAAGGCCGGGTTTTGAGCTGGAATGTCGAAAAAACCAGCCTGCGCACACCGCGTTTCATGGCCTCCGCATTCGCGCTGGGCTCTTACCTTTACATGTTGGGGGGACACAGCGGCGGCAATCGGCTGGCCAGCGTGGAATTTGCGCCGGCCGGCCACGATGCACATGTCGGGCTGTGGCGCTTTACGACCGCATTACCCGCCGGCCGCAGTGCCACCGCTGTGGCGGTGCGTGGCGCCGATGTATATGTCATCGGCGGGGCCAGCGACAACGGTATTCTTGCCTCGGTGGTGCGCGCCCAGGCGGACAGTCATGGACATTTGGGTATTCCACACACGGCGGTCCTGCCATGATTAAACTACTCCTCACCATTGGCGGCGTCGCTACCAACGAGTTCGAACTGGCCAAACCCCAGGTCACCATTGGCCGGACCGCCGACAATGATGTCGTGCTCGACGACCCCCTGGTCAGCGGGCATCATGCGCTCGTGATCGTCGGCGACGGCAGCCGTGGTCTCTTGCTGCAAGACCTTAACAGCACCAACGGAACGCGCGTCAACGGGAACGAGGTACGCAATATTTCCCTGAAACATGGCGATGCCATCCAGATCGGCCGGTGCGAATTTCGAATTCACGATGACGGTTGCCGCACGTCTACCGTGTCGCAAAATTAACAATTCCTTTCGCAAGTTCGCGTGCCTTGTGGACGCTACTCTCTTACGTATTCGAAGTATTACCGTTAACGCTCTTTCGCGGACTTTGTTTTGCGTTGTACCATCCGCGACAGACCACTAGAACCGGCACTCGTTCCATGGATCTTGCGGCACGTCCTGTATTAACCCAGGCTGATTTAGCCAAGCTCGTCGCCGACACGACCCGCTTGGTTTCGCTGCCTTCGGTGTGCGTTAAAATCAACGAATTGATCGAGCGTAACAATTACACGGCCGCCGAAATCAGCTCCATCATTTCAAAAGACGTGAATCTCACCGGACGTTTATTGCACGTCGCCAACAGCGCGTTTTACGGCTTCCCGGCCAAGATCAACACCGTGTCACGCGCGGTCACCATCATCGGCAGCCACGAGTTGCGCGATCTGGTGCTGGCCACCTCGGCGGTGGAAGCGTTTAACAAAATTCCCATCGACATGGCCAACATGAACAGCTTCTGGATGCACAGTCTGGATTGCGCCATCATCGCGCGCATTCTGGCCAGCCGCGCCAAAGTCCTGCACAGCGAACGGCTGTTCGTGTGCGGCATGCTGCACGACGTCGGCCATTTGGTGATGTACCTGAAGTTACCGGAACGCGCACGCGAAGCGATGCTGCATGCGGCCAAGATGCAGCAAAACATCGAGACCGCGGAACGCGCGATTATCGGCTTCGACCACGCCCAACTGGGCGGCGCCTTGCTGATCGCGTGGCAACTTCCCGAGAGTCTGGCGGAACCCGTGCTTTATCATCACGACCCGTTTGCCGCGCCCAATTTTCAATTGGAAGCAAGCATCATTTTTCTCGCCAACTCCCTGGCGAAATCCAGCCGCAACGGCATACCCGCACCCATTTCCGAAATGGACGAACGTGCGTGGACAGTTTTAAATCTGGCTCCGGCGTTGGCGCCGGAAATATTGCAGGAAGCAAAAATACAATTCGGTGAAGCCCTGTCGGTATTCCTGCCGCATTTGGCGCAAGCGCAGTAAAGCCTAACTTTTCGCCTTTACGACTTCTTTTCCTCGGTTTTCACCTGGTCCCATAATGCGTCTTGCTGCGGCAAGCTCAGCTCTTTAATGTCACGTCCCTGCGCCTTGGCGATCGCTTCCATGCGCCGGAAGCGCCGCTCGAATTTTGCGTTGGCATGACGCAAGGCCGACTCGGGATCCACGCCGCTGTGGCGCGCCAGAATCGTGGTGACAAATAATAAATCACCGATTTCATCGGTGATGCGCTCTTGCGATGCGTTGTTTGCAATTTCCACCCGCACCTCTTCCACTTCCTCATCCAGCTTTTGCAAAACATCGGCCGCGCGTTGCCAATCGAAACCGACGCGCGATGCACGCTTGTGCAGTTTCATCGCGCGCGTCAGCGCCGGCAGCGCGCGCGGAATATCGTCCAATAACCCCGAGGGGATGTCCTGGTGCTTCGCCGCGCGCTCCTGTGCTTTATGCTGTTCCCAGGCCTGCGCTTGATCTTGTGCCGAACCGATTTTAGCCTGTGCGAAGACGTGCGGATGACGGCGGATCATTTTTTCGACGATGGCCGCGACCACATCATTAAAGTCAAAACTCCCCGCCTCGCTAGCCATTTGCGCATAAAATACGACCTGAAATAACAAATCACCCAGTTCCGCTTTAAGCTCGCCCATGTCGCTCCGCTCGATCGCGTCGGCGACTTCGTAAGCTTCTTCGATGGTGTAGGGCACGATGGTGGCGAAAGTTTGTTCGCGATCCCACGGGCAACCGAGGTGCGGATCGCGCAAACGCGCCATGATGGCCAGTAGTTCGTCGATGTTACTCATGACAGTCCTGAGCTTATGATTATGAAGAAAACATCCCTTTCCCCTGCAAGGGGGGAAGGTGAAGATGGGGGTGATGACAATGACCGTGTGCCTGCACACCTCATTCCTATATCAAGAATAAATCACACCCTATGCGCGACGGGCACTGATGACACTTGGTAATTGTCCAATCTGCGACAACAAGCGGCCCAATTGCGTAATGTCCTTCATTTGCAGTGTAAAAGTGATGTAGGCGACATTGGCCTGCGGATCGGAAATCGAATGGGTTCCGGTGACATTGATACGTTCGTTCGCCAGCGTCGAAGTAATGTCACGCAACAACCCCTGCCGGTCCGAGGCCACGATGCGGATGTCGACTGGATAGGTGGTTTCCGATGCCGCACCCCAAGTCACTTGAGTTACGCGTTCCGGCGAGCCGACAAGATAATGCGCAAGCTCCGCGCAATCGCGCCGATGCACGGTCACCCCGCGTCCGCGCGTAATGTAACCCATCACGTCGTCTCCCGGCACCGGTTTACAGCACTTGGCGTAATGCGTGAGCATGTTGCCTTCGCCTTCGATATAAATACCCGATTTATTTTTGTCAATATTGGGCGCCGTGACGATGCGCGGCGTAACTTCCGTAACCGGCGCGCTTTGCTGCAACGCATGCGCAAGTTGCGAGGCTTTCACCTCGCCGCGCCCGACGGCGGCGAATAATTTATCCGGTTTACCGTAATCGAAGCGCTGCGCCAGGCGTTCGAAATTCACTTCGGCCAAACCGACGCGATGCAGTTCTTTTTCAAGTTGCGTGCGGCCGTGCGCCACGTCTTCGTCGTAATTCTGCTGCTTGAACCACTGTGCCACCTTGTCGCGTGCCTTGGCGCTTTTCAGATAGCCAAGATTTGGATTGAGCCAATCGCGGCTCGGCCCGCCTTGCTTGATCGTGAGAATTTCCACCACATCGCCATTGTGCAGCTTTGCTGTGAGCGGAATGATTTTGTCCGCAACTTTCGCGCCCCGGCAACGGTGACCGACAGCGCTATGCACGTGGTAAGCGAAATCCAGTGGCGTCGCTCCGCTCGGCAAATCGATAATTTTTCCTTTGGGCGTAAATACGTAAATACGCTCGCCTGCGGCATCGCCAGTTGCTTCGCTTCCGGGGGCTGGACTTGACACCACGGTATCGCGCCAATCCAGCAATTGCCGCAGCCAGGTGAGCTTGCGCTCCAAGGTTAAATCAACACCGGAGCCCTCTTTGTAACGCCAGTGCGCGGCGACCCCCAGTTCGGCATGCTGATCCATATCCGACGAGCGTATCTGCACCTCGACGACACGTTCTTCCGGCCCGATCACCGCCGTGTGCAGCGATTGATAGGCATTTTCCTTGGGCGCCGCGATGTAATCGTCGAATTCGGAACGCACATAATTCCAGCGGCTGTGCACCACGCTCAATACCGCGTAGCAATCCGCCACTGTTTTGGTAATCACACGCACCGCGCGAATATCGAAAATCTCCTGGAAACCGAGATTCTTGCGCTGCATTTTTTTCCAGATACTGTAGATGTGCTTGGGACGGCCTTTCACTTCGGCATCAATCCCGGCATCGCGCAACGCGCTTTGCAAGGTTTCGATAAAATTCGCGATGTAACGTTCGCGATCCACGCGCCGTTCTTCCAGCAGCCGTGCGATTTCCTTATAACGCTCCGGCTCCAGGTAACGCAGCGCCAGATCTTCGATCTCCCATTTGATTTGCCAGATGCCGAGGCGATTGGCGAGCGGCGCGTACAAATCCAACGCCTCGCGCGCGATGGCTTGTTGTTCTGCCGTGCTTTTGGTTTTTGCCGCGCGCAAATGCGCCACACACCAGCCGAGCGTCACGATCACCACGCGCACGTCGCTGGCCATCGCAAACACCATGCGCCGCAATGCTTCCCACTGGCTTTGATCGGCGGCCAGCACGCTCTGACGCTGACGCAGATCGTGAATCACGCGCATGCGCTGCACGCCTTCCAGCAGCTCGGCCACCGATGGATTGAGTTGCGTACGAATTTGTTCCGCCGTCACCGCCGCACTTGCAAAATCGTGCAGCAGCAACGCCGCCGCCAATGTTTCGGAATCGAACCCCACATCCGCAAGCAGCTCCGCCGCCACAAACGCATTGGCGTCGTCCTCTCCACCCGCAATAGTCAAATCATGGCGCCGTTGTGCAAACAACGCCACCGCCGCCTCCAGCAACGGACGCTGCTGCGCATCGAGACGCGCCATCAACGAGCGCGCCCACCCGGCCA
>CAZHHW010000047.1:0-24529 GCA_964532385.1 uncultured Gammaproteobacteria bacterium | reverse complement strand
CGTCACGGTTACGCGTTAAGCGCGCCCGCCGAACGCAGCTTGACACATACTTGGGCGTATCTTCCCGACCTCGCACGCACCGTCGCCGCGTTGGTTGCCCGCCGCGACACGCTCGCGGCGTTCAGTGTGTTCCACTTTCGCGGTTATCGGCTCAGTTTTTCCGGGCTCGCGGATGCGCTGCGCGCGGCGAGCGGTCAGCACGTGGTGTTGAAAGCATTTCCGTGGTGGGTGTTGCGCTTAGCGGCGCCGTTCTCGACTTTTGTGCGTGCATTGTTCGAGATGCGTTACTTGTGGCAGTACGAGTTGAATTTGTCGGACACCAAGTTGCGTACAGTATTGCAACCGCACCTTGCACAAACACCGGTCGAACAGGCACTGTTGGAGATTGGTTTGGTGTCAAAGCGTTGAGCTACGACGAGCAGCTAACTTCCAAATGGTTTGCCCATTCGGGGGCAGGCTGCGCGTAGTGCGGAAATTCTGGATGCTCATCGAATGGTGTTTGCAGCACCGTGAACAGTTGCGCAAGTTCAGCGTAGTCGCCCTGCTCGGCTTTTTCGATCGCGATTTGCGCAAGGTAGTTGCGCAGCACAATTTTCGGATTGATGCGTAGCATTGAAGAACGTCGTTCATGGTCGGGTTTGGCGTGACTGCGCAAGTGAGTACGATAATCGCTGAGCCATTGATCGAAGCGTGCGCGGTCGATGAACTGATCGCGTAGCGCCGGCATCGGTTCAGCGCCGTCTGTTGCTACAGAACACAACGCGCGAAATAGCAACGTATAGTCAATTTGGCTGAGCTGCATTTGTTCCAACAACGTTTGCGTAAGTTGCAACACCTGCTCGTCAGCGCGTTCAAAGCCTAACTTCGCCGCCATGCGCTGGTGATAATGCGTTGCGAAGCGCGCCTGATAGCCTTCCAGCGCCGCCTTGGCGGCTTCGACTTCAATCAGCGGTAATAGTGCCTGAGCAAGACAACTTAGGTTGAATAAACCCACGCGCGGTTGCTGGTCGTAAGCATAGCGGCCTTGATGGTCGGAATGATTGCAAATGAAGCCCGGCACATAGCTTTCCAGAAAACCGAACGGGCCGTAATCAAGCGTTAGCCCAAGTATCGACATATTATCGGAGTTCATCACGCCATGACAAAAACCTACGGCCTGCCATTGCGCGATCAGGCTCGCGGTACGTTCGATCACCGCGTGCAGCAGAGCCAGATAGCGGTCTGGCCGGTCTGCAAGTTCAGGGTAATGCCGGTTGATCACATAATCGGCCAGCGTGCGCGTATGTTGGTGTTGATCGCGGTAGAAAAACACTTCAAACGAACCGAAGCGCACATGCGACGGTGCCAGGCGTGTGATCATGGCGCCGGTCTCGACTGTTTCCCGGTAGACCTCGTCGCGGCTGCCCACCAGACACAATGCGCGCGTGGTGGGAATGCCCAGCGCATGCATGGCTTCGCTGCACAGGTATTCGCGGATACTGGAGCGCAATACGGCACGGCCGTCGCCTTGGCGCGAATACGGCGTTTGTCCACTGCCTTTTAGCTGAATTTCCCATGCTTCACGGCGCGAATTGGTAACTTCGCCCAATAGGATTGCGCGCCCATCGCCCAATTGCGGCACGTAGTGTCCGAACTGATGCCCGGAGTAGAGCATGGCGAGTGGATCGGCGCCCGGCAGGATGAATTTACCGCTGAATGCATTCGCGCAACGCGGGTCGGATTGCACCGCGGGATCAAGCTCAAGCAATTGCGCCGCTTGCGCATTGAAGTGAATTAAACGCGCTTCGGTTTCAAACGGTGTGGGTGTGACGCGTGCATAAAAATCCCCCGGCAAGGCGGCAAAGGAATTGCTAAAAGGTAAGGTGTCCAGCGCATACTTCATGTGATTTCATCCCGGCAAGCTGCGCTATTATGACTCGCCGCGTAAGCTGAAGTGCCAAACAATATTTTCCGCAGGTGCAACCGTGAAACAATTCGCCCCGTCCTGTGAGCGTAATAAAGATGAGATTTTGCAGGTACTGCGGGAAGTGTTACCTGCGTCCGGCGTGGTGCTCGAAATTGGCAGCGGCACCGGCCAGCATGCGGCGTATTTTGCGCAGCGATTGCCGCAGATCATCTGGCAGCCGACGGATTTAAAACCGAATCTGGCCAGTATCCGCGCGTGGTGCGAGGAAGCGAATCTGGTCAATGTGCGCGCACCGTTGGAGCTTGATCTGTTGTCCGGGTCCTGGCCGGAGATTTCTGTGGATGCGGCCGTCTGTATCAATACCGTGCACATCGTAGCGTGGCCAGGTGTTGAAAATTTATTCGCCGGGATCGGCCGGATATTGCGGCCGGGCGGGGTGATGTACGTCTATGGCGCCTATCGGTATGCGACCCGGCCGCTTGAACCCAGCAACGAGGAATTCGACCGTTGGCTTAAAGCGCGTGATGCGGTGTCGGGCGTGCGCGACTTCGAGGCCGTGAATGCGCTGGCGCTGCGGCATGGCTTGCAGCTCACTGAAGATCGCGCCATGCCGGGGAATAATCGGTCCATCTGGTGGACAAAAGCCGTGCGCTAATGAGTGCCGCGTTATTTCAACAAGCGCAGCCAGTTGTAGCTGGCATCGCCAAACACCAGAAAATGCGGATTCAGCAAGGTATCGCGCAGGTTATAGCGCAGCGGTTGCAATGCCATGTCGGTGAACTTGCCGCCCGCTTCTTCCACGACGCATTGTGCGGCGGCGGTATCCCATTCGCAGGTCGGGCCGAAGCGCGGATAAATATCCGCGGCGCCCTCGGCCACCAGGCACGACTTCAGCGCGCTGCCCATCGGTAGATATTTATGTGGTCCGATTTTTGTCAACAAGCGGCGCAGTTCATCGCCCGTGTTGTGCGAACGGCTCCCCGTGACAATCATTTGAGTATCGGGCCGGTAACGCTTGGTGTGGATGGCGACAGGCGCCTGAGCGCCGATTTTTTTGAATGCGCCGTGCCCGCGCATCGCGTAGTAGCAGGTGTTGCTCACGGGCGCATACACCACACCCAGTACGGGATCGCCGGCTTCGATCAGCGCAATATTGACGGTGAATTCGCCATTGCGCTTCACAAACTCGCGCGTGCCATCCAGCGGATCGACCAGCCAGAGTTGTTGCCATGCGCCACGCACGCTGTACGCGGGCGCATCCGCTTCTTCCGACAGTGTGGGGATGCCGGGTGTCAGCATATACAGCCCGGCAACAATGGTCTCATCGGCCTGACGATCCGCTTCGGTTACCGGTGAATGATCGTTTTTTTGCTGCACGCGAAAATCGGTGCTGTACACGGCAAGGATTTTCTCACCCGCCGTGATGGCGAGACGGATGACGGCGTCCAGCAGGGCGGGAGTTACGGCCGTCACGAGATGTTCCTCTGCAATAGATCGCGCACGATAAACAAGGCCGCAATGCTGCGGGCCTCGGTGCAGTCGTGCTGGCCAAGCAATCCATGCAGGTTATCCAATTGCCAAGGAACGACTTCGATTTCTTCCGGCTCGTCGCCCGCGTTGCGTTGCGGATACAAATCCTGCGCAAGCACGATGTGGGTGACCTGATTAATGTAGCCGGGGGCGAGTGTTAACGAATGGATATGTTCCAGCCGCTGTGCGCCGTAACCGATTTCTTCCATGAGTTCCCGGTTGGCGGCTACCAGCGGCGATTCGCCGCTTTCGATGCGGCCTTTGGGCAACGCGAGTTCGTAGCGGTGCATGCCGGCGGCATATTCGCGGATCAACAATACCGTGTTTGCATCCAGCAGCGGAACCGCCAGCACCGCCCCGGATGGAGAGCCCATGAGCCGTTCGTATTGCACGTTGACGCCATTCGTGAAACGCAGATCAAGTTGTTCGATGCGAAACAGCCGCGTTTGCGCGAGAGTGGTTGACGCTATGATTTCAGGCATTTGGCGCATACATCGGCTCAATGAAAATAACGCAGGTTAAAAATTAACTTAGGACTATATTGATAGTAGCGTGTTTATGTGGCTTTGGCAGCTAAGCTGAAGTGCGTGAAAGCGCGCGTAGCAATTTGTGTTTTTATCGCGCACCGCATTTATTCCGCAGTTTTTTTCAAAAGAGGGTTTCACTTCCCGATTATTTAGGCTATTTTTGGTCCGCGTAAAATCCAGGCTGCGCTCAACGATCAACGATGAGGAGGAGTACATAATGGCAATAAAGAAACCTGCAAAACCAGCAAAGAAAGCAGCACCCGCCGCCAAGGCAATCGCCGCCAAGACGTTTAAAGATCCAGTGACCAAGTCTCAACTTATTTCCACGCTTGCGGACAGCACCAATCTGTCGCGCAAAGATGTCACCGCCGTGATCGCCGAATTGACCGGTGTCATCGAAGGGCATCTGAAGAAAAACGGCGCAGGTATTTTTGTTCTGCCCGGCATGCTGAAAATCAAGCGCATCACCAAGCCCGCGACCAAGGCACGCAAAGGCATCAACCCTTTCACGGGTACCGAAATGATGTTCAAGGCCAAGCCGGCGCGTAACGTGGTGAAGATTCTGCCGCTGAAGGCCGTCAAGGAAATGGTGAAGTAATAAGTCTGTGGTTTAGTAAAAAGGAGGGCATATGCCCTCCTTTTTTTTGCCCTCTGTTTCAAAGAGGGAGCAAGTCTTGTATCGCCCAGCGCGCATAAGTATCGAACTGCAACGGCTGGGATAATCCCGCCTTCAATCTCAGACTCCCGGCAAATGCGATCATCGCACCGTTGTCGGTGCAAAATTCCAAGCGCGGATAAAATACCTGCGCGTTATCGTCCTGTGCCAGCGCATTGAGACGTGCGCGCAAGGTGGCATTGGCGCTCACGCCCCCGGCGACCACCAGACGCTTCAAGCCGGTGTGTTGCAAGGCGCGGCGGCACTTGATGACGAAAGTGTCAACAACCGCATCCTGAAACGCACGCGCGATATCGGCAAGCGTCTGCGCGTCGTTGCCGGTATTTTGCAGCGTGGTCAGCGCGAAGGTTTTGAGTCCGCTGAAGCTGAAGTCAAGCCCGGGTCGATCCGTCATGGGCCGCGGGAAGCGAAACCGTTGCGGATCACCTTGCCGCGCCAGTTGCTCCAAGGCCGGTCCGCCCGGGTAAGGCAGTCCGAGCAGCTTGGCGGTTTTATCGAAGGCTTCGCCCGCGGCATCATCGCGGGTGTCGCCCAGAATTTCGTAATGCCCCACCTTGTGCACCTGCACCAGCAGCGTGTGCCCACCCGAGACCAGCAAGGCCACGAATGGAAATTGCGGCGCCGGATCTTCCAGCAAGGGGGCCAGCAAATGTCCTTCCATGTGATGCACGCCAATCGCCGGGATGTTTAATGCCCAGGCGAGACTGCGTCCGAGCGCGGCGCCGGTCAACAAGGCGCCGACCAAGCCGGGACCCGCGGTATAGGCAATCCCGTCCAATTGTCTGTGCGTGAGTTTCGCCTCGGCCAGGAGTTGTCGAATCAGCGGCAGGGTTTTGCGCACATGGTCGCGCGAGGCTAGCTCCGGCACCACGCCGCCGTACGGCCGGTGCAATTCGATCTGACTATATAAGCGGTGCGCCAGCAAGCCATGTGCGGTGTCGAACACCGCAACGCCGGTTTCATCGCAGGAAGTTTCTATGCCCAGGACATGCATGATAAGGAGTTGCCTACATTCGCTTTGCGTTTTTCAGGGTTAACTACTAGAATTCAGCCTTTTCAGATTCCGGTCGAAGCGTAACCGGTGATTTCTTAAGCAACTGAGGTCAACGATCCAATGCCTTCTGTACGTCTACGTGATAATGAACCCTTTGAAGTCGCGCTGCGCCGTTTCAAGCGCACCTGTGAAAAGGCCGGGATTATAACTGAAACCCGCCGCCGTGAATTTTATGAAAAGCCCACCGAAATCCGCAAACGCAAGGCGGCTGCGGCTGTAAAGCGTCATCTCAAGAAATTGTCCCGCGAAAGCATGCGCCGTCAGCAACGCACTTGAGCGGCTGGCTACTGCTATGACGGACAGCGCGCTTAAGCTGCGCATTACCGACGACATGAAAACCGCGATGCGTGCCAAAGATGCGGCGCGTTTAGGGGTCATCCGGTTGATTCTTTCCGAGATCAAGCAACGCGAGGTCGACGAGCGCATCAATTTGGACGACACTCAGATCTTCGCGGTGTTGAACAAAATGATCAAGCAACGGCGCGATTCGCTTGAACAATTTACAGCAGCAGGCCGCCAGGATTTAGTCGACCAGGAAAGTTTCGAGCTGGGTGTGCTGCAAGCTTATCTGCCCGCGCCCTTGGGCGAAGCGGAGATCAGCCAGATTATTAAGGAGGCGATCACAGCCTCTGGCGCAAGCAGTATTAAGGACATGGGTGCATTAATGACCGCATTGCGTCCAAAGTTACAAGGGCGTGCGGACATGGGTGAAGTAAGCAAGAAGATCAAAGCTCTGCTCACACCGTAGCAGTAACGCCGTTCACCTGCCTCGCGGAAGGTCCGCGCCTGGCCCTGTCGAATGTTTAACATGGACCTATGGCCGGACGCATACCGCAACAATTTATCCAAGAGCTGTTGTCCCGCGCCGATATCGTGGACATTGTCGGCGAACGCGTTCAGCTCAAGAAAACCGGGCAGAACTACATGGCCTGCTGCCCTTTTCATAATGAAAAAACCCCGTCATTCAGCGTAAGCCCCGGCAAACAGTTCTACCATTGCTTCGGTTGCGGGGTGCATGGTTCGGCCATTAGCTTTTTAATGGAATATGACCATCTTGATTTCGTTGCGGCAGTCAAGCAACTCGCCGCGCGTGCCGGTGTTGAAGTGCCAAGTGATGGTGTAAACGCGGTTGCGGTCCAGGATTACCAGCCGCTTTATGCCGCACTGGAAACAGCGGCGAAATACTACGCCAGCCAATTGCGCGAGCCCGCCGCATCCGCCGCCGTGGCCTACCTGAAGGCGCGCGGCCTGACCGGTGCGATTGCCCAGGAGTATGGGATTGGCTACGCACCCGCGGGTTGGGATCATCTACTGCAACATTTCGGTGGCGATGCCAGTGTGCGGCAGCGGTTATTGCAGGCTGGGCTGGTGATCGAAAAAGACGGCGGCGGCGTCTACGACCGGTTTCGCAATCGCATCATGTTTCCGATTCGCGACGCACGCGGTCGCGTGATCGGCTTCGGCGGGCGGGTCTTGACTGATGAAATTCCAAAATATCTGAACTCGCCCGAAACTCCCGTATTCCATAAAGGCCAGGAACTCTATGGCCTGTTCGAGGCACGTAAACGCGCGCGCGACCTGGCGCAGGTGCTAGTGGTCGAAGGTTACATGGATGTGGCGGGATTGGCCCAGTTCGGTATCGGCAACGCGGTCGCGACGCTCGGCACCGCGACCACGCGTGAACATATCGAGCGGCTGTTCCGCACCACCCGCGACGTGGTGTTTTGTTTCGACGGCGACAGCGCCGGCCGCAAGGCCGCATGGCGCGCATTGGAAACCGCTTTGCCATTGATGACCGGCCAACATCATGTGCGATTCATGTTTTTGCCCGAAGGCGAAGACCCCGACAGCTTGGTGCGCAAGGAAGGCCACGCGCAATTCGCAGCGCGGAGCGTGACTGCGATACCACTTTCTACCTATTTATTTGAGCATTTGATGGAGGGGGCCGACCTTTCTTCTATTGACGGACGTGCGCAGTTGGTTGAGCTTGCGCGCCCGCTTGTGTCAAAAATTCCAGCAGGGGTTTATCGCCAAATGACGGTGGCACGGCTTGCGGAAATAACGCATATGGAAAATGCAGCGTTAACCCATGCGCTCGATACCGGTAAAAAACCGGAGCCGGACGCGCCGCCTGCCCGCAGAAGCCGTGCACCGATGGTTCAAGGCGCGCCTTCAGCGGTGCGCATGGCCGTGAAATTATTACTGCAAGACCCGGCGCTTGCGCTTGAAACCATCGAGCTGAGTGCCGCTGCTTGCACCGAACCCCGCGACCGGTTATTGGTCAAACTCATTGATATTTTGCGTGAGAATCCCCACATGACACAGGGAATGGTGCTGGAATATTTTCGTGATACCGCCGAGGGGCAGTATCTGGAAAAAGTTTCACGCTGGGATTGGGCAGTTCCGGAGGAAGGCATAAAAGCCGAATATTTTGGCGCTTTGGCACGGGTAAAAGCGCATCAAGTGGAGCAACGGGCTCAGGATTTGCTCGAAAAGGCACAACAATCGGGCCTTACTCTCGAAGAGAAAGCAGAATTTAAACAGTTGGTTGCAAGCAAGCCGGGCAGCGCAGGCCGGAATCAAAATGGATTACGTGGTTCGCATTAGCTACGCTTTAACGATACAATGCTCGGCCATTTTTTGAGGTGACGGAAGTCGAATGAACGCAGACAAACAATCACAGCTAAAAGCGTTAATTGCCAAGGGCAAGGAACAGGGCTATTTAACGTATCGCGAAGTCAACGATCATTTACCGGATGAAATCGTCGATCCTGAACAGATCGAAGACATCATCAATATGATCAACGATATGGGGATCATGGTCCACGAAGTGGCGCCGGATGCTGACACGTTAATTTTGGCCGAAGCGGCCTCTCCCGAAGATGATGAAGAAGTTGCTGAAGCCGCGGCTGCGGCATTGGCCACAGTCGATGCGGAATTCGGCCGCACCACCGATCCGGTGCGCATGTACATGCGCGAAATGGGCACGGTCGAGCTGCTCACGCGCGAAGGCGAAATTGAAATCGCCAAGCGTATTGAAGACGGTTTGGGTCAAGTGTTGGCTTCACTGGCGCGCAATCCGATCACCATCGCCGAGCTGCTGAAAGACTACACGCGTTATGAAGCAGGCGAGTTGCGCTTGTCGGAAGTTATCGCAAGTTTCCTGGATCTTGAAGCCACGCAGACGGTGGAAGTGCCGATCCCCATTCCGGTTGTGCCGAAGGTGGTGAAGGTCGCCGTTGAAGGTGAGGAAGAAGAAGTTGCGGCGGCGGCATCCGAAGACGGCGCCGAAGAAGAAATTGATACCGGCCCGGACCCCGAAGTTGCGCGGGAACGGTTTACCGAAATGCGCAAAAAATTTGCGCTGGCCTGTGATACCAAAGACGGTAATCCGCGCATTAAAAACCAGAAAGCCTATGGGCAAGTCTGCGAGATGTTTTTGCAGTTAAAACTCACCCCGCGGCTGGTTGAGCGCTTGGTGCGTTTGCTACGTGATCTGGTCGAAACGATTCGCAGTCAGGAGCGGGTGATCATGAACATTTGCGTGGGCAAGGCACAAATGCCGCGCAAAGATTTCATCACCAGCTTCCCGGACAACGAAACCAATCTGAAGTGGTTGCAAAAGCACATTGACGCAAAGAAGGGATACTCCGCCGCGCTGGCCGAGCACGCACCCGATGTGCAGCGTGCGCAAAAACGCTTGATCGCGATTCAGGAAGAAAGCGGTTTGACGATCACCGAGATCAAGGAAATCAGCCGTAAAGTTTCCATCGGTGAGGCCAAGGCACGTCGCGCCAAAAAAGAAATGGTGGAAGCCAACTTGCGCTTGGTGATTTCGATCGCGAAAAAATATACCAATCGCGGTTTGCAATTCCTGGATCTGATTCAGGAAGGCAACATCGGGTTAATGAAGGCCGTCGACAAATTCGAATACCGCCGCGGTTATAAATTCTCGACTTACGCAACCTGGTGGATTCGTCAGGCGATTACCCGTTCCATCGCCGATCAGGCGCGCACCATTCGTATTCCGGTGCACATGATCGAAACCATTAACAAACTGAACCGCATCTCGCGCCAGATGCTTCAGGAAATGGGTCGAGAAGCGACCCCTGAAGAACTGGCTACGCGCATGGAAATGCCGGAAGACAAAGTGCGCAAAGTGCTCAAAATCGCCAAAGAGCCGATTTCGATGGAAACGCCGATTGGCGATGACGAGGATTCGCGTCTGGGCGATTTCATCGAGGACCAGCATTTACCGTCGCCAGTTTCGCACGCGACTTTCAGCGGTTTGCGCGAAGCCACGCAACGCGTGCTGGAAGGTCTTACCGCGCGTGAAGCTAAAGTGCTGCGCATGCGTTTTGGTATCGATATGAACACCGACCACACCTTGGAAGAGGTCGGTAAACAGTTCGATGTGACGCGCGAGCGCATTCGCCAGATTGAAGCAAAGGCATTGCGCAAGCTGCGTCACCCAAGCCGCTCAGAGCGACTGCGCAGTTTTCTGGATATGGAATCCCAGTAACGGATTCCTATCTTTAACTCTATAAGACGTTACAATCGCGCCCCAGTCCGGGCGCGATTCATTTTGCGCTCACATTTTCTCGGGCCTGTAGCTCAGTTGGTTAGAGCAGGGGACTCATAATCCCTTGGTCCTCGGTTCAAGTCCGAGCGGGCCCACCACAGAAACAATGGCTTAGGATAATAACTCCTAGGCCTTTTTTTGTTTGTGGAACATATACGGGGCAATGAGAGCAACAATTACTGTCCCCCGGTGGCTGAGGTTTGACGGTGTCCATTTAACGGTCACCTCCAGCGCCAATAGCCTATGCGGCTACGACGCGGTTGCGCCCCGCCTCCTTGGCTTGGTACATCGCCGCGTCTACAGCGCCAATCAAGGCATCCTGCGTCGTGCCATTCACCGGGAAGGCCGCCACACCGAAGGAAGCGGTCACCTGAATATCGGCTGCTCCCAGCGTTATCCGTTTCGCCGCAAGTTCCGTACGCAATTTCTCGGCGCATTGATACGCAACAGCAGGCGGCATGTCCGGAAGAAACATCACAAACTCTTCGCCGCCGAAGCGGCAAACGATATCGCTGCGGCGCGAATGTTTTTTCAACAGCTTGGCAAATACCCGCAAAACTTCGTCGCCAGCCAAGTGGCCGTGGATGTCATTGATGAGCTTGAAATCATCGAGATCGCACATTACGATTCCGACCGGCTGGTTGTAGCGATCCGCACGGATCAGTTCGCGGTTTATCGTTTCGTCGAGATAGCGGCGATTGTAGAGACCTGTCAGCGGGTCACGTATGCTTTGTTCATGGAGTTGTTCCTGCAATTTTTGTACTTCTGCATCGGCGAGCTTGCGTTCCGTGATATTCAGGTGCATGACCACTGCGCCCTTCGAGGCCCCGGCCAGGGGCGTCACCGTCATCAGAAACCAGCGCCGTTCCGTGGGGGAATGACAGGGGTATTCGAGCGTAAAGCTATTGGTCTTGCCATTTAGCACTGCACGAATGCCGGCAGCGGCTTGGCTGACCTCGGCCGCATCGTCGCCCCCCACCTTGTCGCATACCGTGAGGTAATTGATGCCGACATCGTGTCCGGGATTATGCGCCGCATTGGCGCGGCCGAATTGTAGCCACGCTGTATTCACCGACAGGATCATCCCCTGATGATCGAGCAAGGCGATGCTCGCAGGCAGCGCGCTGAGGGTAGCCGCCTGCCGCGCGGATTCGTTCAGACGCAAGCGCTCCTGGGCGTGTTGCAACAGGAATGTCTGGCCGGTGGTGCGGTTCGCCACCGAATCCACTTGACCACCCGTCAGCTGTTCCAGCCGTTGACTCGTGCTGTGCAAGGTCTCGATCAACGCCGCGATCTCCTCGCTGCTGTCCCCCGGTGGCTGAGATTTGACGGTTTTCATTTTCTGACGATAACTTCCAGTCCCAATGTATCCAGCACGGTCTGCATCTGGCTGAGCGCACCGACAATTCTTTGGACCGGGGCAGGCGCGAGTTTGAGAAGGGTGGGTGTCATCAGCACATTGTCTTTCAGCGCGAGCAAGGGAGTCTTCAGCACATCGACGACTTCGATCTCGTATTTGTCCGGCAAATGTTCCTGGCATAACGCAATCAGGTTAGCCTGCGCTTGTGCCGAGTTAGGCGCGTCACCGGCGACATAGAGACGAAATTTGTATATCGTCCGGCGGTTCATGACGTTCTCGTCTTCGTCTTCGTCTTCGTGTTTGTTTTTGTTTGTGGAACCGGCTTCGCGGCGTCACCACCGCGCAACTCGCGTATGCGTTTGTGGCCGCGCGATAATTCGCCCTGGCGGCTTGCCGTGATGCGCTCCAACAGGTTTTTTTCCACCTGTTTTGCCACCAGCTCGGTTTGGACTGCTTTCGAGCGCACTTCCAGTACAGCCTCTTCGGCATCGAGGGTGACGCGCTTGAGCTTTCCTGCCACTTCGGCGACTTCGTTGGCCACGCGCTCGGCGCTTTCCTTTTCCCAGCGCATCGTGCCCATCAGCACTTCACCGCCGGCCGTATAGATGTCCGCCAGGGTCACACCCTCATCGCTCAGTATCAACTCGCGCACCTGATTCGAATGCTCAGTGCCGCGCGATTTGATGATGGACAGGCCGCGATTGCGTTCACCGGCCTGCACCAGGTAGTTGAGGTGGATCCAGGTATCGGCGATGGTCGAGATCTGCAAGGGCGTATTACCGCTTTCCTGACCCATCATCTCGTCGAGCAGGCTGGTGCAGACCAGCGTAGTGCCGTCAACCTTGGACCAGTCGATCAGTCGTTCGGCGACACCGTGCGCGGTCAATTCGTTGCCGGTCTTGGCCAGTGTCGACACCGGATCGATGACCAGACAACGGGCCTGGTGCTCATCCGCCAGTGTTTTGATATGCACCAGCAGGGTTTCGGCACTGCCGGTGATGGTGCGCGCCGAGACCATGCGCAGCAATCCGTTATTCGCATAACGATCGAGGTGGATGCCGACCGAGCCCAGATTGCGCATCACTTCCGAGCCATCCGAATCAAAGCTGACGAACATGGTGCGTTCGCCCCGTTTGCAAGCGGCCTCGGCGAAGGCGCCGCTCAAGGTGGTCTTGGCGGTGCCGGGGAAACCGGTGATCAGCACGCTGGCGCCGCGATAGTAGCCACCGCCAAGCATAGTATCGAGCCGCTTCACGCCGCTGCTGACGCGTTCCTGAGACACTTTGGTATCCACGCGGCCGATGCTGCGCGCCAGCGCGACTTCAAATCCGTTCTTGCCGATGATGAACGGCGATTCATTTTCATCGAAACTGGAACCGCGAAACTTTTGCACGCGCAGATTGCGCTGCGACACGCCCATCGACACGCGGTGATTCAGTTTCACCGAGCAGTCCACCATGAATTGCATAAAGCCGAACGGCTGCTGACCAGGCAAACTATTCTCAACTTCACCTGACTTTGCTGTGATCAGTCCTGTCAATTCGTGCGTCAACAACCATTCGTGCAGCCGGTACACTTCGCGCCTTCTCGCCGCCTCGTCGGGCAGCAGGGCCAATACGATGTCCAGTGCGTCGAAGACGACGCGTTGCGCCCCCATGATTTTGGCCTGTGCCGAGATCGCCGCCAGCATTCCTTTGAGATCGAAATTCCCCGACTGGATCAGGTCGGTTGCGGGCTGGGCATCCATGAAATACAGTTTTTTTCGCTGCACCAATTCGTCCAGCTTCCAATCGAAGCCGGTTGTATTGGTAATGATGCGTTGCGAGTTTTCTTCAAACGCAACGAAGATGCCCGGCTCCTTGCAATGATTCGCGCCATGCTTCAGGAATTGCAGCGCGAATAATGTTTTGCCGGAACCTGGCCCACCCACTAACAAGGTGGTGCGGCCATGCGGCAAGCCGCCGCCGGTGATTTCATCGAATCCGGTAATGCCGGACGCCGCTTTGGCTGGCATTTTTACGAGGGGGTCTCGGGTTGATTTCATATTTGTATTCCTTGTGATCGGGTTACAGCACGCTTGCTCAATGCCGCGGTCGCTGCGACAACTTGCATAACACATCCTGAGGTGTATGCATTGCACGCAGACTTGTGAAGCATGCGTCACCCATATGCACTCATACGGTCTATACCTATTGACAGGGTTTGTACGTGCGGTTGTGCACTTAGCCGGCAGACGCTGACAGCGGTCTTCAACGCACCGAATGATCAAGACGCCGGACGCGTGCTCCAGATGTTCGTCGCGAAGTACCAAAAAACCGCGCCAAAGCTGGCGCCTGGGCGGAGGAAAACATTCCGCAGGGACGTGTGGTGTTCAAAATGCCGGCAACACACCAGCGCGCAAACAGAAACGTTCGATTTTTCAATTGACAGTTTGACAGTCTGTACTTAACATTCTCCCCTTTTCGAAGACGGGCCACGGAGAAGCATGCTCATGAAGACGTTAAGCGCCAAGCCTGCTGAAGTTAAGCGTGACTGGTATGTTGTCGACGCGGCGGGTAAAACCCTCGGTCGTTTGGCGACTGAAATTGCACGCCGGTTGCGCGGCAAACACAAAGTTGAATTTACGCCGCACGTGGATACGGGCGACTACATTGTGGTTATCAATGCCGGCAAAGTGGCAGTGACCGGCAACAAGGCTGAAGACAAGGTTTACTATAGCCATTCGGAATATCCGGGTGGATTGAAGTCGATCGTGTTCAAAGATTTGCTCGCGACCAAACCGGAGCGGGTAATTGAGATTGCGGTTAAAGGCATGTTGCCGAAAAACCCGCTGGGCCGTGCGATGTTTCGCAAGCTCAAGGTTTATGCGGGTGCGCAACACAATCATGCGGCGCAGGTTCCCAAAGTTCTAGAAATCAAGTAACGAGACTAATCGATGGCCACAAACCAGCATTACGCCACCGGGCGGCGCAAGAGTTCCACCGCTCGCGTGTTTTTGACGACCGGTAACGGCACCATTACCGTGAATACTCGTCCGATTGATAATTACTTTGGCCGCGAAACCGCACGCATGCTGGTACGCCAGCCGCTGGTTGCGGTGGACATGGCGGACAAGCTCGATATCGCTGTGACGGTGAGCGGTGGCGGCGATACCGGCCAAGCCGGTGCGATTCGTCATGGCATTGCGCGCGCGCTGACGGTATACGACGAAACTTTGCGTTCGGCCCTGCGCAAAGGTGGCTTTCTTACCCGCGATGCCCGTGAAGTAGAGCGCAAGAAAGTCGGCCTGCATAAAGCACGTAAGCGTCCGCAGTACTCCAAGCGTTAAAGAACATCTGGAACAAAACGCCGAAGCACTACGTGTGCTTCGGCGTTTTTGTTTGTACGCACGGTGTTTGCTTGCTGCCCACGGCAATCTTGATTATTCTTGCTCGCCCAAATGTAATTGCATGTAGTGATGGGGGATCGTCTAGCGGCAGGACTACGGACTCTGACTCCGTAAACCTAGGTTCGAATCCTAGTCCCCCAGCCAAATTTATGTTGAGTTGTATTCATAGGCGCACAGCGAAACGGACCGATAGCGTATGAAAAGCGAACGCGTCAGCTTTCTCAATGCGCGCGGATTACGTCTGGCGGCGCGACTTGATCTTCCTTCCCGTCACACTCCCAAAGCCTTTGGATTATTCGCGCATTGCTTTACGTGCAGCAAGGAATTCAAGGCGGCAGTGAACATTAGTAAAGCACTGGCGCGTGCAGGATTCGGCGTGTTGCGCTTCGACTTCACCGGGCTTGGAGAGAGCGAGGGGGAATTCTCCGACACCAATCTCACCAGCAATATCGACGATGTTATGGCGGCGGTGCAGTTTCTGGAAACTCATTACACCGCGCCGCAAATTTTACTGGGTCATTCGTTCGGCGGTATCGCCATGTTGAAAGCTGCCCGCTCGGTGCCCTCATCGGTCGCGCTGGTGACGATCGCAACTCCATCCGACCCCAAGCACGTGTTGACACATTTCGGCGCGGGCCGCGCGCTCATCGAAAATGAAGGCAGTGCCGAGGTCCAGGTCTTGGGCCATCGCGTACGCATCAAGCGTCAATTTATAGAAGATGTCATGGGCGTGGATGTGCAAATGGATCTGCGTGATCTGGGCAAGGCATTGCTTATACTGCATGCGCCGGGAGATGAGGTGATCAGTATTGATCACGCCGCGCAATTGTTCGCACATGCGCGTCATCCTAAAAGTTTCGTGACGTTGGATAGCGCCGATCATTTATTGTCGGACCGCTCCGATGCCGCTTATGCAGGCGCCCTGATCGCGGCGTGGGCGAGTCGTTACTTGGCGCCATCGGGTCATCAGGAGTTCGCGCCGGATACAGAAGCGGCGAAACCACATGTGCATGCGCTGGAATCAATTGCACCCGTCGCGCAATTTTTGTAATGGGAGTTCCGTAATGAATGCAAACACAACAGGCACCACCAATGCGAACAACGATATCGAACGTTTGAAGACCGTGCTTAACCACAATCCGGATGACATCGCCGCGGCCACAAGCTTGGGTAATATTTATTATGACCAAGGCGAAGCCGCGCTGGCGATTGTTTATTATTCCTATGCGTTGCGTATCGATCCGAATCAGCCGGACGTGTGGACCGACATGGGTACGATGTATTGGCGCAACGGCGATGTCGGATTCGCCGAACGGGCGTACCGCCAGGTGCTTAAAGATTATGCTGGTTTCGGCAATGCGTATATAAATCTGGGGTTATTACTGCGTGACGCTAAACGCAACCTCGGGCAGGCGTGTGCGTTATGGAAAGAACTGGTGGAGCGTTATCCTAACCATCCCTCGACCCCCCGTGCACGCGCATTGCTGGCGGAAACATTCCTGCAGCTTGGTTAATGGGATTCGAACAGATAGAATCCGAAACTTCCGCCTTATCGTGCGCAATTGATATGAATCCCACCTGATGCAACGCAAAAACAGTTTTAATAATGAGGAGCTTCTGCAATGCGGGCGGGCCGAGATGTTTGGCCCGGGCAATGCGCAATTACCGTTGCCACCCATGTTGATGTTTGACCGGATCGTAAATATTTCAGAAGAAGGCGGCGCGTATGGCAAGGGCCAAATCATTGCGGAACTCGATATTCATCCGCAGTTGTGGTTTTTCGCCTGTCATTTCCAGGGCGATCCGGTCATGCCAGGTTGCCTGGGACTGGATGCGATGTGGCAATTGGTTGGTTTTCATTTGGGTTGGCTAGGTGGCCCGGGACATGGCCGCGCCTTGGGTGCGGGTGATGTAAAATTTTCCGGGCAGGTCACACCGGCCAATCAGTTGGTGACTTACCGGATCGAAATCAAACGTGTAATAATGCGCCGGCTTTATATGGGCATCGCCGACGCGGTGATGTTGGTGGATGGTACGGAAATTTATAATGCCAAGGATTTACGTGTAGGCCTATTTGTAACAACCGATAATCTGAAAGGAAACGGTGCTTGAAACGCGTTGTAGTCACCGGTATTGGCATTGTATCCAGCATTGGCGTGAATCAGCGCGAAGTGACGCAGTCACTGCGCGCGGGGCGCTCCGGCATTGTGTTTAACCAGGAATATGCGGATCTTGGTTTTCGCAGTCATGTGTGCGGTGCGATCAACGTCAATCCCGACGAGTTGATCGACCGCAAAATACGCCGCTTCATGGGTGATAGCGCCGCCTATAATTACATCGCGATGCAGGAAGCTCTCACGGACGCCGGTTTGGAAGAAAAAGACATTTCGCATCCACGCACCGGTTTAATCATGGGTTCCGGTGGCGCGTCGCACGCAAATGTTACCGAAGCGGTCGATCTGTTGCGCGCGAAAGGTTTGCGCCGGGTTGGGCCCTATATGGTGACGCGCACCATGTCGAGCACGAATGCCGCGTGCTTGGCCACGGCGTTCAAAATCAAGGGTGTCAGCTATTCCATCAGCTCGGCTTGCGCGACCAGCGCGCATTGCATCGGCAATGGCTATGAGCTGATTCAAATGGGTAAGCAAGATGTGGTGTTCGCCGGTGGCGGCGAAGAAGTGCATTGGACCATGACGCTGATGTTCGACGCCATGGGCGCGTTATCGTCGAAGTATAACCACGCTCCTCAGACGGCTTCGCGCGCCTACGATGCGAATCGCGACGGCTTTGTTATTTCAGGCGGCGGCGGTGTCCTGGTGCTTGAGGAACTCGAACATGCCAAGGCGCGTGGTGCCAGGATTATCGCGGAATTGGTTGGCTATGGGGCAACCTCGGATGGTTTCGACATGGTGCAGCCCTCGGGTGAAGGTGCCATACGCTGCATGCAGCAAGCATTGGAAAACGTGCGCGGCCCGGTGGATTACATTAACGCTCACGGCACCAGTACGCCGGTGGGTGATTTGCGCGAGCTGGATGCGGTACGTGAAGTTTTCGGTACCACGATGCCACCGATCAGCTCTACCAAATCCCTGTCGGGACATGCGCTGGGAGCGGCGGGCGTGCATGAGGCAATTTATTCGTTGTTAATGATGCAAGGCGGATTTATTGCTGCATCGGCGAATATTGAACAACTCGATCCCGGTGCGGAAGGGGTGCCTGTAGTGCGCGAGTTACGTACGGGTGTGCAATTGAATACCGTGTTGAGTAATAGTTTTGGCTTTGGCGGAACGAACTCCGCATTAACATTCCAGCGTTACTAAGCGTGCACTCTGCACGCGATCAGGTCAGTAGATCAGTAGGCGACGTTGAGTTTGCCTTTTACCGACCCGCCCAAGCGGGCAATCTGCGTCTCGGCATCCGTACGAGAAATAGCCATCAATTCGTCCAGCTCCGGAACATTCAACAGCGAACGGGGTTTCAGATTGTTGATGTTGTTGTTAACAAACGCCTCGGGGTTCTTTCGATACAGTGCCCACATCATTTGTGCAACGGTTATCCGTGTGGAAGGTAATAAATGATTCGCAATATCCGCCAGGGTGCTGCCCGGTTTGGTTGGACCGAACGCGTATAAACGCGGGCGGTCAGGGATGAGTGGAGCCGGACGTTTTGCAAGTGGTGCTGTGTTCAACTGATCCAGATCGATAACGGGCTGCCGCGCCACTTTTGCATTATTCACCGATACGACATCTTCGTTCGCAAAGCTGCGAGACGAGGCGCCGCTACCCCCCACCAGAGCCACTACATCGCGGATTTCAGTTTCATCACCGCCCGGCGCCGCTGCTGATGCAGTTTTCGCAGGTCCACTGCTGCGGGATTCATTCTTGTCTTTGCTGCTGGGAGAAGTACCCAGGACATTGGGAGGTGTGGTGCTTGCGTGTTTAGTGCTGCGTGGTGTGCGCACGGTTCCAGTGCTGGATGACACCCCATCGGTGCGTTTCGGCAGTGAAAGACCCGCGCAACCGGTTAACAAAAACACTGTTCCTGCACCTAAGATAATCATCGACTTGAACATGTAACACCCCCGCTGGCAGCTCGGACTTCGTTATCAGGCTGAAATGGTAGCAGAGGACCCCAGCAAAGTGGAACCGGCGTCACACTTTTTTGTAGACCTGCCTAGAGGTGATGTACGGATAAGAAGTCTCTGTTCAGTGCGGCAGCCGGATGCGAGTTTGTGTAGAATCAGCCGGCCTGCCGGGCGTAAGCATGCATCAACTCTATTTGTCTTTCCCAAGTAACGGATTCCATTCATGAATGACCTGTTTGAAGTGATTTTATTAGGCATTATCGAAGGCATTACCGAGTTTTTGCCTATTTCCAGTACCGGGCACTTATTAATTGCGGAGAAGCTGGGGCTGGGTCAACGCTCCGACGTATTTAACGTGGTCATCCAAGCGGGTGCCATTCTTGCGGTTACGGTGATTTATTGGCAACGGTTGTGGGGACTGATCATTAATTTCAAGCAACCGGAAAATCGTGATTACGCGCTCAAGCTGATGCTTGCATTTTTGATCACCGGCATCCTAGGTCTGACGGTGACCAAGCTGGGATTTAAACTCCCCGATGAAATAACGCCGGTGGCATGGGCGCTGATTATTGGCGGCATCTGGATCATGGTTGCGGAGTGGCTTGCCGCGAAGAAGCCGGATCAGGCCAAAATCACGTGGCCGGTTGCGGCTATCGTTGGAGTCGCGCAGGTGGTCGCGGCGATTTTCCCGGGCACCTCGCGTTCCGGCGCCACCATTTTTGCGGCGATGTTGACCGGCACCAGCAATCGTGCGGCAGCCACCGAATTTGCCTTCTTGGTGGGTATTCCAACCATGTTCGCGGCGAGCGGCAAATTGTTGTTCGACGTGCTCAAGCACGGCAATACCAGCCAGGAAAACTGGGGCGATCTGGGCATTGCGTTCGTGGCGTCGACGATCACGGCATTTGTCGTGGTGAAATGGCTGCTGCGATATATTCAATCGCACCGCTTCACGCTGTTTGCTATTTATCGCATCGTCCTGGGTGTGTTGCTGTTGTTGTTTCTTCCCGTAGGCGCGTAATCAAAAGCGCATTACATCCGTTCGACGCTGATGATGGTGGTCAGGTGATGTTCCTTCCCCGCGGCCACATCGACGCTGTCATCCAGCGCGTTGGCGGTTTCGACACATAACATGGAGCGAAAGCCGTCGTTCCCCATGTCACCGAGTTTCAATGCTTTCTCGCTCCACGGATTCCACACCACGGTGGAGCGGCTGCCGGTTTTCGCGACGCGAATGCGTCGCCGCATGCCGGGGTCATGAATCACGCAGTCCGCCGTTGTATGTAAATACACGCGGTCAGTTTCGTCATGGAAGGTGATCGCTTGCTGCTGAATTGCCGGGCCGCCGCCACTCACCTTGTCGACATAAGTGCAACCTTCCAGACCTGACACGCTCACAGCTTCGATATCGCCGATCTGAAAATAAGTATGCAGCGCTTCGCTGATTTGAATGGGTTGGGCGGATTCATTAAACGTGACCAACGCCACGCTCAATGCGGCCCCCACCGTGACCTGCAATTGCAGACGTGTTTCGTGCGGCCACAATGCGCGGTGTTCCGGCACAGGCACAAGCTCCAGCACGACGTGAGTCGAACCATCATCCAGTGCGCGGGTTTCGGCGATGCGCCACAGCGAACTGCGTGCAATGCCATGCGCGGGTTTTTGTGTATCGGTAGCATGCGGACCGAACCAAGGCCAGCACACCGGAATGCCGCCGCGTACGGATTTGCCGTCGACATAACGCGCCGCCTTGCTCAAATAAAGTACCGGGTCGTGATTAATAGGCTGGAAGGTGAGCACCTGCGCGCCTTGCAAACACAAACTGGCGCGCGCGTGAACATTACTGATTTCGGCGAGCACGAATGCATTTGGACCCGCGGAAAAATGCAGGTGGCCGGCAATGCCGAAACGGCGATTAAGGGTGTCGATTTCCGATGAGCTCATGATTCCTCCTGTGCGGACGCAGCGTGGTTTTGCGTCGAGCGCAGCATACAGGAAGTGCGATTACTTACGCACGCTCAACGCAATACGCGCCTGGGAGACGAGTTGCACGAAACCACGAAAGAGTTCCGGAGTAATCTGGCCTTTGCTCAGCGAGGTGTCGGCGTAAAAAAAACCGATGCTTTTATCGCCGAGCTTGAGCGCGGTAACCACGAAAGTTGCAGCCCCGGTGACGGCGACAAAATCTTTTTTCAACAGGCTGCTCCAGCGCTCATCGTGCGCGTCTTTAACCAGCAACTCCTCGCCATTGAGCGTGACGCGCGAAAACAGATCAGTCTTGGCATTAACATCGGCGGAAAAATATTTTTTTAGGGTTTCGGCCTGGGCCCCCACCGCAAAGCGCGCTTTATAGCGGCTGCGGTCGGGTGTCATTAAGCACAGCATGGCGTGATCAAACCCCACGCCGCGGTGAATACCTTCCAGAATTTTTCCAAAGATGGCATTGATGTCGGTTTTCTGCGTGATCATCATGGTGATGTCATGCAGTACATCAAGAAACGCGCTCGAATCGCCACGCACCACACTGGCTTCAGCCGGTTTGGTGATGACACCCGGCGTTGCCGCATTTGGTGCGGCGAGGTTGGGATTAGTCTGCGGCGAGGCGGCCTCCACCGGTATTTCGCCGCTGGCGGCGCTCACCATGTAGGCGAGATTCCGGGCGGTTTTGTTGCGTGTATCTTCGCCGCTACCCACCATTTTGGGTTTGAGCATTTTTTTATCCAGGCCGTATTGCTCGGCCAGATCGCATGACATTTTAAATGACGTGCTCAGGCACTGTGTCAGCGCATCGCCGCGTAAGCCCGAGACTTCCTGTAAATCCAGCAGCAATTTCTGGTAGTCGACATCGGGACTCGTATTGGGCGTGTACAAGCTGTTCATGACTTGTGCGCTGAAACTGGCGAGCGCGCAATTCAGGTCTTGACTATTTCGCACCGGGCCCTTGGCGGATTTGGAAAAATCGGTGACGGTTTGCGTCACCTGATTCGGGAATTCCCATTTACGCAGCAGTTCCTGTGCGATCTGTTTCATGCTGGCGCCCAGCACGCTGATTTGCGCTTTCTCCCAGGAAGACTGTCCTTGCTCGACCAGAGCGGTCATTTTCAAATATTCTTCCGGCAGCGTGACCGCCACGATGATTTCGCCCATGTTATGCAGCAGGCCGCAGGTGTAGCTTTCTTCCGGATCTTTGACATTTGTTTTAAAGGCAATCTCGCGCACGAATCCGGCCGACAAATACGATTTGACCAGCAGTGAATTCATGTTGATCTGCGGATGCTGATACTGAAAGCTGTCGATGATTTTCATCGCCAGCGTAATACTGCGCACCGTGTCGAAACCCAGCATGACCACCGCGCGCGACGCGATCCCCACCTTGCTGTTACTGCGTGCGTAGTAGGGGGAATTCGCAACGCGCAACAATTTGGTGGTGAGGCTGGCGTCTTTGGTTATTTCGGTAGCGAGCTCCGTGACTTCGGTTTCTTCGCTCGAACTCATCATGCGAATGCGATTGACGCTCGCGCTGAACACCGGCAGGTCGCCGATCTTGTCCAGACGCGCCTGAATTTTTTCGAGCGTACTCTGCTGCGTCAGGCGAGTGTCGTGAGTTGTAACATCGGGCATTGCGATCTCAATAGAATTCCGAGCGCGCTTTCTGATGGATTGCGCCGCTGAAATCTGAATTACCATACTGTGTTACGACAAGCGAGGGGCATTACTTTAGAGCTTGCGTTAACGTAAATAAGGTATGGGTTCCCCCGCATAAGCATGCGCGACCAACAGACGTGCGACCAGTGCCGGTTTGAGTCTCTGATACAGGTCGGGCGCGTAACGGGTCCATAACTGTTGCGCCGTGGCGTGATCGTTCTGCACCACGGCGCCCAGTAAGGCGCACAGCAAGACGTATTCAGCATGCAGAGGGCCGACCGTAGCCAAGGCCTCGGGCAGCATGGTGGTTGCCTGTTGCAGCATGCCGGTGGTATCGCGGCGCGTGACCGCGGTCCACAGGGCGATCCAGCGACGATGTTGCGGGCTGAGGCTACTAAAACAGGGTGATGCGCCCACGCGCTGCCAGACGGCTGACATTTCCTCGCGCATCAGTTGCGGAATCATCAGGTTCAGGACCGCCGAGGCATCATGCAGCCAGGTATCGGTGGCTGGATTAATGCGGCACTCGATGAAGGCACCTTGAAAAAAACGCGCATTATTCGCCATGTCGGCTGCTACACCGGGCAAGCTTGCATCGCCGCCGTGGATGAAATAGTCAAGCAGTTGCACCGCGGTGCGCGTGTACTGACTGCGATTGAAGTAAGCGCTCTCACTGGCCGCGCTGTTCGCGATTTTCGGCGCGGGTGCGCTGAGCATTTCCAGAGCCGGGACGGCTGCGTTGCGGAACGCGACGAAATTGCTTGCGCTTTTACGCAGAAAACGTGTGCGGGTGGCGCCCAGATCAAGCACCGGAAAATAATCCGAATTCGCGCCGATGGCGTACGACGCGAACAGCGGCGCGAGCGAGCGTTCGTCGCCGATGCGGTGTAATTCCAGATCCTGCGCATTACTTATGCCGACGCGTGCCATTGCGGTATGTAATCCGCGCTGGTCGATGATCTCCACGGCGGGCATGGGCAATGGCCCATCGGCGCGAGCCACGATAATCAAGTCGCTGAAGTTGGCGGCGTAAATCACATAGTGATCGAATTGAAGCGCCAGCGCCTTGATCACCGAGGCAACCAGCTCTTCGCTGATTTCGTAAGTTTGCAACCACTGCACCAGCACGCCTTGCGGCGCAAGATGGCGTTTGGCCAGAATGTAAAATTCCTCGGTAAACAATGCCGCCGTGCCGCTCACCCAGGGATTGGAGGGCTCCGACAAGATGATGTCGTAGTGCTGGTTATAAGTAGAAAAAAAGCTCTTCGCGTCGTCGATATGGAAGTGGCTTTGCGGACTGCTATAGGCCAGTTCGACGCGCGGACGAAAGCCGTTAGCCGCTTCGATGATGGCCGGTTCGATTTCGATGGTATCGACGCTGCTCAGTTGCGGTGAGGAGAGCAGTGTATGTGTGCTCATACCTGACCCCATACCGATCACGGCGGCGCGTTGGGCGGCGGGATGCAGCGCCAGCGGCAAAGCGCCCGCGAGAATCATGGTGCTTTCGTCAGGTGTCGGGGGGCCCGAGGTGATCATATTGACCATGGCATCGGGCTTACCGTTGGTCAGAATGGCGAGGGAGCGGACCGCAGGCGTGTTGTGAACCTGTACCAGATCGATCGATGCCGTCTTACCATCCTGATGAAACTTGTAGCTATAGTCAGAGGGATTAAGTTCTCCGGTGCGGTAAACCCCCGATGTCATCTTCGCCAAATCCATGTCCCCGGCGGCGAGCGTAAACGCCAGCCAGCCCGCCCCCAGCGCAGTGGCGGCGGTG
>CAZHHW010000046.1:12210-24935 GCA_964532385.1 uncultured Gammaproteobacteria bacterium | reverse complement strand
AGGCCGCTCACGCGCATCCATGCGCTTCGCGTCACTTGCACATCCATGTGCGGCGGAGGGGTGATATTTCTATATGCCTTGGTACCGCACGCCCAGATTCAAATTCAAATTGCCGCGAATTTGCGTGCTGGGCTCACTCGCCAGATGCTTGGCAATCTCACTGTTCGGATCATTCATGTCGCCAAACAGAATCGCGTTGTGGCCGGCCTTGGTGCACGCGTCTTGACAAGCGGTGGTGGTCTCGCCGCGATCCACGCGGTGCACACACAATGTGCAGCTTTCCACCGTGCCTTTGCCGCGCGGCGCCCAGGATTTTTGATCGCTGTGCGCTTCATGCACAAACGAGCGCGCCTTGTATGGGCAGGCCATCATGCAATAGCGGCAGCCGATGCAGAGATGCTTGTCGACCAGCACAATGCCGTCGTCGCGCCGGAACGATGCACCGGTCGGACAAACGTCAACACACGGCGCCGAAGTGCAATGCTGGCACAGCATCGGCAACACCGTGGTTCGGCTCGTGGTTTTATCTTTGAGCGTGACTTTCCGTATCCATTGCGCGTCGATGTCGGAGCGGCCGGTGGACTTCAGGCCATTCTCTTCGTCGCAGGCTTTTACACAGTCGTCGCAGCCTTCAACACATTTACCCGCATTGACCAGCATGCCCCAGCGCACTTTGCCCGTCACCGGCTCTTCCGGAGCACGCGCGCTTGCGACCCGCTGCACCAATGCAGCACCCAGCGCGACGCTCGCCGACAAAGCGCCAATACTTGTCAAAAAATGACGCCGATACGTGTTGATGGGGGCTTCTGTTTCACTCATGGCGGCAATCCTGAAACTTTCGGCGCATCCGGTTTGGATTGATGGCATTCAAAACAGTCGATGCTCACGGCGGCATAGGTGTGGCAACTGTTGCAAAAATGGCGCTTGTCGTCGATGCCCACCGGCATATTTTTTTCGTCGTTCACCGCATGGCAACTCAAGCATTCCTTGAGGCTGTGCTTTTTGGTGCGTATGCCGTCGTGCACGGTTTCATCGCGTTGATGCAGTAAAAACTCCATGTGGTTTTTACGCATCACATCGGTGTCTTCGACGCAGCGCTCACCCTTGCCTTTGGGAATTTTGGGCTTGGGAACATCGGCCGACCCCGCTGCCGTAACCATGGATAACGCAATAAACAAAGAGCAAAGGAGCGACCCCTTCCACCTGCAAGAGAGAAGGGTGAGGCGAGTATTGTGGACACCCCCATCCCAGCCTTCCCCCTTGTAGGGGGAAGGAGCCGTGTCTTCAATGTTTGAGATGCGATCTAACATTACTGGTTTCTGATCCCACGATCCGCGTTACTCGCCCAATCCCATCTTGATATAGCCCGTCGGGCACACGTCGGCACAGATGTGGCAACCGATGCAGCGCGAGTAATCAGTGTAGACATAGCGGCCCATGGTTGATTCTTTTTTTGCCGTGCGCTTCACCGCTTCTTGCGGGCAGTAAATAACACAGTTGTCGCACTCGAAGCACATGCCGCAACTCATGCAGCGCTTGGCCTCGGCCACCGTCTCCGCTTCGCTCAAGGCGTGCAGGCGCTCTTCAAAATGACCGAGCACTTGTTGAGCATCCGGTACCGTCTCGCCACGCTTGTTGCGGTTCACGAAACCGAAATGACCGAGAAACAAATCTTTCGCCGGAATGATTTGATGCGCGGAACGATCTTCGTAGTTGTGCACGGCAAACGGTTGATGATCGGTGCCGCGCAAGCCGCGATCGGTCTCGCGCAGCTCTTCAGCCTTATCCGATTCGAACGGCTTGGGCTCCAAACCTTGTTCATGCAATTTCTGCAACAGGTCAAAATGATGCACATCGACTTTCGGGCGTTTCACCGGCTCGGCATGCTTTAAATAATGATCGATGCTTTCCACCGCAACCGACGCCTGGCCGATGACCGTGGTTAACAAGTGCGGCCGTACGATATCGCCCGCGACGAACATGCCCGGCTTGTTCGGCACCTGATAAAACTTGTCGGCATTGATCAAGCCTTTACCGTTATTGAAATCCTCAAGACCGCGGAAGTCACCCGCCTGGCCGATGGCCGACACGATCAGATCGCACTCGATATCCTGCTCGGTGCCAGGTATAGGTGTTACGTTATTGCCTTCGTATTTCAGTTCGATCACGCGTAGCGCTTTGGCGCGGCCGGTAGCAGGATCTTTAATAACCTCGACCGGTTGCAAGCTACCGCGAATCTGCACGCCTTCGTGCAAGGCATCGTCGACTTCGCGCTTGGCGGCGTTCATTTTACCCAGCGGTTGACGCGACATCAGCAACACTTCGGCACCTTCGCGCCGTGCGATATCGACCACATCGTGCGCGGTGAACCCCAACACGATATTTTCAGGGCGATCTTTCTCGGCAATGTTGGTGATTTGTCCCAAGCGGCGTGCGACCGAGGCGACGTCGATCGAGGTATCACCACCGCCCACCACGATCACACGTCCCGACACGGCTTTCAAACGCCCATGATTAAATGCGGACAAAAACGCAACACCCGAAATGCAATTGGTTACATCCGAGCCGGGGACCGGCAGATTACGTCCGGACTGTGCGCCGATGGCGAACAACACGGCATCAAATTCTTTCTGGATAGCTTCGAGCGCCACGTCGGTACCGACGCGCGTGTTCATGCGCAACTCGACGCCCATGTCGACAATGCGCTGAATCTCACCACCCAAAACATCACGCGGCGTGCGATAGCCAGGAATACCGTAGCGCATCATCCCGCCCAGATCTTCATGGTCGTCGAACACGGTGCAAGCATGGCCGCGCATGCGCAACTGATAGGCCGCCGCCAATCCGCATGGACCGCCGCCGATGATCGCGACTTTTTTACCGGTCTCGGCCGCCGCAACGAACTTGAGATTATTTTTCAGCGCGGAGTCGCCGATGAACTGTTCCACCGCATTGATACCGACACGGTCGTCGACCTCATTGCGATTGCAACCGTCTTCGCACGGTGCGGGACACACGCGGCCCATGATGGACGGAAACGGATTGGCCTGCGTCGAGCGGCGGAAGGCGTATTCCTGCCAGGTGATACCCGGCGCCGGCTTTTCAATACCGCGCACGATGTTCAGCCAGCCGCGAATATCCTCGCCGGACGGACAGCTACCCTGACAGGGCGGGGTCTGATGTACGTAGGTCGGACACTTGTGCGTATGGTCGGCGTCGAAAATCTGCTCACGGTAACTGTCAAGCTTGTGGTCGCCATCTTCGTAACGGCGCCAGGAAACTTTTTCGTCGTCTTTCACAGTGTCTACGGGGCTGCCCATTGTCTGTCTCCTACCTTTGGTTAATCCGTCAATTCACGTCGGCCGATGGGTGTATTCACCTACACATCGCGCGGCCCAAGTACTAATGCATCACCGACCACCTGATGCAAACTGGTGATCATGCTCATGGGAAATTTGTAATACGGCAATACTTTGGAAAATTGCGCTTTGCAGATCGCGCAGATCGCCACCATGGTGTTGACATCGTGATCGTCCACCACGTGTTTCAACGCCTCCATACGCGGCATTGCGCCTTTCACCCGCAATTCCATCAAGTCGTCGGTGAGCAACCCGCCGCCCCCGCCGCAACAAAACGTGTTTTCGTGAATCGTTTCTGGCGCCATATCGAAAAAATGGTTCGCGCTCGCCTGCAGCAAAGCGCGCGGAATCACGAATTGTCCGCCGGGCATATCGCCCATGCGCGAGGCGCGCGCCACGTTGCACGAATCATGGAATGTGATGCGCCGGTGATCGTTGGCGGATTTGTCAAGCTTGATCGCGCCGCGCTGCAGCAAGTCGTAGGTAAATTCGCAGATGTGCGACGGCTGCTTGTATTTCGGATCGAGAAAATCGAACGGACCGATCAAGGTATTCCAAAAGCTGTACGCAACGCGCCAGGCATGTCCACACTCACCGACCACGATGCGCTTGACGCCTAATTCCAGCGCCGCTTCGCGGATACGCATGGCGACTTTTTTCAGATTCGACTGGCTGCCGATGAACATGGAAAAATTCGCTGCTTCCGAGGCATGCGAGCTGAGGGTCCAGGAAATCCCGGCCTGATGAAATACTTTAGCGTAGCCAATCAAGCCGTCGATATGTGGTTCGGCGAAGAAGTCGGCGGAAGGCGTAATCAACAACACCTCGGCGCCTTTCACATCCAATGGGAAACGCACGTCGATGCCGACTGCGTCTTTGACGTCTTCCTCCAAACCTTCCAGCGTGTTGCGCAGCGCAGGTTCAGGCAGTCCCAGGTTGTTACCGACCTTGAATACCTTGCCGATGATTTCGTTGCTGTATTTCTGTCCCACCCCAATGGTGTCCATGACCTCGCGTCCGGCCATGGAAATCTCGGCGGTATCGATCCCGTAAGGACAGAACACCGAACAACGGCGGCACTGCGAGCACTGATGGAAATAGCTGTACCACTGGTCGAGCACGTCTTTGGTGAAATCCTTGGCGCCGACCAGCTTCGGAAAATATTTACCGGCAAACGTGTAGTGCCGGCGATACACGTCGCGGAATAAGTCTTGACGCGCCACCGGCATGTTGTTCGGATCTTCGGTGCCCAGGTAGTAGTGACACTTATCGGTGCAGGCTCCGCACTTTACGCAAGTGTCGAGAAACACCTGCAATGCACGCGACTTGCTCACCAGCTCGCCGATTTTCTTAACCGCCACATCCTGCCAGTTGTCGACTAATTCGCCGGGATAACCCAAGGGCCCCTGCAACTCGGTCTTCGCCACATAGGGTTTGCTATGCGCCATCGCACCCACACGCAAGTGCGGAATCAGCGGGAATTCCTTTAAAACCGGAGTATCGAAGGCAGCGGCCATTATTGTGCCGTCCAGCCGGAAACGTGGCGCACTTCGCGCGGGTTGTCGATTTGTACGCGGCTCGGGCTGAAGAACAAACCCGGGGCGTGCAACAATTTGCTGATTGGAAATATCAGCATCAAAACGACAACCAAGGCTAAGTGAACGAGTATGGGCGCATCATTGGGCAATGACTGCACATCGAACCGCATCAATCCCAATATGAAACTTTTGACTGCGACCACGTCGGTATGGGAACCATACTTTACAGCTAAGCCACTGGCCGCGATGCCCACCAGCAAGGCCAGCATTAAGTGATCGGACGGGCTGGAAATATAGCGCACCCGGTCCACTAAAAAACGCCGCGCCCACAATCCGCCTAGACCCAATAACATGGCAAAGGCCGCATATTTTCCGAACGGCTGAATCCAATTCACCCAGAACCATACCGGCTCGGTGAAATAGCGCAGGTGCCGGAGCAAGACGAGCAGGAGCGCGAAATGAAAGATCCAGCCGAACAGCCAGATCCACTTATTGGACTTAAACAGGCTTTGAAACAAGACCACTTCTTTAACCATGCGCCACACTACGCCACGACCGGTGGTCGGCGCCGGCGTGGTGGGAATTTTTAACGGCTGGGGAGTGGACGCATAGATATAAATTTTGCGGCCGATGCCGACGGCGAACAAGAGCGTCGCAGCGTAAAACAATACGGCATAGATTACTCCCACAAGCATGAACCGATTCCCGTTAATGTAAGCAGCAGACAGGATTGACGAAGCAAGCTCAACGCAACAATCACTGCCGCAAAAAAGCTGGGTTCATAAACCCAGCTTTACTACCTCTCTCCTGAACGGGAGAGGGTTCCGGTGAGGGGCTGAAGCTAGACACACCCCGTCGGTTTGGGCAAACCGGCGATTTTGCACGCCTGCTTGGCCGGGCCGTAAGGGAACAATTCGTACAAGTATTTGCTGTTGCCCTTGTCAGGCCCAAGCTTTTTACCAATGGCTTTAGTCAACACGCGCACTGCCGGAGCGATCTGATACTCTTCATAATATTCACGCAAGAAATTCACGACTTCCCAGTGGCTTTCACTCATGTTGATGCCTTCGGACACAGCGATGGCCGCCGCGGCTTCCATGCTCCACTGATTACGGTCCGCCAAATACCCTTCTTCGTCGGTTTCGATTGTTTTGCCGTTCACTTGTAATGCCATGATTTATTTCTCCTCGTTAACGTAGATGGGACTTGCAGACACCGCACCCAAAAATTTCAACCTAAAGCCAGGACTGTACCGCATTGTGACTGGCCGTAAGATCAACAAAGCCTGCATAATCGACGGGCGTTACACCCTCCAGCACCCGGCCTTGCATGCCACGCGCTTCGACATCGGGTTGCAACACATAGACAGTGCAATCCATCATCGCGGCCTGTACCCGCGCCGTGGTTTGCGTATCTTTCAAAGCAGCGTAAATACCATCCTCGATTAACAGGATAGCGCTGCCTTTAACCGCATGTTTCAGGCAGCTCTCCAAGCTATTACGTTCAAACGGTGATTTGTTGACGATATGCAACATAGCCCTGACTCCTCCTTTAAAAACTCAAAAGAACGTCTTGTTGTTCCATCAAGGCGGCCAACTCGGCTGCGGTTTTAATTTCTACCGGCACTAGAAAATCCTTTTCGGTCAGGCCGCGCGCTTCCATGGATTCTTTCTGCACGTAAAGCTTGTTGATGTCGTAATCATCCAACGCGCGGTAGGTCGATGAAAAATTTTTCACGCCGACTTTTTTCGTGTCCTGGCCCTTTGCAACTTGATATACACCGTCGTCGATAAACGCCAGACTGATATCCTGGTCAAAGGCCGCGGCGATCAAGACCACTTCCAGTGACTCCAGCGCATATATTGTTCCATACGGTGCCTTGCGGTTGACGTACATGAACTTCTTGACCACTCCGCCTTCCGACATTTCTTCGCTCATGACCCAAGCCCTCAATCGCCGAACGTAATCAGGCGATCCGCCTGAATACCGGCTTCAACCAACTGACCCAATCCGGAAATGCGAAACCCCGGCGCGAGATTCTCTTCACGAATGCCGCGCCGCAGCGCCGCCGCGACGCACACCACCAAGTCAAGCTTGTGCTCTTTAGCCAACTCCGCCCATCGATTGACGATATTGCGATCATCTTGCGGTGGGTCGGTCAGCCGGGTCGCATTGTTGACCCCGTCGTTGTAAAAGAACACGCGCTGGACCTGGTGTCCCTTCGCCAGCGCGGCCTTCACGAATTGATATGCGGTGTCGGACGCCTGATGCGTATAAGGGCCTTCGTTAATCAAAATACCGAATTTCATATTTTAATTTTTCCGTCCGGCTTAGAAACGAATGTGCGCCGACGCGTTTAAGCTATTACGCGCGCCACGCCAGTTGTCGATATGGAACTTGGTAAACGGCAGCTCGGTGAGTTCAAAGAAACGCGGCCAACCGATACGCTCGACCCAATCGCCGACACGTTCCCAATCTTTGGCATCTTTTTGATAGACGCGCAGAATATTCTTGACGATGGCTGCCGCTTCAGTCCAGCGTGGAGGCGTATTTGGTACGCCCGCCGCCACCAATTTGTGGAACATCGGTTTGCTGCGCGCATTGGAATGCTTGCCACCAACCCAGATCGCCAGCTTGGAGTGATCGGGGTCGTTGATCTGCATCGGCGGGCACGGCGGATAACAGGCGCCGCAGCAGATACATTTTTTCTCATCGACTTCCAGTGAAGGCTTACCGTTGACCAGCGCGGGACGAATTGCCGCGACCGGGCACCGTGCCACCACCGCCGGACGCTCGCACACGTTGGCCACCAGATCATGATTGATCTTGGGTGGCTTGGTGTGTTGCACGTTGATGGCGATGTCGCCTTGGCCACCGCAGTTAATCTGACAGCACGAGGTGGTGATGTGTACGCGATTGGGCATACGTTCGGTGGTGAACTCTTCATACAGTTCGTCCATCAGCGCCTTGACCACGCCCGAAGCATCGGTCCCGGGAATATCGCAATGCAACCAGCCCTGAGTATGAGAAATCATCGTGACCGAGGGACCGGTTCCGCCGACCGGGTAACCGGCATCGGTGAAGGCTTTGATCAGTGGCTCGACTTTATCTTTGCTTGAGACCATGACTTCCATATTGGAGCGAATCGTGAAACGCACATAACCTTCGCCCAGCGTATCGATGATGTCGCACAGCAGGTTGATTTCGTACGGCCCGAGCTGGCGCTGGGTACCGACGCGCACAGTCCAGATTTCATCACCGCTGTAAGCCACATGGCGTAACACGCCGGGGCGGGGACGTTCGTGATACTTCCAGTTGCCATAATTTTTGATCATCAAAGGATGCATGTATTGAAAACCATCCGGCACACCGCTTTCGATCGGGTAACGCGGGGTGGCTGGTTGCGCTTGCGCCTGAGCCATAGTAATTAACCTCCCAAGTCCTAAAAATGTGCAGTTGTGGTGAGCTGTCGGTTACAACGTGGCGGCGGATTAACCCGCGACCTGGCGTTGCTTCCACTTCTCGGCTTCCTCGTCCCAAGTATCCATACGCACATAGGAACTGGTGCGCGGACTGGTGATCATGTGCGGATTGGGATCAATGCCGACGCCTTCAAGGAAATTCACCAAACCGATGCGGTCGATGGTTTCACCACAACGTTCGTGCTCCAGCGCGTTTTCTGCCCAGAAGTCGATGGTGCGTACGGCCAGATCACGAATTTGTTCGTAATCTTCGTCGGTCTCCAACTTCATGAACGGCACAATCACGGTACCCATGGTGTCGCCGATTTTCAGGGTACGCTTGCCGCCGATCAAAATGCTGACGCCGTGGTCTTTACCGGGCTTGAGTGCTTTGGTCATGACATTAATGCAATGCATGCAACGCACGCAGTTGCGGTTATCGACTTCCAGGGTATTGTCTTCGTTCAGCGACAGGGCTTTGGTCGGGCAGCGGCTGATGACATTATCGACCACGTACTTTTGACCTTTCTGTTTGACGAAGGCCTGGACTTCTTTTTGATCGACTTGCATGTCGTCGCGCCAGGTGCCGATCACGGAGAAATCCGAACGCTGAATTGAATTCATGCAGTCGTTGGGGCAACCGGAGACTTTGAACTTGAACTTGTAGGGCAATGCCGGGCGATGCATGTCGTCGAGGAAATTGTTAACCAAGGTGCGATGAATCTTTTGCTCGTTGGCACAGGACTGTTCGCAACGCGCTGCGCCCACGCAGCTCATGCCGGTGCGTACACAGGGACCGGCGCCGCCAAGATCCCAACCATAAGAATTGATTTCGTCGAAGAAGTGCTGGGTGTTTGCCGTCGTGGTACCGATGAACATGATGTTGCCGGTCTGACCGTGAAAAGCGATCAAGCCGGAACCGTATTTGTTCCAGGAGTTCGACAACTGGCGCAGCATGCTGGTGGTGTAGTGATTGCCCGCGGGCGGTTGCACGCGCAGCGTGTGGAATTCTTTGGACTCCGGGAACATCTTGGCAACTTCAGAAAACCGCGGAATGATACCGCCGCCGTAACCAAACACCGAGACCGTGCCGCCTTTCCAATAACCGAGACGCGTTTTATAGGAATGCTCAAGCTGACCGAGCAGATCCACCATCATGTTGTTGTCATTGGCGAGACGCTTCAGCCCGGTGACGAAACTAGGCCATGGACCGCTTTCGAGCTGATCCAACATCGGAGTATCGTGAAACGGCTTGGTGGACTTCTTCTCTTTGGGGAGATAAGTCGCGTGTTTTTCCGGATTCTTTGGTTTCTGGTCGGCCATATATTTGCTCCTGTTTATCCTCTTTGCGGTACCGCGGTGAGGTCATGCGCTGTGTTTTAACCACTCCGTCACGCGCAATACCTCAGTGATCGTCGACTTAAAGGAGTCTAGTAAAGCCACTATCAGGTTGATACTGACCCAAGGGGGGAGATCACGACTTCATCCGCTATCTCTTAAGTGATAGGTGACTTGCCACTGCATCCCATCCCCGTTAATTAAAGATAGACTACTTGGCGTTGTCATTGCGTGTGTTTATATCGGCCAACATAGGGTAACGCTCGAGGAATTGAGCACTGTGCTGCAATTAAAATCTCACCCAAGTCTCAAGTCTTCCCCTTTCGATCTCAATGATGATCGGGCTTACCATGCGTGGCGCGCGCTCAAATTGCAAAACTATCCACGCAGCGCAGAAGATCTCGTGGTCGAAATACAAGATCCATTGCAGGTGAGCGTACGCGAATATGCCGCGATGACACAGCGCATTGCACATAGCAACATGGCGATCTTCGCGTTACCGCATGCCATGGATAAACCTCGCTTCGTGCAATTTTGCGCTCAGTTTGGCCTTACCCGGTTGGATAAAAATCTGTGCGCTGACGACGACGGTATATCGGAACTGCGCGCCATCCCTGAAGGGCACGCCCAGGAGTACATTCCCTACAGTAATAAACCCATCAACTGGCATACCGACGGGTATTACAACACGCCGGACCGAAGGATCCGCGCGATGGTGTTGCACTGCGTGCAAGCGGCGGCGCGCGGCGGCGCGAATGCTCTACTGGACCACGAGTTCGTCTATTTATTGCTGCGTGATGCGAATCCGGAGTTCATTACCGCGTTGATGCACCCACACTGCATGAGCATTCCGGCGAATGTCGAAAACGGCGTCGAGATTCGCCCCGCGCAATCCGGCCCGGTGTTTTCCGTCGATCCCATCGATGGCAGCCTGCATATGCGTTACACCGCGCGCACGCGTTCGATCACCTGGCGTAATGACCGCACCACTCAGGCCGCGTTGCAACAACTCGACGCCTTGTTAACCTCGGAGCACACCCCCATCTTTCAGCATCGCATGCGGACAGGTCAGGGCATTTTGTGCAATAACGTATTGCATACACGCACCGCATTTGATGACGACACCGGCGCCCAGCGTCTGGTGCTACGCGCGCGTTATTATGATCGCATCTCAATGGACGCACCGGCATGATTTATCTGAGCGAAATCCTCATACAAAATTCACAAGTGAATTCTTTCGAAGAGTTATGCAAGGTCATTACGGCGGTCGCACAAGCGTCGAATGAATTTCATTTGAAAATCGATATCAAACCCAATTACGGCGATACCCCCGGCGACTGGGAAGACAAAGTCGAAGCGGCATTTTCCGGCGTCAGCTCCATCATGGGCCGGCGCATCATCCAAACCGAAGACGACGACTACTAGACGGCCACTAATGAAATATCTCAAAGACGATTTCGCACACCGCGATGCCGACGGCGGCGAGGACGCAGTGACCTCAACGCAACTGCTCGAACAACGCCTGACCGAACTGGAAAAAAAACTTGCCGGCCTGTCGCCCAGCGCGCTGGAAGAACGCGCCCTTACGCAAATTGAAATGGGTCAAGTCCTGGTTGATCTCAAACGCGGCATGCTGGCTTTCGATCTGGGACGTGCGGCGTTCGACACCGCAATCGAATACGAGCTGTGGGAAACTGCCGTGATCGCCTGCGAAATCATGTTTAATGCCGATGAAGAAGACTCCCTGCCTGCTCTAGGTCAAGGCCTGTGGCTGGCGATTACCTTCCCGGTCGACCCTGAACTCACGATTGCGTTATTGCAGCACGTGGTGGATGAAACCCCACCGGAATCCGACGGCGCGGCGGTGGCTGCCACCGTCGCGCATTATATTAGCGATGTGCGCGGCAGCGGGCTGGCACGCGATAACCTGATGATGTTCACCAACAACATGCTGGCGACGGTCGCGCGCCGTCACAGCAACGTAACCACCCAGGACCAGTTCAGTTTCTGGTTCAACAAACTCGAACTGGGCGATCCCGCGAAATTCCTGCCGCGCCTGCGCAATGTGATCGATGTGATGGTACAAGATAATTGGTGGCTGGATCGCGACGCAATCTGGGCCAAACTGCCTATACACTAATCAAGAGCTAAGCGTCATGTATTGGCAAGACGAACCGCAGGCTACATCAACCCAAGTCCCCGACGATATCGTCGACCTGGTGTATGCGATTCAATGCGTGCGTCTGCCCGTGGATCACGCGCAGGTGTTGTCACTTGCGGTACAGAAGCAACTGCCCTGGTTTGCCCTGGAAGAACGCGCGGCCTTGCATACGATCCACGTGGCCGAATCCGGCAATGGCTGGGTGCGGCCGGACGATTTCATCCATGTTTCGCGCCGCACCAAACTGACATTGCGCGTCCCTAAACAGCGTATCGATGACGCGCAACAACTGTGCGGGAAAATCCTCGACCTGGGCGGCTATTCTTTGACCGTAGGCACGGCCGTGATACGCCCGCTGAGCACGCTCACGACAATTTTCGCACGTTATATCGCCGCCACCGACGGCGACGAACAGCAGTTTTTGCAAGAGGTGCTCGGCCAACTAAAAACACTCGGCATCCAACCAAAAAAAATGCTGTGCGGCATGGAAAAACAGATTCTGCTGACAAGCGGCACATTGCGCACACGCAGCCTCATGCTGGCGAATCTCAGTATCGACGAATCCTTGCTCCTGCAACAACGCGGACTCGGATCGCACCGGCAGCTTGGCTGCGGTGTGTTTATCCCGCACAAAGATATTCAGGAATTGAAGTGAATCAACCACGCAACTTAACCAGGAGGACAACATGACAGTCGTAGTGAACGGTAAAACAGTCGAGACCGACAAGAACGGATACATGGTCAACCTCGATGACTGGAACGAAGAAGTGGCCAAAGTCATCGCCGAACAGGAAGGCATCGCCATGACGTCCGAACATTGGGACATGGTGAATTTTCTGCGCGACGAGTACGTGAACAACGCGGGCAA
>CAZHHW010000046.1:0-12110 GCA_964532385.1 uncultured Gammaproteobacteria bacterium | reverse complement strand
CGTCCAAGCAGGGCGGCCGTATTGCGGGCTTGCCGGAGAGCCGGCGCAAGGGCGGATACTAAATAATCTCTCCCCTCCTCATTTTCGAGAGGGGTGGACGCACAGCGGACGGGGTGGTTGCTCGAAGATTCTGGGTACGCCAACCAACCACCCCACCCCTCCTTGAAAATTAAGGAGGGGTGGAAATAGCTTCTATCCCAAGCTATACAGTATTGAGGCCGGGGTGGAGGTTCGCATTTATTAACCCACACCGACATCCTTCTCATGACCTTCACCACCCTCATCAATCCAGCCCAACTCGCGGAGCATATCGACGATCCGCAATGGATCATCTTCGACTGCCGTTTCACACTCACGGATGCCGCAGCGGGAAAGCGCGTATATAAAGAGGGACATATTTCCGGCGCACACTATGCGCATCTGAATGAAGATCTGTCAGGCGCGATCACATCAACCAGCGGCCGCCACCCACTGCCCGATCCAGAGCTGCTCGCGAGCAAGTTCAGCGCGTGGGGGGTGGATGAACGCAAACAGGTGGTGGTCTACGACGCCAGTTTCGGCGCCATGGCGGCACGGCTGTGGTGGTTGCTGCGCTGGCTGGGACATCACAACGTGGCACTTTTGGACGGCGGCTTGCCGCGCTGGCAACGCGAAGGTTTCCCCATCGGCACCGACATGCCCACGATACAAACAACAAAATTTCGTGCCCGGCTCAACGCCGGGCTGGTTGTGGATGCCGGTGAAATTGAACGCATTCGCGCCGACAATAACTATCGCTTGTTCGACGCGCGCGCTGAAGAACGTTTCAGCGGCGCCGTTGAACCCCTCGATAAAATTGCCGGCCACATTCCCGGCGCAATCAATCTGCCCTGGGAAGACAACCTCGACTTCGGCGGTAATTTTCAAACACCTGAAGAATTGCAGGAAAGCTACGCACACCAATTAGGCCGCGTGGTGCCGGAGCATGTCATTCACATGTGCGGGTCCGGCGTTACCGCCTGCCATAACATTATTGCGATGGAGCATGCCGGGTTACGCGGTGCAAAACTTTATGCAGGATCGTGGAGCGAGTGGATTACCGATCCTAACCGCGCGATTGCAAAAGACTAATCCGGTCCAGGGGAAACACACCGCGCAGTATCAAGCTCTGTAAAACGTGTTCAACACATTGCTCGACCGGCAGTGTTTGGGTATCGAGTATGACCTCAGGATGCTCGGGCTCATCATAGGGCGCCGAGATACCGGTAAAATCCTTTATTTCTCCGGCTCGCGCACGCTTGTAAAGACCTTTCACATCGCGGCGTTCGCATTCCGCAAGCGAACACCGGCAGTACACCTCGATAAAATCCGTAACGCCCAATGTCTCGCGCGCACGCAAACGGTCCGCGCGTTGCGGTGAGATGAATGCCGTCAATACTATGATTCCCGCCTCGACAAACAATTTCACCGTCTCGCTGATGCGGCGGATATTTTCGGTCCGATCGGGTGCGGAAAAACCCAGATCGGAACATAAACCATGCCGCACGTTGTCACCATCGAGCACGATGGTCCGGCACCCGGCTTGATGCAAGTGTTCCTCCACTGAATGCGCGATGGTCGATTTGCCTGCGCCTGAAAATCCCGTAAACCAGATTGCAGCACCGCGGTGGCCGTTTAATTTTTCGCGCCGCGCGCGCGTTACGGTGGCGTTGTGCCAGGCGATGTTCGACGACATCAGCGATCTCCCGGCAGTTGTTTTATGTCCCTCGTTGAAACAGGAGAAGCGGAAGGAGTGTGGATTTTAAAATAGTCTCTCCGTAACAGCCGTAGGGTCGTCATAACCGCCAGCGCCGCAAACCGTACCCAGATCGAAACGACTACGATCACCATGAGCGGCAGCGGATATTGGTGGCGAAAGAATTTTCGATAGAACCGCACCATGCCTTTATGCTTATGCCATGCGACAAATAACGGCCGGCCGGCGGAACAGGCACCCTTGTAATGTACCGCCTCGACCTGCGGCACAAATAGAATTTTCCAGCCCATCTGCCGAAAACGCATGCACCAATCCAAATCTTCGCAGTGCAAGAAGTAACCTTCGTCCAACAATCCCACCTGCGACATCGCCGAGCGCCGTACCAGCATGAATGCTCCCGAAATCGCTTCAACAGCTATCGGCTCATTAGGGAGCGGTTCTTGATTTAACATGAAAGTAGCAAAACGCGGATGTCGCGGAAACAACCTGCGCAAATGAAATACACGCACAAATGTTCGCCACGGTGTCGGTACCGCGCGCCGGCAACCGGCTTGCTCGGTGCCCTCGGGATTGCGAATCAGACAACCGGCCATGCCAACCTCTGGACGTTGTTTCATGATCTCGACGATATCTGTCAAGGTATCGGGCCGCACGACGCAATCGGGATTAAGCAGCAAGACGTAATCGCTGGTCGCTTGTTGCAATGCGAGATTATTCGCGCGCGCAAAGCCAAGATTGGCGTTATTACGAATGAACTTGATTTTTGATTCGCCGGAAAAATGCTGGGCGCACACATCTAAACTCTTATCTGTGGAACCATTGTCTACGACCAGTATTTCAAGCGACTGTGAGAATACGGCACGAACGCACGCTGTCAGCAACTCACCGGCGTTGTAGTTCACGACGATGACCGAAATGCTTTCCGTCATCGTTTTTTCTCTGACTGGTTAATGAATTGCACCATATCTGCTTTGTTAGTACGCATCTCCTCACCTAAGCCGCTTTACTACTATTTACAATCATCTCGGCGAACGCGAACGAGCTTGTGAATGCGGGAGAAATCGCATTTAACACATGGGTTGAATGATCCGTGTGTTGAAAAATGTAATCCATTTCAAGCCTCCCCTCGCGCAGATTCACGAGCTGCGGGCGAATGCCCGATTTGGTGGTTGGAATCATGTCTTCCGCCTTCAATGCGGGCAGCAGTCGTTGTGCCGCCGCAAGAAAATTGCGTTTTCGGTATTTTCCAAGCTCAAGACGCGCGAGAGTTCTGAAATTAAACCGGTTTCTAAAATACAGTCCTGCCAACCGGTAACCCACACCCAGCGCTTCCAACAGGCGTATTCCTTGCAGCAACCCATAATTTTCTCGCCCCAATGCAGGAATGGCGGTGGGGCCTACATAGACATCGCCATTGATTACACGGGTCAGATGCACGCCCAAAAAAGGAAGGTCAATATCGGGCACCGGATAAATATTCGAGCGCACCAGATGCTCCGCTTCAGGCCTTAATTTCCAGTAAATCCCTTTAAAAGGAACCAGTGCGAAATCATTTGCCAGGCCAAAGTGCCGCGCCACCACATCGGCATAAGCGCCTGCGCAATTAAACAAATACCCGTAGTTAAATGTCGCTTGATCGGTCACCACCTCTCCCGGCCGTCCCATTTTTACGACAGCGTGGCGCCAATAGAAGCGCACGCCTTGTTGCTCAAGGAGCGCTGTCAGCCGCTTGACCACCGCGCGGCTATCGATAACCGCCGTGTCCGGTGAATATATCGCCGCCGGACCTTGCACCGAATAGGGCTCGAGTTCACGCAACTCCTGTTCATTAATACGCCAAGCACGGACCCCATTCGCGGCGGCATTGCGCAACAGTTTTTCCACGGTCGGCAATTCTTTCTGCGACGTGGCCACGATCACCTTGCCCGACTTGGAACATGGAATCGAATGTTCGCGTGCGAAATCCATCATGCGCTTTGCACCGGCGGCACAGACTTTTGCCTTGAGCGTATCGCTGCTGTAATAAATACCGCTGTGCAACACACCGCTGTTGCGCCCGCTTGCGTGAACTCCCGAATTGTCCTCCTTGTCCAGAATGCATATTCGCGCAGTCGGAGCCCGCGTCTTCAGTTCATGCGCCACGGTCAGCCCTACAATGCCGGCGCCCACAATCAAATAGTCATAAATATGTTCCGACATCTCTTCCTGCCTGAATTAATATGAATTGGACTTAAAGAGAAGCGAGTCTTTATTCAATAACCGCCAAGTGCCAGAAATAGACAATAATCGCCCCTTCTGAACCTGTCGCCGTTTTGCCCAGGCGCTGGACAATCCTCTCATCGCGTCCCGCTTGGCCCGCAGTATGATCCGACCTTGTCCATGCATCGTGAACCACGCGACCGTCACGAGATTTAATAACACATGCAAAGGCAGTAACAGACAAAACAGCAGTCCGGGCATGTCCTTCACAAATACCCATACCAGATTGCGGTGACCGTGATACACGGCGAAATCACTGTGCTGCCCCGCCGTGCTGGCGGAGCCTTCGTGGTGAACAATTGCGTCGGGAACATACAAACAGCGCAGCCCGCGCAAACGTAAACGAAAACCAAGATCAACATCTTCCATATAACAGAAAAATGATTCGTCAAAACCTGAAACTTCCAAAAATTCATTACGGCGATACAAAGCGGCGGCGGCACACGGGGAAAATATTTCCTTAGGTGTGACTGCGTGATTAAAGGCTATATTCCGGTATCCTCCACGCCAAACAAGACCGCTTGCATGATAGACGTCACCGGTACCGTCAATGCGTGCCGGATCTTTTGCCATTAACATCCGCGAACCAAAAAAAGCGAATTCCGGATTGCAGCGTGTTGCGGCACTTAATTTTTCAAGCCAATCGGCCGCCGCGTACGCATCTGGATTAAGCAAAGCAAGCCAATCGCAGTCATCCGCCATGCGCGCCGCGCAGTTATTGGCCGCCGCAAATCCCGTGTTTTCGGCAAGAAACTTAAATGTGAACTCCGGATAGGCTTTCGCCGCAGCAACTGCGGACCCATCGACACTGGCATTGTCGATAATGATCACTCGATGAGGGAATAACGTCTGGCGGTGAATGCTCTCCAGACACCGTGTCAATGTCGCGCCGCTGTTGTAGCTGACCACAATCACAGCGATACGCTCCGAAGCTTTTTCAATGCCGGTTAAAATTTCTGAATCCTGCGTCAAGATTATTAAAATTCCAGTTCGGCAAGCCGCAAACTTTCCGGTGTGCCGATGTCCCGATGATAATCCGCGTTATGAAAACAATGCATGCGGCCAAGATAGCGCGGAATCACCTCCAGGCTCAGATCGATGACTTCTTTGTTCAACGATACAAGAAAATCAATCACCGCCGGCTCGAAGATGTAAACAGCCGCATTGGCCCGCCGGCCCGGAGGCGAGGCGGACTTTTCATGAAAGGCCCGTACAATTCCGCGTTCATCCTGCTCGACGATACCGCATGTTTTGGGCACATCGGTATCGAAGGTCATCATCGTGACATCCACTCCTGCCGGGCGATTCTGGTGAGCATTTATGAAAGCACGCACATCGAAACGAGTCAGGTTATCCGCATGCGCAACCAGAAACGGGCCACCCGCGAAGAACTCACGATTCGCGAGTATGGTTCCGCCGGTGCCGAGTAAAACTTCCTCATGCACCAGCTCGATTTGTTCCTGCCATGAGGTCGTCGCAATAAAAGTCCGCACGGCGTCCGGCAGATAGTGGGTATTGATCAAAATCTTTTCGACCCCATTGCTCAGCAATCGATCCAGCCAGTATCCGAGCAACGGTTGACCATGAATTGGCACTAGGCATTTAGGAATGCGATCGGTGATCGGCCGCAAGCGCGTGCCGAATCCCGCCGCCAGTAACAACGCTCTCACATCGACAATTCCTGGATAATCTCCGCGGCCGACAACGGCGTGTTGCCCACCCGTCCTACCTGACAGGCGGCAGCCACCGAGCCAAGATAAGCGCTTTCCCAGATACTGGCGCCGACGGCGAGCGCCATCGAAGCACACGTCAGCAACGAATCACCCGCGCCTGAAACATCCTTGGGCGCACTGTTAAAAGCAGGCAGTTGGTCAGTCGTCAACCCGCAACTCGGATTGTTGGGGGAGTGAATTAATAATCCCTCGGCACCCATCGTCACAATCACATTGCCCGCCTCCGCTTTACGCAGCACGGTATCTGCCAGGATCGTTAAACCGGAATTGGAATCTCGCACCGCCATGCGTGCTTCATGTTCGGTGGGTGTGATCAAGCGCATGCCTTTGAAGCGGGAAATATCGCCAATCTGTGAAGATGATTGGCTGTCTGCAACCATCATGACCCCATGGCGGTTACACTGGTTGTTGACTTCATCAACCAGGGGTTTGGGCAGGCTGCCGTAATTGAAATCCGAAAACACCAACAAATCCGCATCCCGAATCACCGGCAACAAACGCTCCAATACATCGTTGATCAATTCTTTACTGATGTCGTGCTGACGCAAATGGCTCACCCGCAGCAGCGTTTTCCCGCGTGCCCGATAGCGCTGTTTTAACGTCGTGGGACGGCTCTCGTCTGCGATTAACCGTGCGTCCACCCCATAAGACTCCAGCATTTCCCGCGCGAACACGGCGGCGTGGTCATTCCCCGCGATACCAAAAAACTCGACTTTTGCCCCTAACCCGCGCGCGTGAGCGGCCACAATACCGGCGCCACCGACGAATAAATCCTGCTTGATCGGAGTGACTACGATGGTGGGGTCTTCCTGCGACATGCCCAAGGGATCACACGTGATGTACTCGTCAATGATTAAATCCCCCAATACCACCACCTTCAATTCCGCAAACCGGCGCACGTAGGTTGCGAGTTTGGCGTAGTCGAACCCGTGCCGCTCCGGAAAATCACTGGGCTTGCGGATGGCAGACAGATTGGATTCGCGCAACTCCCGTTGCAGCAAATCCATCGACGAGAAGCGCACCTCGCCCGAGCTAAACAGCAACTTGCCGCCATAGCTTTCAATGACCGGCCGTTCTGGATTGATGTGTTGTTCATGCTCTTTGCCCTTAACGACAATATCGGGCATCAACTGGGCAATTAAGTCTTGGGGGGACACTTCCAGAATAAATGAATAGTTGACGACACCGATCGCCTGGATACCTTCCAGACGGAGCTGTTTTGGCACCAGCACCCCCGGATAGCTGTCATTGGTCACTCCCACGATCAAGAAATCTCCGCATTCAGCGGCAAAATTCAACAAACGCAAGTGCCCGGGATGCACCACATTAAAATTTCCCCAGACAAACACGATACGTGCGTTCTGCCTGACGGATTCGCGAATTTCAGCAACGATGGGCAAAATTTCCGGACGTGCAAGAAGCGAACTCGAATGCATACTGTCCCCCTGCAAAAGCGTGAAATCTATTTTCAGTGACACGAAACTAAATTTGCTTAAGCGACGCCCCCATAACCCAACTAAAAGTCGAAGCCCACTTCCTTCTAAACTCTTGGCTGGCGATACTGCTGCTGACAACAAAACATCGCTGCACTTTATCCTAGGACATAATCGTGAATATTTCTCAACCTTGGCGGTGCCGACAGCAAAATAAACAACTGACGCCCCGTTCTTCGGCTTTCCGATCAACTCTCCTCTGGTTAAATGTCCGGACGAATGGATAACACGTTGAAGTCTGACAGCAGCAACTCCTGCAAATTATGCGGCGGTCATTCAGCGCTCCTGCACAATGATCTTACCGACCGGCTGGCGGGCACTGCCGGCCACTGGAGTATCCGTCATTGCACCCAGCATGCATGCGGCCTCGCGTGGATCGACCCTGCACCCACACCTGAACAACTGTCGGCGGCATACGAACACTACTACACGCACGACGGTACTGTCGGCCACTCCTGGTTACGGCGGCGCTACGACCGTTTACGCCTGGCGTATCTTGGCTTTCGATTCGGCTATGCCATCCACGATTTAAAACCATGGGAAACACTCGGCGGCCGTTTACTGGGCTGCCTGCCGCATCGCCGCGCGGCCTTTGACGCCAGCGTGATGTGGCTGTCTGCCACTCCGGGTGGAAGAGTATTAGAGATCGGCTGCGGCAATGGTCATTTACTGACACGTCTGGAACATCTTGGCTGGCAAGTGGAGGGACTTGAGCCGGATCCCAAAGCGGCTGCCATTGCTGTGAGTCGCGGCTTGCGGATCACCAACAGGGAATTTACCGAGCAAACATTCGCGCCAGGAACATTCGATGCGATTGTGATGAGCCATGTGATCGAACACATTGGCGATCCCGTTACCCTGCTGCGCCGCTGCCGGAAAATACTCAAGCCCGGCGGCGTGCTCGTTATGCTGACGCCAAATTTGAATGCGCCGGGACATCGCTGGTTCGGCCGTGATTGGTTACACCTGGACCCTCCGCGCCACTTAAATTTATTCACCCGGGAAGCTGCTTTGAACACATGTCGGCAGGCGGGGTTTCTTCGTACCGCATGCACAACCACATTGCGCGATGCGAATTGGACCTTGGCTGCCAGCGTCGCACTGCGGCGAAGCGGGAAATACCGCATTGGAGAACTCTCCCGCCCGCTGCGTATGCTCGGACTGATCCTGCTCTATATTGAATGGACTGGCCTAAAGTTAAAGCTGTGCGAAGCGGAAGAACTGCTCGTCATCGCGCATAACTCACCAGAATAACTATACTTCGCCCTAATCAACTTCAAATTGGAGCGGGTAAGCACGTGATGAATTGGCCGCACCTTGCGCATGGTCTCGCCTTCGAATGGAATCGCATTCGACGGCAAAGCATTCACACTCTGCTTTTCAAATTAATCAAACGCGTGGTCAGTCTCACCCTCTGGCTCATCTTGTTACCACTGAGCATCGCATTGCATTTAACCGGCTACCGGCGTGTCACCGTATTCACTGAACGCATCGGTCATCTGGCACTCGAACCGGATTGCCTACTCAAGGAACAAGCACTCGGTTTTATTCCCAAACACCGCTGGTTCATTCTCGCCCCACCCGGACGCGTTGCGAATGAACATATGCTGACATACTGGAAGCCATTGATTCGGGTCTACGAGGGAAAACTCGCCTGCTTTACTCTGGAGAGCATGAGCCGTTTTGGACTCATGCGTCATGACATTTCCCGTTACATTCTGGCCGTAAACAAAGCGCAAACAGCTTTTCGTATTTATACGCTTTGGCAACACCGTCCGCCGTTGCTTACCCTCACACCGGCCGATGAAGAATGGGGATTACTCGCTCTGCGTAAACTCGGTGTGCCCGATGACGCGTGGTTCGTCTGCGTGCACGTCAGAGAAGCGGGCTTCTCGCCCATCGACGAAACATTACATGCCCATCGCAACGGCAGCATCGAAGCGACGCTTCCCACCATGCAAGAAATTGTGCGGCGCGGGGGCTGGGTGATCAGAATCGGCGACGCCACGATGAAGCCTTTACCGCCCATGCTTCACGTCATCGATTACGCACATCATGCGACCAAGTGCGCACGACTTGACATTATTCTGTGTGCGAAAGCTCGCTTCATACTCGGCAGCACTTCGGGTATCACCTTGGTTGGAACCGTATTTGGGGTTCCCTGTGCGCTGGCCAATGTGATTCCACTTTCCACGCTCTGGCTCAACTCCCGCGACATCAGCATTCCAAAATTGCTCTGGTCGGAATCCCTGAGCCGCTACCTGCGCTTTGACGAAGTCCTGGCATCACCCGCGGCCGACTATCGATATGCGGCCCTTTACCGTGAGTCCGGAATTCGCGTGGACGAAAATACGCCGGAAGAAATTTGCGATCTCGCCACGGAGATGCTGGATAATCTCGAGGGAAAATTTGCAACCCGTGGCGCAGACGAAAAACTTGCTCACGGCTTCCATCAGTTGATCCGCGAGAAGCACTACAGCTTTGGTTCCAGCGCCCGCGTATCGACGCTATTCCTTCGCCGCCATGCCGAGCTGCTCCCTGGCGATCATCTCTCGCAGATCAGCCAACCCCCATCGGCGGAGGAGAAACCAGCGCACATGAAACGTGTGCGAGACGCCGTTTAATAACTTCAGCAATACCTGGCGCCAATGCGAGATACACTGTGCTGTTGGGCGGCACATCGTTGGGATGAACGATCGGGCATTGCATGTGCTGCTTGCCGACCCGGCTTTCGTCCTCATCGACAAAAAATTTAACGCGGCTGCCCAATTGCGAAGCAATCCAGGTGGCCGCGATGGAGGTTCCGAAAATTCCAAATGGACGGTCACCGCGCGAACATTCCATCACGGTGTTAACCATCATGTTTAACCAATCCACATAGGTCTCTATCCGGCGATGGATTTTTTCGCCGGCAGTTGAATCGGTCTCACGTGATTGAGGACGTGGCGGTGCGGAGGAGGACTGCTTTTCCGCCAGAGCCGATATTTCCTTCGGCACCCAATCCGTGGCCACGATCGCCGGGGCAAATCCGCGGCTCTCCAGTAATTTCGCAAGTGTGCCCGGACTGAAATGCATGAGGTGATCCGCAATCAAAATGTCGAAAGGATTTTCTTCGACATTGCAGACTTCAATAAAAAGTTTGCCGCCGACCAGGGGCAGCACGTCGTCCAATACTGCTTTGGGTGATGGGAAATGTTCCAGCGAGTGAATCATGGTGACTAGATCGAAGGATTCCTTGATCGATTCAATCGAGCCTGTGAACAGTTTGCGGAATCCTCGAATGGCTTGCAGACGCGTTAACGCGCCCTCGCCGATTTCAAATCCATTAATGCTCCATCCCGGCAACGCCGTACTCATGGAGGACAAAGTAGCGCCGTTACCGCATCCCACATCCAGCGCCGAACCGGCCGCAGGCCAATCGCCGTTTGCAACCATCCGTTCCAAAAACACATCGCTGCGCCGGCGGGGTTTTCCCGAGACGCGGTCGAAGACGATTTGCTCATCGCCGCCGGATTGATAATACGCCGCATATTGCGCATAAATGCCGGATATTTCTTCCAGCCAGGTTGCGTCGGGCCGCTTTTGCACCGCTCCGCATTTCTGGCAAACGGCGAGATATCCCCCTTTCGCAAACGGACGGCAATCCGAAGTGATGCGGGCAAGCGCCGCGAAGCCTGTGACCGATTTCAGCGCGGCAGCGCCACAGATTAAACAATCACTCGCTTGTTTTCCGTTTTCCAGGTTCATAGGTTGCTCTTGTTGACTGAAAATAATTCCCTCAGCACATGATCTACCGGCTCAGGCGTGATACCCAGTGTCGCAGCGGTGTGTGGCATGCCCAACCCCGGGTGTTGTGGCTTAAACAGCACTTCAATACCTATCTCCACCGATCTCACCACATCAACCAATGATTGATCGGCGCCCAGATGTGAGGCTAATTTCTGCGCGAAGGCCGCGTAGGAAAGCTCCTCGGTCCCCGATAAATTATAGATGCCCGGACAACGCTTGTTGGCAATTTTAAGCAATGCTTCCACAACATAAGTTAACGACACCGGCGACATCAACAGATCCGAGAAAGCCCGGCAGCGCTGCCCTGCCCGCAAGCGCGCGGTGAATTCCGCCGCCATGCCCGACTCGGCAGAAAGAACCTTGGACAAGCGCACGATAGCCAAGCGTTCGTTCGCACCGGGCAATTGGAGCAGCTGTTGCTCCGCCGCCACCTTCTGCCGCCCGTATTCGCTGCCGGCCGCATACGGGGTATTTTCAGGCGGCCACGGAGTAGTGCCGTCGAAGACCGTATTACTGGAAAGAAAGACAACAAATGACCCGCGCTCCATCAATTGGGCGGCGAGCTTCACTGTTTCAATAACATTGATCCGCCAGGATAATTCCGGCTCCGCCTGGCACGTCTTCATATTGGTCAATGCTGCACACAGGAAAGCAACGTGCGGCGCCACAGCGATAGCGGCCTGCGTGTCACCCGTGGCCAAATCCGCAAATACCTGTCCAGATTTGGTTTCAGGCCGACGGCTTGAAGCCACCACCGCAGCAGTGAAACCTCGTGCATCACCGGCAAGACGGCGACCAATCAACCCGTCGCCGCCTACGATTAACCAAGTTTCCGGTGTTTTCATTTACTGACTCAAAAATCGGAAGATTGAAATTGAGCTATTGATCCGGCCCGATGAAGTTTGATGTTGTAGAACTTCTTTCCCCAGGGGGAAGGTTGGGATGGGGTGTGCAAGCACACTGTATTTTCAACCACCCCCCACCCTCGGTAACTGCTCCTGCGTTGCTCTCTCAAGAAACACCACCGCAGTGATTGATGCATGGAAACGTTTCTGCGGCGCGATTTGCAGTTGCGCGGCGTAATGGGAGCGCGGCCGTCCC
>CAZHHW010000045.1:14265-25288 GCA_964532385.1 uncultured Gammaproteobacteria bacterium | reverse complement strand
AGCCGGGAATACGCTGGGACAGCGCACCGTGGGGACCTAAGATGTCATGCATTGAGTCCATAGTACTAGCTAGGTTGCTTTGATTTGAGTGGTAACTTGGGCTTGGGTTTGTCGATCAGATAATTATCACGAGTGATGACCTTACGACCCGACTTGGCTTCAAGCTGACGACGGGCATTGCCAGCGACGGCACCCCCTTCTCGAGCCGCCAGCTTATTTTTCGGGAGGCCCTGCGCGTTTTTATTGCGAGCGATCTCGGTGGTGGCCGCTTCGCCAAGCATAGTGAAAATCAATTCCAGATCAGTCATGTGATCACGTAGATTTTCACGCTTTAAGCCCTTCAGCTTCTTGTAGTCACCAGGCGTCAAACCAAACGTGGCTTTAGAAATTTCGCCGGTCAGTATGGCGAAATCCTTTCGATCCTGAATCCCGCGCTTTTGCCATTCACTCGTAAGCTCGTCACGGACAGCAATTCCACGGACGCGCTTCTCGATCCAGTCGTCGGGGTAGCCTTTGTCCTTGAAGAGTTTCCGCATCCGCTGCTGTGCAAGTTCTGGGTTTTCGATTTCCTGAATGCGCTCGCGGCCTACCTGGGCCAACCAGCGTTTGAACGGCTCGGCCTTCGGACTGGGGGTGGACTGAATGATGCGGAAGGCAGCTTCGGTATTGACGCAATCAGTTTTGTAAGCCTTGCCGTCAGCAGAGGTTAATTTCAGTTGTACACAAAATGTGGACAACTGAACTTCGCTCTGTTTAAGCTCGCGCGCCTTCATCATGCTCCAATAATTCCGTGGATTATCGCTGTCAGTCAGCGCGGCGATAATATCAACAACGGAGAAATACCATTGCTCCTGATGCCACGTACGTCTAATCTGCTTCGCCCCGAAAACAATAATCTTGCCGTGTGAATCAACGGGAAATTCACTCATGGTTTTATCCTTATCTGTGAAGCTGCCCGGATGAACTCTTCGCGGTAATCGTCCGGCGCCTGAAACCGCCAATGAACAGTGGAGCCTACTACCAAAATTCAGGGCCACGACGACAGATGGGCGGACTTACTGAACGACCCAAGCTTAGTAAAGCTTTGGATTGCTCACCTAGTGACTTCGTGATCTAACCTTGAATAATCACACTACTCCCCCACCACCCCACCCGCCTGGTTATCCCAAATCTCATCCTCGATCACGCCGTCTTCGCGTGTCCACACCAGGCGGCTGATGATTTTGAATTTGGCTAACGACATGGCGCCGCGTTTGGCGCGTTTGCTGTCGGACTCGTTGATGGCTTCGGCGACGTCGGCGCGATCCGCCTCGAAAATTTCGGTGGGCTCGTAGTCTTCGTCCATCATGACGACCATCACACTGTCCCATTCCTGCTCGGCCTTGAGCTGGCCGATGCGCTGGCCACCTTTCTGTTCGTCGAAGATGGCGCGGCCTTTGATCTGGATGCGTTTGCCTTCACGCGTGCCGCGGCCCAGGGCGTCCCAACCGGCATTTTGATCATCGGTGAGTTCGAGATTCATCAGACGTGCCGCGTCGTGACGTGCAATCTCGCTGCTGATACCCAGCACCTTGCCGGTGGCCTTGCGGTATTCGGCGGCGATGCGGCGTGCTTCCGACATCAGCTTGTCGACTTGATAGAGCGTCATGCGTGCGCAGCCGTAGGGAGAGACGCGGCTATTGTGCGTAAATCTACTCGCAGCCGCAATCAGAACCGGGAACCTATACTTACATTGTCATCATCGGCGGAGGTCATCGTGAGCACGCTTCTGATCCAAGCCCTGCAAGACGCGCAACTGTATCCGCACGGCGTGCAAGAGTTTCGCGTACTCGAAACCCACATTTCATGGGTGGTGCTCACCGGAACCTACGCCTACAAAATCAAAAAGCCCGTCAATCTCGGCTTTCTGGATTTTTCCACGCTGACACAACGCCGCTTTTTTTGCGGCGAGGAATTGCGCTTGAACCGGCGCTTCGCACCGCAACTTTATCTCGACGTGGTGGCGATCCATGGTACGCCGCAGCAGCCGCGCTTCGCCGGCGGCGGGCCGGTCATCGAATATGCAGTAAAAATGCTGGAATTCGATCAGCAACAACGCGTCGATGCCTTACTGGCAAGTAATCAACTTAGCATTGACGACATCGGCCGATTCGCATTCGATCTCGCTGCACTTCATACCCAGGCGCCCCGCGCGCCCGCTGGAACCGCGTTTGGCACCGCGCTCACCGTGTGGGCGCCGATGGCGGAAAATTTCACGCAACTGCGGGAGTTGGAGCTGGATCGTGACATTACTGCCGCGCTGGAAAAACTGGAACAGTGGAGCCGCGCGGAATTTACGCATCTGCAGCAGGAATTGAGCGAGCGCAAACGCGCCGGTTACGTGCGCGAATGTCATGGCGATTTACACACGCGCAATCTGGTGCGCATCGACGGACGCGTCGCCGCCTTCGACTGTCTGGAATTCAACGCCGCTTTGCGCTGGATCGACATGCTCAACGAAGTTGCGTTTTTGCTGATGGACCTCGAAGCCTGCGGGCGGAGTGCGTTCGCGTGGCGCTTTCTCAACGGCTATCTTGAAGCCAGCGGCGACTATGCGGGTGTGCGCTTGTTACCGTTGTATCTCACCTACCGCGCGCTGGTGCGCGCCAAGATCGCCGATTTGCGGGCGTCGCCCGAATCGCGCGCGGAATTCCAGAACTATTTTTCGCAAGCGCAGCGTTACATCACGCCCGCCAAACCTTTCCTGATCATCATGCAAGGCCTGTCGGGCTCCGGCAAGTCGACCGTCAGCCGGCAACTCGCCGACCGCCTGGGCTTGATCCGCGTACGTTCCGACGTCGAGCGCAAACGTATGTTTGCGCATGCGCCACACGCAACGGGTGGGTCCGAGCTTGACAAAGGCATCTATACGGTTGAGGCGACGGATGCGGTATACCGGCGTTTGGCGGTGCTGGCGGAAACGCTCTTGACGGCGGGTTTCAGTACCGTGCTGGACGCGACATTTTTGCAACGCGCGCAGCGTAATTTATTGCGCGATATTGCGCAGCGCGCACAGGTGCCTTTTGTGGTTATGCGCTGCCACGCGCCACGTGAATTTCTGCAACACGCGATCACGCAACGCGCCCGTGCGGGCGGCGACGCCTCCGAAGCGGATTTCCAGGTTTTACAGCACCAGATCGCTACGCAACAAGCGCTGGATGGAACAGAAATCGCAGAGACCATCGAGGTGGATATGAGCGTCCGTTTTGATGTCGCGGCCGTGGAGCAACAGTTGCGCAAGCGGATCGCACAGGCGGGTTCGCACGAATTTCAGTAACTTGCGAACTGAACTGCAAAATCCGACTTGGATATAAGCGATCGCTTGGAAATTTTGCAGTCAATCCGTTGTCGGATCATTGAGGGGACAAATTTTATTGCGGGAGATTCACTGTATAACCCGAAAGGCGCACGCCGCCGGAGGTGGTGTCATGACATTAACGCAAAGACTTTCTCCCCTGCTCTTGGTCCTGCCTTGTACGTTGTCCGCTCAGGCTTACGAATTTCCAGAAGTGTCCGACGAAATCCGCGATTGCTACTCGAAGGCGATGATTGGTTATGATTCTGTGATCAATGCGCGTCTGGGTGTTCCGCCCGAGCATGCTTTGACCTACACCTATCGCAACCTGGATACCACGCCTGCGCAAGCGCAGTATCTCGACAATATCCTGATCGTCGTGTGGGGCGGCTATCTGTGGAAAAGCTCACCGCACAATTATGCGCTCAGCGTGTTCTATCACTGCGCGCAGGACAGTTCGCTACCCATGGAAGCCACGCTGCGTTAGTAGCAGCGCAGCGCACGCTCTACTGTTTTTCGAACGGCTTGACCAGATCGCGGACGACATCGTATTCCTGGTCGGTGACGGCCACAAACCGGTCATAACTGGGATCCAGCGCCTCCATCACCGCTTTATGTTCCGGCTTGGCCGCATCCAATTTCAAAAACGCTTCACGCACTTTTTCCACCAGCTTGGGATCCATTTTGCTCGAGGCCACGATGTTGTATGGCGGCAATGGCGGCGAGCCGTAAGCGCACGCTCTACTGTTTTTCGAACGGCTTGACCAGATCGCGGACGACATCGTATTCCTGGTCGGTGACGGCCACAAACCGGTCATAACTGGGATCCAGCGCCTCCATCACCGCTTTATGTTCCGGCTTGGCCGCATCCAATTTCAAAAACGCTTCACGCACTTTTTCCACCAGCTTGGGATCCATTTTGCTCGAGGCCACGATGTTGTATGGCGGCAATGGCGGCGAGCCGTAAATGACCCGCAGTCCCTGCGGCTTGAATTTGATCGCGGTGGTGTCTTTCACCACGCCGGCGTCGAAATCGCCGTTCAATACCCCGCGTGCGATGTTGTCGTAATGGCCGATGAATTTATACTCGCCGAGTTTCTCCATCGGCATACCCGCGCCGACCACCACGGCACGTTGCAGAATCGCGGCGGCATCGCCGAAGGCAAAGGTTTTTCCCGCCAGGTCTTGCACGTTCTGGATCGGACTGCCGTCCTTGACCACGATCATGAGCTGGAACGAAGCGGCTTTTTGGGTCACGGTTTTGACAACCAGCTGTACGTCGCCGTTTTTCTTGGCTTTCAAATAGGCCACCGGCGTGAGATACGACAAGTCGACGTTACCGGACGAGACTTCCTTGATGGCCGCGGGCATGTCCGCCGAAAGCTGTAGCGTTACCGGCCGTCCCAGCGCATCGCTCAGATACTTGGTCAGGGGTTTCAAGCGGCGATGCATTTCCACCGGGATATCCATCGCGACCGAACCGAACTTCAGTTCAGGCGCATCGGCGGCACCTGCCGGTAACGGCAGCAAGGTCAGCGCCGATAAAATGTAAAAACCAGGGACAATCATGCTGCGCAATACTTTCATGCATTTTCTCCTGAAACACGCGTGGTTGCCGCTTGACTGATCTGGGCTTGAATCTGCGCATAATGCGTCACCCGGTTACGGCCATGTTCTTTACTGTAGTACAAGGCTGTATCGGCGCATTGGAAGAAATCTTCGGCCGTGACTTTGCCATAGTCGTTCGGAATGGTGGCCACACCGATGCTCACCGTGACCAGAATGCGCTCCATATTGACATTAAACGAGAAGTCTTCGATGGTGTGCCGCAATTTTTCGCCGATCGCAATCGCGTCTTCGGCTTTGGCGCGGCGGCAGATGGCGACGAATTCTTCGCCGCCGATACGGCACACCATGTCGGTGCCGCGCAGGCTTTCCGTCAGTAGTTTGGCCAGACGCCGCAACACGGTGTCGCCGGCCTTGTGGCCGTGCGTATCGTTGATTTTTTTAAAATGGTCAACATCCACCACCAGAATGCTGTTGTCCTCGCCGTGCCGCACCGACATGGACACTTCGGTATCGATCAAACGCTCGAACTGGCGGCGGTTATATAACCCCGTCAGCGGATCGGTGATCGACAGGCGCTTTAATTCATCGTTCATGCGCCGCAGTTCGTCGGACTGGTTCACGAGTTGCGAATTGGTTTCGCGCAGCTTGGCGTCGCCCAATTCGATTTTTGATTGCAGGCGCGCGTGAATTTCATTGAGCTGCGCCCGCATGCCGTTGAACTGCGTGGCGAGCATGCCGAATTCATCGCGCGAATGGATGGGGATGATTTGCGTTTGAATTCTGCCGTTCTCGTCCACCGTGTTGTTGAGCGATGTGGAAATAATCGATACCGGCCGCACGATGATGTAAGACAGCGCGAAAAACTCGCCGATGGCGATGAGGATAATCAGCACTGCCTCGCGCCAAATCATGGTGTATTGCTGTTCTTCCAGTTGATGCACGATGCGCGCGGTGTCCAGACCAATATGCAGATGGCCGACCACATCGCCGTCGAAGACGATCTCGCGGTCGAACATCACCCAGCCTTCGTTGCCGGACGGTTTCACGCCGGCTTCGGCCATGGTGTTGCCTTTTTTGCTGCTGACCCGGGCATACAGAATATCTTTGGAACGGATAATCTCGTCGAGCAGCAATTGAATTCCGTGATAGTCGTAGCCCACCACATTGAAAGCGACGGACTGCGATGCGAAGCGCGAAATATCTTCGCCGCGCTGCTTGATTTCATGCAGAACCTCCTGGCCTTGCTGCCGCACCGTCAGAAATCCATTCGCGCCCAATGCGAAGACCAGCACACTCAGCAGGACCAGCACCATTTTCTGGCGGATACCGAAGTGAAAGAATGCGGAGAGATTACTTAGCTTCACAGAAGTCTCATTGAGTTTTTCCGGTCAGGCGTGCACCGGCCGATCCTAAAGAGGCGGCCAGTTCAAACCCTCACACCGGTATCGGTATACGCAGCGCCACCTTTAAGGCTCACGCGCGCGTGCTAGACTTAAACATCCCACTTCCCCGATAACGCAGGATGGCGCGCGGTGACAGGTATTCGTTTGATTGACAGGATCGTTTTCCCGCTCAGTTTCGCAGTCACGTGTCTCATGGCACTGCCGGCCAAAGCGGAAAATTATGCAAGCTGGGGGATAGGTTACGGCGTGCCGTATGCCTACTTAGGCGCCAGCATCGACTACCGGATCGCACCCAATTTTTATCTCACCGGCGCGGCGGGCACCGGCATTAATGAATTTGCGCTGGCCGCGGGTGGACGTTATTACGTGCTGCCAGCGCTGTTCGAAATCGCGCGCGTGCGTGTCTCAGTAATGTACGGTCCTTACGGGGGCGTGTCTCATGTCCCCGCCGGGACCAATTCCAAACGTAAAGAGGACTTTGCCGGACCGTCGATCGGCCTAGGCATGGCGCTGTTCAGCGACAATGAGGGCGTGGATATCGACATTTTCTACACCGATACCCGGGACGCGAAGGACAAGTTCGACAACTACAATGCCGCCGGTGAATCGGCCGGGCGCGACGGCCTTGATCCGGTGAATGTGGCGCTGGGCTACCGCAGGCGTTTTTAATCAACGCTACGCACTGACCGCCGCTTCGGATACCACGCATTGCACGGGAACCAAAATCGTAAATGTCGAGCCCAGGTGCAAGCGGCTCTCGACGACAATATCCCCGCCTAACATCTGGCAAAAGCGGCGGCTAATCGCCAAACCCAGCCCGGTGCCGCCGTACTTGCGTGTGGTCGAACGATCCACCTGATAAAAATCCGAAAACAATTTGCTGAGCTGCTCCGGCGCAATGCCGATCCCGGTATCGATCACGGCGATTTTAATCCAGCACACACCGTCACGCTCAATGCGCCCGGCGATCACGTCGATGGTTCCTTTCTCGGTAAATTTGCAGGCGTTGCTCAGCAAATTCATCAAGGCTTGGCGCAATTTCATTTCATCGGAACTCATCAGGCCTAAACCCGCTTCGCAATGCACCTGCAGGGTGGTGTCACTGTTCATCAAGGGGCGTACCGCCCCTGCCGCTTCTTCAATCAAATCCGCGATATCGAATTCGTCCACCGAGATGGACACTTTCCCCGCTTCGATTTTAGCCAAATCCAGTACTTCGTTAATCAGGTTGAGCAGGTGCATGCCGGCTGTTTTGATCTTTTTCAGATCGGGAGCAATGCTCATATAGCCACCCTCCTTGGCATCATCGGCGAGCATTTCACTGTAGCCGATAACCGCATTCAGCGGAGTACGTAACTCATGACTCATGTTCGCCAGAAAAGCGCTTTTGGTACGGTTCGCTTCCAATGCCTGATCGCGCGCGACCGCAAGCTCCGCGGTGCGCTCGGCGACCCGGCGCTCCAGATCGTTACGCGACTGGCGCAGCTCCGCTTCGGTGGCATGTAAATTCGCAATGTGTTTTTCAATATTAGCCGCCATCGCGTCGAAGGCCTGGCCTAATTGCGCAACTTCGTCGCTCCCCGACAAATTGGCCTTGGCGGTAAGTTCGCCGCCGGCAAAACGCTGCGCGGAGGCGGTGACCGCGCTTAGGCGGCGCGTCAATAAGTGCCCAATCATGACACTGACGATGGCAATAAAAATAATTCCGCTGGCTGCGATCGCCACACCTTGATCCATTGCGCTGCGATTGGCGGCGAGCAATTCGGAATGCGAAAAATTGATCGCCAGCATGCCGATGCGGCCGGAGGCATTGATAATCTCCTGGGTGCGCCAGAAACGTTCGTCGGTATCGATAAATGGCGGCGCGGTCGTGCCGACATCGTCGACATTACTGCTGACCACCACGCGATCATGACGGTCGATCAGCAAGACGCGCTCGGTATGCGGGTCCGATATGGCTTGCTCGATGTACGGCTGCAGTTCGTCATATTCGGCGGTGAGCAGCGCGATGCGGCTTAGATCGCTCAACAGATTGAGCTGCACACGTTCGGCCACCGCCCACTGCTCGCGGTTTGAATCGGTGTATTTTTTTAGCGTGGTTCCTAACGCAAGCACCATCACCACGACTTCGAGGCAGAGGATGACAATGGCGATGCGGTATTTAAGAGAAAGGCGAAGCATGTACGTGTGATAGCTGCATCGGTCTTATTCGCGCGGAAACTTACGCACGACGTCGTATGCGCTGTTACCGATAGGTGCGAACGGAATCATTTTTCCGCGCTCCAGGATGGCTTTGCCTTCGGGTGTTTTCGCCCATGAGATAATGGTATCGAGCAAAAGCGCCCGATCCTGAGGCGGTATCCGCGAATGTACCGCGAATAACGTATGTGGAATCACGTCGGATTCCAATATTACCCGCATCTCGACTTTCATGCGGCCCTTGAAATACCGCATCGCGGGAGTTGCGGTTCCACATGCAGCCGACGCCTCGATCAACACTTGCTGCATGCAGGAAACATGGGAACGGTGATAGGCCAGGATCACGTCTTTATCCGGAACAAAACCATTTTTGCGCAAATAGGCGCGCACCAAATGACTCACGGCGGATTCCACCGGCGGCAAGGAAAGCCGTTTTCCACGCAGGTCTTCCAGCGTTTTAATAGGTGAATCGGGGGCGGTGACAATCAAGGCCTTGAGCGGCTCGCCGCGCGACGCCAACGGCAGGTAATGGTGCTGATCCGCGGCGCGCACATAATCGAATGGCTGCATGAAGGCGATATCGAACTCTTCGCTGTCGATTCTTCCCGCGTAAATTTCGTAACTGGAACTGGAAGTGAACTGCACCTTGCGTCCCAGCACGCGCGAGAATTCGGCAGCGACCGGCGCGAACACCTGTTCCAGATCTCGCGGCGGCAGATAGGGAAATACGCCGAAGAGAAGTTCCGAGCGGGAAGCGCTGCGATCTTCCGCGCCGATGGGCACGGCCCATGCGGTTACCGACAACAAGAGGCCGATAAAAACAAGCAAGATGGCGAACGAATGTGGTACTGCGGCTGAAAGCTTCGTATCCAACACAACTCTCCCCTATCAATTACACAATAGCTCGCCACATGATTTATCGGCGTTGACCCTACACCCTTGAGGGCACCCATTAAACTCTGGAGATTGCTTTCAATCAAGCTCGCGACCGAACGTGCCGATACCTGTAACGTCCATCCTGCCATGCCGGGCCGGTAACAAATGAACTTCGAAAACATCCGCAATTATTACGAACATCTGGTCATGCAACGTGTCGTGGACACGCTTGGAAAACAATTACCCGCACCTGATTCGGACTATCTTGCCGACGTCACCTGCGTAGCCCTCAATCATCTGCCACCACGCTACATGCGTCACGAAGTGGACATGGCGTTTTATGTCTCTCCGCAAGAGCGCAGCGAAATTATGCTTAAGGTATACGATGCCGTGGACTATGCCGTGCAATTTATTGCACAACGCGAACTGGATACGCGGTCCTAAAATCGCCCTTCCCGCAACATCCGCAGGGTGCAATCCTGCACTACGTCAATACCGTGAGCCTTTAAGTTATTCTCCAACGCGGGTGATTCCGTGCCTGGATTCAACACCACGCGCGCCGGCCGCAAGGCGATTATTGCGTCCGCCAACACCCCACTGCGTTCCGCGCCCAGATACACGCTGAGCGTGAATACCTTATCGCGAATTGCATGCAGATCTTTTACGGCCGGAAGATCTTCGATGCTCGCGGCGACGGCATGCACCGGAATTACCGTATATCCGTGTTCTTTCAGTAACCGCACGGCCTGGTTGGAAAAGCGTTCCGCTTTGGGGCTTGCGCCCAGCACCACGACAACTTTTCCGGCGGGAACCGAAATGTTACTTGCCAATTTGCTCACCACGATATGACGTTCTTGCGCGCTTCAAGTACAACACCTGACTACTGCGAAACTATAATAGCAACTGCATGCAAACGTCCCATTAAAAAACGGTGTGAAATCCACACCGCTTTCGGATTTGAGTTACCCTGCGAAAAAAATCGTTAACTGCTCGATTGAATTACGCCATTGACTACTTTCACACGATCACCGGTTTTCCACGCGGGTGGACTTGACGCACTGATTATTTGCGTCGAGCCATCATCCAGCCGCACGGTAATTTCATAACTCTTGGTTGCGCGGGTGCGCTTCTCGATTTCATTACCGGCCACCGCACCGCCGACGACGCCCGCGATCGTGGCCACATCTTTGCCTTGTCCCTCTCCCACCTGATGCCCCAGAAGCCCTCCGACCACGGCACCGCCGGCGGCCCCTAAACCACTGCCTTTTGCTTTCGTCGTGATTTCACGAATCGAAGCGATTTCACCGCAGTCCAAACATTTTGCGGGTGCGGTTGCAACCGAAATGGGCTTGGTTGGAGCCGCCGGCTTGGACGCAGCCATGCCCGCTCCGGTGCGGTGAGCGGCCGCATTGCGATCCTCGGGATGGGCAGTCGAATCCGGAATCCAGCCCATGAAAGCTGCAATCCCGACCATACTCAAGACAATCACTGCGATCGCAGCGACCCACAACAGCGGGTGCTGTGAAGCCGTGCGCAATGGGGTATTTCTATTCACATTTTCCATAAAAACCTCCGTTCCAGAAATTGCCAAGCTGGCCTACGTTTCCGCAGGCCAGCTTGGATGATTACTATCGTTTAAAGC
>CAZHHW010000045.1:0-14165 GCA_964532385.1 uncultured Gammaproteobacteria bacterium | reverse complement strand
CTATCGTTTAAAGCCGTGGAATAATTTCTTGTCGCACCACTAAAGATTAAGCCGGTAGACACCATGGAAATGGCGCTACCGGCGCAAACCTTAAAACTAAAGACCTGTTACTTTGTTAGAGTACACCATAACGTGATTTGGCATCGGAGACACATTGATCCTTCGCATTGCCCGATAACGAATCACAGCGTTGCTTGGCCGAAGCATAATCGTCGCCTTGCTTATCCTCGCTGGAAGTGCCACGCGCATTCAATGATTTCTCATCCGACTTCTGCGGCGTGTCAATGGAGCGCTGATCAACTCCGCCCATCGTGGAAGAGCTGCTTGGGCTCGAACTGTTGGTTGCACTGGAACTATTTGTATTCGAGTGATCGCTGCCCATGGCATTCGGACTGCTCGAACCACCGATAGAACTGCCCATGTTGGAGCCGCCCATGGTATTCGAGGGATTGGTCGAACTGTTCGATCGGTCTACACCACCCAAGGTCGAATTCGGGTTGGTAGCAGAGCCCGTGGAGCTGGACGCTGAACTGTCGGTACCCGGCGCATTATTGGTATTGGATTTATTTGAACTCCAGAAACCACCCGTGGTGCTTCCGGTCGATGCCGTCAGATTTCTTTTGGCATCGGCTTTGGCCGTGGTAAAGGCGGCCTTGGCATCTTTGCGGCAAACGTCTTTATCGTTCCCGCTACGATCATCGCAGCGTTCTTTTGCGACTTCATATTCTGCGTCTGCCTTGGCTACGGCCAGGTCATAGCGCGCCTTGTCGGTATTCTTCGTCTGAGCCTGAAGTTCCGCCTTGGCTACTTTTTCACGGCCTTTGGCTTCGGCAACGCAAATATCCTTGGTGTTGCCCGACATCGAATTGCAGACTTCGCGATCGGCTTTGTATTGCGACTTGATCTGATCTTCAGACTGAGCAGAGGATTGATTTAGATTCTGCGAGGTCGACGAATCACGTACAGTGTCTGCCGCCATTACCCCGGCACTAAACGCCAAGCTCGCAGCGAGCATTCCGATATTGAAATTTTTCATGATGGTTCTCCGGTCGATAGTGAATGAAGGTAATGCTTGGTTAGTAGATTTTCCCCGCCTAACGTTGCCATGTTTTGACTTATTAAATATAAAAACCTCATTGCTTTCTGACGGTGTTGCCTATCAGAAAGAAAAGTGGCTTCAGCTTCATTTCTCGATGTTCAATGGATAAGCAACAAACCCGGTCAAAAACGCTGGGTACCTTGTGGCTATGCGATTTGTCATCTTTTTAACGTTGGCAACTTTTGCGGTTATCCATGGCAACAAAGTACAGTAAGACTCGCACCCTCTCCGTCTGATAACACACAATTCAATTACCAGAAGGTATTTGTATTTACAGGGAAAATCCGGACAGGCTGGTTAATATTTTCTATACAAAAATTTTCCACCGGCAACATACGTAAGGGTCTTCTATCGACAATTTAATGAAAGCGATCTATTGAAAAAAATCCGGACGGCCGGAGCAAGCGCCCGGATTTCAAACGCGAGGCCATTCTGCGCAGCGGGTTATTTTTTATTGCGTACTTCCGGATTGCGACATTCCCTGATACTTTCGCCAGGCACATAATGCGATCATCCGCTCATCGATTAGGTCATGCTGCGGCAACTGTTTTTCAACACGAGCAGAGAGAAACTCATGAACCCTGTAGAAACTGACCGGTTTCAACACGCCAAAGATCAATTGGTCGCCGATTTCCGCGCGATGGTGAGCGACGCCGAAGAACTTTTGCATGCTACGGCGGGCGAAGCCGGCGGAAAAGCCAATGCCGCGCGCGCGAAAATCGAAGCCAGCTTGCGCGACGCACGGCGCAAACTCGCTGAAGTGGAAGCAGATATCGCCACTCAGGCGCGCGATGCCGCCAAAGCCGCTGATGCGATGGTGCATGAACATCCGTGGAAAGCCGTGGGGATTGCCGCAGCCGCCGGTTTATTGGTCGGCCTTCTGTTACAGCGCCGTTGATCCCATGACCGGTAAAGATACGGCACGTCCTGCGGCAAGTCTGTTGAACTCGGCGCAGCGCTTGCTCGGCTCATTGCTGAGTATGGCGCAAACGCGCATCGAGATTGTCGCGGCTGAATTTGAAGAAGAGCGTGAGCGCATCAAGGCGCTGGTGTTGTATGGCGTTTTTGCTTTGGTGTTCATCAGCCTGGGAATTATCACGCTCACCGTATTTGTCACGCTCTGGCTCTGGACGTTCTACGGCGTCTATGCGCTGGGCGTCATGGGCCTGATTTTTCTGGGCACCGGCATCGCCATCGCGCTGCGCGCGCGCAGCAACGAACGGACACGTCCACGCCTGTTCACCACCACTCTTTTCGAACTGCGCAAAGATGCTCAAACCCTGCGGGATGGACATGAATAAGCAGCTTGAACAAATTCAACGCCGCCGTGAACTGCTGGTGATGCAATCCGATTTACAACGCCTGGGCCTGGCGCTGCAAATCGAGACGTGGAAAAAACCGTTAAGCGCGCTGGATCGCGCGCTTGTATTCGCGCGCTTCGCACGTGAGCACCGCATGCTGATTTCTGTTGCGCTGGGCGCGCTTGCCGTGGCCGGCGGACATCGTTTGGGTCGTATTGCGCGACTGGGCGGATTGGCGTGGACTTTGGTCCGCCGGTTTATCAACCACAAAAATTAATGATTACATGCGGCGCCATACAACTCGGTATTACGCATGGCCCGTTCACTCAAGCCTGAATCGCATCCGCATGCACCTTGCGTAACAGTTCGACATCCACATGCGTCGCTCGAAACGCGCGGCCTTTGATAATTTTAAACGGCGCACCCGGTTCTCCCAGTTGATCCACCACCAAAACCGCGCCGTTGAAATGATGGGTGCGGGTGTATTCATTTACGGTAACAATAGTTTTCAGCCCGGCGCCTTGCGAAGAACGCACGCCGTTTTCCGAGTCTTCGAACGCCAATGCCTCGCCGGGTTTCAATCCCATGGTGTTCAACGCCCAGGTATAAATATCTGGCGCGGGTTTTTTGGCGGGCACAATGTCACCGGCGGCGATGACCTCGAACCACGACTCGCCATCGGCGGCCAGCGCATGCGTTAACAACGCGCTGACGTTTTCCGGCGAGGTCGTCGTGGCAATCGCCAAAGTCAATCCGGCGGCGCGTGCCTCGCGCAACAAGCGGCGCACACCCGGCCGCAAAGGAATTCCGCCGCTGGCCAACAATTCGGCGTAAATACGGTTTTTGGCCTGATGCAGCTCGCCGACAAACGCATCGTAAGCGGACGGACGTTTGAACTCAGGCAAATAGGTGTCGAGGTAATGCCGGATCCGCTCCTTGCCGCCGGTCACGTGCAACAACTCCTCATACAAAACATCATCCCATTCCCAATCCAATCCCTTCGCGGCGAAAGCTCTATTGAATGCCACGCGGTGGCCGTCGCGTTCGGTGTCCGCCAGGGTGCCGTCCACATCAAAAATCAGGGCTCGTAATTGACTCATCGATTAAATCTCACTGTCCGTATGGCTGGGTGCGGAAGAATATCGAATTAGACGCAAGGTTTCACGCGGCAACCGTGATCGGTTCCGCATCGCCGCGAGCGGATTCATTCGGTACGCTACAAATGCGACACGAAGGCGCCGGATAGTATAGGATTTCCCACCTCCGATTAACTCCTGGGCCGCGCGCCTACCGGCGATGGGCGGCTACTGCAATGGATATCACCCTGGTCTTGTTGCTCATCCTGCTCAATGGCGTTTTTGCCATGTCTGAAATCGCGGTGGTTTCTTCCCGCAAAGCGCGCCTGCAAGCCATGGCCGATGCCGGTGGTCCGGGCGCACAAGCGGCACTTGCACTGAACCATGAACCTTCCGGTTTCCTGTCCACGGTCCAAGTGGGGATCACGACCGTGGCGATTTTAAGCGGTGCGATCGGCGAGTCGATGTTCGCCGATCCACTGACCGCATGGCTGTCCAGCTTCGCGGTGATCGAACCTTATGCGCGGGGCATCTCATTAACCATCGTGGTGGCGGCGCTCACCTATTTTTCCGTGGTGATCGGCGAACTGGTGCCCAAACGCATGGCACTGATGGCGCCGGAAATTATCGCATCTCGCATCGCCCTGCCGATGATCTGGCTGGCGCGCGCCACTCGCCCGCTGGTGTGGCTGCTGTCGTCGTCCTCGGATCTATTACTGCGTGTGATCGGGGCGCGCCACAAGGACGAACCGCCCGTCACCGACGACGAAATCAATGTCTTGATGGGTCAGGGCGCTGAAGCGGGTGTGTTTCACGAAACCGAACAGGAAATCGTCTCCAATGTGTTGCGCCTGGATGAACAGCGCGTGGGCGCGATCATGACTCCGCGCAAGGACATTTATGCGATTGATCTGGACTCTACCGACGACGAACTCCGGCAGGCGCTTGCGGCCAGCCCCCATTCACGCCTCGTGGTGTGCCGCGGCGGCCTGGACCAAATCGTCGGCGTACTCCTGACCGGCAATCTTTTAAAACGCTCATTGACCGGGCAACGGCTGCGCCGCGAGGATGTCGAGGCCGCTGTAACGCCTCCGCTGTATTTACCCGAAACCATGACCACCACCCAGTTGGTATCGAACTTCCGCCGCGCGCGTTTGAAGTTTGCCTTGATCGTTGACGAATACGGTGATTTGCAGGGGCTGGTCACTTTCACCGATGTGCTGACCTCGATTGTCGGCGAAGTGTCGTTGCCGGAAACGCCGGGTCAGCATGACATGCTGCAACGCGACGATGGGTCCTGGCTGATGGATGGCGACGTGACGGTCGAGCGCGTCAAAACCGTACTTGCCGTCGATGAAGAGTTACCCGGGCAGGATGAAAACTCATTCCATACGCTCGGTGGTTTCGTCATGTACGTGTTACGGCGCATTCCCGCGGCAGGTGATCATTTCGAACATTCCGGCTGGCGCTTTGAAGTCATGGATATGGATAAAAACCGCGTCGACAAGGTTTTGATCGCCCGCATCCCGCCAGCCCCCGTGGAACCAGACGCTCCTTCGCCATAACCTGACGCCATGCTGTCTGCGGAGAAACCTCTGACTTATCGATGATTTTATTGCGTGCCCTAAACGTTTCTGGTATAGATGCCCGCTCAATTTTTCAAACTCCGCTGGAGCAACCTTCGATGCCTGGAAAAACTGCGAAGAAGCCCGTGAAAAAAGCGACCAAGGCCGCAAGCAAAGCCGTGGTCAAGGCCCGGCCTGCGAAGCCGTCCGTCAATAAGGCTGCGAAACCAGTAAAGAATATGGTACCTCCCAAAGCCGTTAAACCCGCTGCCAAAGCGCCTGTGGCAAGCAAAAGCGCTGCACCCGTGAAACCACACATTCAGGCGGTTCCGGCCGCAAAACCGCAGGTGAAAAGCGTGAAGTCTACCGATTCGTCCCAGTTCAGTGCATTCACACCCTATAAAGAAAAGCGTGGCGAGGAGTACATGAACCCCGGCCACGTAGAACATTTCCGCAAGATTCTGGAATCCTGGAAACAGGAACTCATGGAGAAGGTCGACGAGACCGTGCATCACATGCAGGATGAAGCCTCTAACTTCCCGGACCCGAATGACCGCGCGTCGCAGGAGTCCGATTTCACCATGGAGCTGCGCGCCCGTGACCGCGAGCGCAAGCTGATCAAGAAAATCGAGGAAGGTATGCAACGTCTGGATGACGGCGAATTCGGCTTTTGCGAAAGCTGCGGCGTGGAAATCGGCGTGCGCCGTCTGGAAGCTCGGCCCACCGCCACGTTATGCATCGACTGCAAAGAGCTCGATGAAATCCGCGAGCGGCAAAGCAAAGGTTAAGCAGCAACACAACGGGGCGCGCAAAGCGCCCCGAGTTTTTTACGCCGCCTGTTCTGTAACAACATGCACGGGGTACAAAACGGCTTTGAGGACCGCGCGCGTCCCGCGCGCTTTCTTTGTATAACTTACAAAGCGGGCGGGACGCCCGCGCTCCGTTCTGGTTCGCTTGTGTTACCCCCCACGCGCCCGTTAAATTTGCGCTTCACTGCTTGAGGAGAAGGTCATGAGCGACTCCAAAATTTACGATGTGCCTGCGTCATTCGCGGCGCGTGGCTTGATCGACGACGCCACCTATCAAGCGATGTACCAACAATCGGTGCATGACCCGGAACGTTTCTGGGCGGAACAGGCAAACAAATTCTTAACCTGGTCGGCGCCTTGGACGCGCGTATCCAACTGGAATTTCCGCGACGCCCAGGTGCGCTGGTTCGAGGGCGCCAAGTTGAACGTGAGCGCGAATTGTCTCGACCGGCACCTGGCGGCGCGCGGCAATCAGGTCGCGATCATTTGGGAAAGCGACGACCCGAACATTGCAAAAAAAATCACCTATCGCGAGTTGCATGCCGCGGTCTGCAAATTCGCCAACGCGCTCAAAGCGCGCGGCGTGAAAAAAGGCGACCGCGTCTGTATTTACATGCCCATGATTCCCGAAGCCGCAATGGCGATGCTTGCCTGTGCGCGCATCGGCGCGGTGCATTCGGTGGTGTTCGGCGGGTTCTCGCCGGAATCGCTTAAAGACCGCATTCTGGATTCCGACTGCCGGGTGGTGATCACTGCCGACGAAGGCGTGCGCGGCGGCAAGAAAATCCCGTTGAAGGCCAACACCGATGCCGCGTTAAAAGCCTGCCCGAATGTGCACACGCTGCTGGTGGTACAACATACGCATGGCCAGATCGCCTGGGATGCCAAGCGCGACGTGTGGTACCACGAAGCCATTGCGGCGGTATCCGCCGACTGCGCGCCCGAAATCATGGATGCCGAAGATCCCCTTTTCATATTGTATACCTCCGGCTCCACCGGCAAGCCCAAGGGAGCGCTGCACACCAGTGGCGGCTATTTGTTATTCGCGGCGATGACGCACAAATATGTGTTCGATTATCACGACGGCGACATCTACTGGTGCACCGCCGACGTCGGCTGGATCACCGGCCATTCGTATATCGTGTACGGCCCGCTCGCCAACGGTGCGACCACGCTGATGTTCGAAGGCGTGCCGAATTACCCGGACAGTTCGCGCTTCTGGAACGTCATCGACAAACATCAAGTGAATATTTTCTACACCGCGCCCACCGCGATTCGCGCGCTGATGCGCGAAGGCGAAGCGCCGGTGAAATCCACCTCGCGCAAATCGCTGCGCTTGCTCGGCAGCGTCGGCGAGCCGATCAATCCGGAAGCGTGGCAATGGTATTACCACGTCGCCGGCGACGCGCGTTGTCCCATTGTCGACACCTGGTGGCAAACCGAAACCGGCGGCATCATGATCACCCCGCTGCCCGCCTGCACCAAGTTAAAGCCCGGCTCGGCGACACGTCCATTCTTCGGTGTGGTGCCTGGTATTGTCGATGACAACGGTAAACTGCTCGACGGCGCATGCAGCGGCAAGCTCGTGATCACGCGCTCGTGGCCCGGCCAGATGCGCAGCGTGTACGGCGATCACAAACGCTTTATCGAAACCTATTTCTCGCAATATCCCGGTAACTATTTCACCGGCGACGGCGCGCGCCGCGACGCCGACGGTTATTACTGGATCACCGGACGCGTCGACGACGTGCTCAATGTCTCGGGCCATCGCCTGGGCACCGCCGAAGTTGAAAGTGCCCTGGTTTTACATCACAGCGTCGCCGAGGCCGCCGTGGTCGGATTTCCGCACGACATCAAAGGCCAAGGCATTTATTGCTATGTGACATTGAAAACCGGCATTGAAGCCACGGATGAATTGCGTAAACAACTCATCCAGCAAGTGCGCAAGGAAATCGGCCCGATTGCGGCTCCTGACATCATCCAATGGGCACCCAGTCTGCCGAAAACCCGTTCAGGAAAAATCATGCGGCGCATTTTGCGCAAAATCGCCGCGAATGAACTGGATAGCCTGGGAGATATCACAACGCTGGCCGATCCGTCGGTGGTCGAGCAGCTCGTGAAGAATCGCACCAATCAATAAGCGCACCACAACCGCGTCCCGCGCTAAGCGATGGCGCGGGACCATTGCGCTGCTGCATTTGCTACCTTTTCTCCCTATCCGTGCCTTCTCCTAGTCACCTGATATAAGGCTCTTTTCTGTAGTCTTTCTAAAGTTCCGCGATCCCGGGGCCGAAAAAATTATATTGGTTCGGTATTTACCGCGGTGACGCTCACCCCGCTGGTTTTGATCTATTCATATAGAGAGATTAAGCACATGAGTCTATTCAGTAAAGATCACAAACCGGCAGGCGGACCCGCCCAGATCACAATTATCAGCGAGCATTTGTCCGTCACCGGAGAAATCAGCGGAGTGGATAATGTCTACATCAACGGCTCATTTAAGGGCCGCATCGTGACAAAAGGTGAAGTATCGATCGGCCCCAAAGGAAATGTCGATGCTGAAATAGAAACCAGATCACTTCTTGTCAGCGGCTATCTGGAGGGCAATATCCAGTGCGAAGCGATCACCATATTCCCCAGCGGACAGGTCATCGGTAACCTGTGCAGCTCTACACTGAAATTGCATCCTGGCGGATACTACTTCGGTGAAAGCACTTTGCGCATTGTTCAACACGAATCTGCGGCAACACAAACAGACGCTGGCAAGCCCCTGCAATTATCCGTAGTCCCTGCTCTACCCGAGCAGGCGACAGCCAGCAAAGCTTTTGCTGCCTCTTCGACGCCTGCATCCCCTCAGGAACAGAAATACGAAAACTCTAAAATCAGCCCTGAGTTAAAGAGCAAATTCAATGTGGGAACAGCCGTAAAGGCAGTAATGAACTCACTTGAAATTAAGCACCGCCCGCCGGAGACACCCGCTGCGGATGAAAACACCGTGCACACTCCGGTCGAAGTGGCTGAAGAACGCCGCTGGCATAGTTCGTGGGGAAGGCGTTGAAACGGATGGTTTTCCATCCGGGTGTCAAAACATGCCTCCCATGATTTGTCGATAAATGGCAGGCTTAATGAAATTCCACATCCGGCCGTTATTAACCTCAGATACTCGGCATTATGCCGTACATCGTGAGATCTGGGTGGTGCTACAGACAACACCATAGGCACTGACGATCAACATGCAACACGCTGCTTAGAAGAGGAACTACCGTGGAACAGTGCATAGGCTTGGATATGGGTTACGGGTTCATCAAGGTGGACAACGGTCGGGACGGCTATACGTTTCCCAGCGTCGTCGGCGAAAGCACGACCGAACCGCCAATGTCGCTGGGCTTTCGCAAAGTTCCGGTTACCGAAGACTTGCGGGTCACCATCAACGGAAAAAATTACTTTTTAGGTGACTTGGCGATTCGCCACTCGGTGATTGCGCATCGCGGTTTGTCGGTGACGCGCACTGAAGGCGACGATCTGAAAGTATTATTTCTCAGCACGCTGAGTCTGTACTGCCATGAATCGCTGAACCGGTTTTTTGTCGTCACCGGCCTGCCGCCCGGACGTATGCACATGGCGAAGGAGATGATCAAACACTTGCAGGGCGAGCATGAAATCATTCGCCAAACCGGCGGTAAACGCGAAACCTTCACCATCCGGATCGATGGAATCGAAGTCGTTCCGCAACCGATCGGAACTTACTGGTCGACCGTTCTGGATAATCGCGGTCAATTGCGCCCCGAGCATCCGATGTTGCGCGGCCGCGTCGGCGTCATCGACATTGGCTTCCGCACCAGCGATTTTGCCACCATCATCGATGGCGACTACTCGCCGGCCTTCAGCCGTACAGTACCCATCGGCATGTCCAATGGTTACGATGCAATCTCCGCGGCACTGGCTACCCAGTATGGCCTGGAGCGTGAAACCTACACGCTGGACGAATCCGTGATCTCAGGACATGTCAATGTGTCGGGCAAGCAAGTGGATATTTCCGCCTCGCGTGACGCCATCTTCAAAGACCTGGCAACCAAACTGCTCGTGGAAGCGCGTTCTCTGTGGCAGATGGAAGAGTACGACCACATGCTGATCACCGGCGGCGGCGGACAAATCATGGAGCGTTACTTACGCCCCGTCATTCCGCAACTGGTCTTGGTCAATGATCCGGTCACTGCGAACGCGCGTGGATATTACGCATGGGGTTCACATAATATCCTCAAGCGTCAGGTAACGCGTGCCGCCGCCGAAAGCCGTCCGCAAGAGCGCGTGGCGAGCAAGTAACGCACGCAGCGGGATTAGGGTTTACTTCTTATTGCGTTCCGCTGCGCACCGGCCTGTAATGGCCGTGTACTCTGCATCGGGAACATGCCATGGCCACCATACGCCGTCCCGCGGTAGCCGGAATGTTCTATCCGGAAACGGCCACCGCACTGCGCACCGTGGTGCAGTCGCTGTTGAGCGCCGCGTGCTCCACAGGTCCGCGGCCCAAAGCCATTATCGCTCCCCACGCGGGTTACATTTATTCCGGCCCGATTGCCGCCTCCGCTTTTGCACGCCTCAAACCCCACGCGCATAAAATCACCCGGGTCGTGGTATTGGGTCCGTCGCATCACGTCGCATTGCGCGGGATTGCGTGTCCTGATGTTGACTTTTTTGCAACTCCGCTGGGAAATATTCGCGTCGACCGCGCGGCGCTGCAATTAATCCGCGATCTGCCTTGCGTATGTCGCTCGGATGCGGCACATGCGCAAGAACACAGCCTCGAAGTGCAACTGCCCTTTCTGCAGGAAATTTTCAGTGACTTTAGCCTGGTACCGCTGGTCGCGGGCGACATTGCGCCGCGCGACGTGGCGCAGGTTCTGAACCGTCTGTGGGGAAATGATGACACCCTGCTGGTGATCAGTTCGGATTTGAGCCACGAGCACGATTACGCCACGGCGCAACAGCAGGATGCAGTCACCTCGCGCGCAATTGAGCGACTGCGCTTCGAAAATTTAAGTCCTGAGGGCGCCTGCGGCTCCGCTTGCATCGGCGGATTGCTTTATGTTGCACGCCAGCGCGGACTCCAAGCCCACGCGCTCGATGTGCGTAACTCCGGCGACACCGCCGGGCCGCGTGATCGGGTGGTGGGATACGGGGCTTATGCCGTCCACTGAGACGCATTACACCGCCGCCGAAAAACGCAATTTGCTGGTAGTTGCGCGCGCGTCCATTTTGCATCGTTTGGAACATGGCCGCGCAGCGCACGTAAATCCATTGCACTATTCCCCGGCTCTGCGCGGACTCCGCGCAAGCTTTGTTACGCTCGAGCTTGACAATAACTTACGCGGTTGCGTCGGTAACCTGAAGGCGATCCGCCCGCTGGTGAAAGATGTCGCGCAGAACGCGGCGGATGCCGCATTTTCCGACCCGCGTTTTACACCGCTGACGGCGGCGGAATTCGCGCACCTGGCGTTGTCTATTTCCGTACTCAGCCCCGCGCAGATCATTCCCGCGGATTCTGAAACCACGCTGTTAAGGCAACTGCAACCGGGCATCGACGGATTGATACTGGAGCATGAGGGGCAGCATGAAACATTCCTGCCCTCGGTGTGGGAAACACTGCCGGAGCCACGCGATTTTTTGCGGCATTTGAAACGCAAAGCCGGGCTGCCGGAAGATGCCTGGCCCGCTACGATGAGGGTTTTGCGCTACACGGCGGAGTTGATCAGTTAACGCACTTACCGACCGATCCCGGACCGCACACGCTGCGATCGATCCAGATTGCGTGCAGCAGATTCGTATTGTCAAGCTTGGCTCTGTCGAGGGTGGCGCCGCTTAAATCCGCATTGGACAAATCGGCATTGCTTAAATCGGCACGGGTCAGATTCGCGCCCTGTAAAATCGCATAACTCAGATTGGCACCGGCTAACTTCGCCGCCTCCAGATCGGCATTGCGCAATACGATTCCGATCAGCACTGCCTGGGACAGATTCGCGCGGTTCAATGCGGCGTGGCCGAAATTGGCATACGACAAATTGCTGCCGGACAACGTGGCATCCTGCAATTGCGCACCGTTCAAATTCGCATTGCCCATGCGCGCACCCGACAGCTCGACACCCTGCAGCATGATGCCTTCGAATTTGCAGTTGCTCCAATCGACGTGCGGACCGGCCGGCACTTCGCATTGCAAGCGTAATACGGGCGCTTGCGGCATTAACCAGAAGGCGGCAGCGATGGCGCTGGCCAGAGCGGTTACCAACGCCGCGATTAAAGGCAGACGCAGGCGCTCGGACGGCGCCTGACGCTCCTTGATGAGATTGGTTTTAGCTTCACGATGACGCACCAGGTCATCGGCTTCCTCCTGGCGGCGATCTTCCGCGCGCCGCCGCTCCGCATGACTTGACCCTTCGCGCAGACGTCGGTCCCCGGCGGCGCGTTCATCTTCGCGGCGGCGCGCAACGCGCAGATACTCCTGCAATTCCGGATCATCGGGATCACTTTTCAGCGGATCGGGGATGACTTCGGGGACATCCTTGACCGGCTTCCAGCGAATCTGATCGACGCTGATTTCGTCGGTCATTAGCAAGCGGCCCAATACGATAAAACGCATGATTGAGCCTTGCGGAAAGGGCCCGCGAATATGCTCCCCGCGGCGGGTATACCAAAGATGATGCGTTGTGGGCATACGGGAACTCAGCCGCAAAACTCCGTTGATCCATGCTGCAGGCGATGATCGTCTATACTGAAAATCAATCCTGCTGCGCGCCGCCGGCTTATTGTCAAATCTATGCGCCTCGACGAAGTTACACCCTTGCTCACCGCCGTCGCGACGCCGCGCCTGACCGCCACGCTCAGCGCGTGGCGCCCCGGACAAGTGCTGCATGCCGAGGTCGCACGCATCATTAGTGTCGGCACCGCCACGCTAAACGTTAACAACATCAGCCTCGATATTCGCAGCGAACTGCCGCTGTTCGCGGGCCAGCGGTTGCTCCTGGAAGTCGCGCAAATCGGTGCCCAAATAACCTTACGGGTGGTCGCTCCAGCCGTACCGAAAGACACTGTCGCCGCAGCGTTGCGCGTGTTGGCGCCCCGGCAAAGCGAGTTGACGCCGGTGTTGACCGAGCTGCTCAAGATTACGCTGCCCGGCGCTTCGCAGGCCCCGCCCGCGCCGACGGGCGGCACGGCGATTCCCGCTCCGCTGACAATATTAGCGACACCCTTGCCTGCCCCGGCATTCTATCAAGCCCAGACGCCATTAGCCGCATCGCTTGCCGCCGCGCTGGCCGCGGCACCGCAGGAACTGCGCGATCTGGCCAAAAATATTATCGAACGTATTCGCACACCCGCGCAAACCGCGACCCCAGAAGGCATGAAACAGGCGATAAAAAGCGCCGGGCCGTTCTTCGAGCATGAGCTTGCCACGGCGAGCGGCAACACCGATGCCGCTTTGGTGTTTGGACAGGATTTGAAAGCCGGTTTGTTAAAACTCGTCAGCTACCTGCGAACGGCTTTGCCGCCGGCCCCGCCAGCCGAAGATGCGCCGTCGTCGCCGCCGGCGGGGACACTGCGGCCACATGCTCCGGCACCCGCGGCGCAGCTTGCCGCGCAACTCGCTGTGGCTTCCAACGCGCCGCTTGAAATACTGGCGAAAGAAGCCGATGCGGCACTGGCACGCATCACCACGCAGCAGTTATTGTCATTACCCGAACACGGCGCCGATCCGTCGCAGTGGATTTTCGATTTACCGCTGCGCCATGGAGAACGCGTCGACGTGTTTCACCTGCATGTGTTTCGCGAAAAGCATGCGCGCGACTCTAAGCAGCCGCCTGCTTGGTGTGTGCGGCTGTCCTTCGATCTGATCACCCTGGGCAAAGTGGATGCCTTGGTCACACTGTTCGCGGACAGCGTCTCGGTCTCGCTGTGGGCGCAGCAAAATGACACCGCACGGCTGTTCGAACAGCACCTCGCTGACTTGCGCAGCGGCTTGCAAGGGGCGGGCATCGTGATTAACCGCATGCATTGCGAATGCGGCGACGCGCCTTTTACCGGCGACACACCGCTCAAACAAAAACGCGACGGCCTGATCGATGAACGCGCATGAATGACCCCGACAATCCCAAAGCCGTCGCGCTCGAATATGACGGCAAAAACGCACCGCGCGTCACCGCCACCGGCAGCGGTGCGACGGCGCAACGCATCATCGATATCGCGCGCGAACACGGCGTACCGCTGCGTGAAGATCCGGACTTGCTCACATTATTGGCAAAACTGGAGCTCGGGGATGAAATTCC
>CAZHHW010000044.1:0-25321 GCA_964532385.1 uncultured Gammaproteobacteria bacterium | reverse complement strand
GTTTAAGTTGGGGCAATCGCAATGAAAGTCCTCGTGCTCGGCGGCGGCGTGATCGGTGTCGCCAGCGCGTATTATCTGCAACGCGCCGGGCATGCAGTCACGCTGCTCGAACGCCACGCCGAAGTCGCGCAGGAAACCAGCTTCGCCAACGGCGGCCAGGTGTCGTGGAGCTCCGCCAGTCCGTGGGCCTCGCCCGGTATTCCGCTGACTGCGTTGCTGTGGCTGTTCAAACCGCATTCTCCGCTGGTGCTGCATCCGCGTCTCGATCCGGCGCTGTGGTCCTGGCTGGTGAAATTCCTGGGCAATTGCACGGCGGCGCGCTACGCAATTAATAAGCAACGCCAGGTGCGGCTTGCCCGCTACAGCCATGCACGCCTCGCCGCACTGCGTAACGAAGTGCCTTTCGACTACGGCGGAGCGACGCGCGGCACCTTGTTTTTATATCGCAATGCCCGCGATCTCGAGCACGGTTTGCATGACCGCACGCTGTGGGGACAACTTGGAGTCGACCACAGCGTACTGGATGCGGACAGTTGCATCGCTCAGGAACCGGCGCTTGCCGGCGTACGCGATAAATTGCTCGGCGGTATCCATTTTCCCGGCGATGAATCCGGCGATTGCCGCACCTTCACTGCCGAACTTGCCAAAGCCGCGGCCAAACTCGGCGTGCGTTTTGAATTGCAAACCACCGTGCAAAACCTGGTGCGCTCCGGCACCGGCATCGACAGCGTGCGCACGGATCGCGGCGTCTTCCATGCCGACGCGTATGTGCTCGCGTGCGGCAGCTACACACCCTTGCTGCTGAAACCGCTCGGCATCCGCCTGCCGGTGTATCCGGTCAAAGGTTACTCCGCCACCCTGCCCATCGCCGACGCGACGCGCGCGCCGCTTGGCACTGTCACCGACGAACGTTACAAAGTGGTGATCACCCGGCTGGGGGAAAATTTACGTGCCGCCGGTACGGCTGAGCTGGGCGGCTACGACCTCACCCTGCGCCGCTCGCGCTGCGCCACGCTCGACCATGTGATCCGCGATTTATTTCCGCACGCCGGCGACCTCGCACGCGCCGAATATTGGACCGGCCTGCGCCCGATGACGCCCGATAATCCACCCGTGCTGGGCAAGACGCCGTTCGGCAATTTATTTGTCAATACCGGGCACGGAACACTGGGCTGGACCATGGCCTGCGGTTCGGGAAAGATACTGGCCGACAGTGTGTCGGGACATCCTCCGGAAATCGATTTGGAAGGATTAACGCTGGAGCGCTTTCTGTAATGAGTCGTGTATTCCGGCTTTCCCAGGTTGCGAATGGCGGTACCGTCACCTGCGCATCCTGCGCCGCGTGCTGCTGCAAATTGCAGGTCATGTTAATGGCCGGCGACGCCGTCCCGGATCACCTGATCGAATACACGCAATGGAACACCGCCGTGATGCGGCGCTCTTCCGGTGGCTGGTGCGCGGCATTAAATCGCGACACGCTGTTGTGTTCGATTTACCAACAACGCCCCGCGATTTGCCGCGAATTCGCGATGGGCGGGAGCGATTGCCTCGACGCGCGCGCGAGCGGCGCTGTATGAAAACTCATCCCGCTGAACACACCGTCATCGCCCACACCCGCCGCTGGATCGAGCAGGTGGTGATCGGACTCAACCTGTGCCCGTTCGCGCGCGCGCCGTTTGAAGGCGGGAAGGTGCGCTTTGTTGTCAGCAACACGGATCAGCCGGATATTCTGCGCGCCGCGCTGCAAACCGAACTTCGGTTCCTAAGCTCGACAGATCCCGGCGACGTGCCGACCACACTCCTGATTCACCCTCACGTATTGAACGAGTTTCTCGACTACAATGACTTTCTCGATAGCGCCGATGCGCTGATCGAAGCGGATGGATACACGGGTGAATTCCAGATCGCGAGCTTCCATCCGCATTACCGGTTCGCGGGTACCCGCGCCGATGCGGCCGAAAATTACACCAATCGCTCGCCTTACCCGGCGCTGCATCTGTTGCGCGAAGCGGGTTTGGAAGCCGCCATCGGCAACTACGGTCCGACCGAAAATATTCCGCAGCGGAACATCCGTACGCTCAACAAGCTCGGTGCGGAACACATGCGCGCGCTGCTCCACCGCTGCACGCAGGACGAAGCATGATCGTGACCGCGAAATTATTGGGCATCGCCATCAAACCCAAACGCTGGCAGCCGATGCATACGTTGACCACAGTGGAGTTGAGCGCCGCCGCCGGACTCGCCGGAGATTGCCGCGGCAAACCCGGCCCGCGCCAAGTGACGCTGTTGTCGCAGGCGGCCTGGCGCGCGGCCTGCGCTGATCTGCAAACCGAGTTGCCGTGGACCACGCGCCGCGCCAATTTACTGGTCGATGATTTGCCGCTGATTGAAACCACCGGAGCACGCCTTGTGATCGGTCAGGCCGTGCTGGAAATCACCGGCGAGACCGATCCTTGTGCGCGCATGGAGAACGCGCAGCAGGGCCTGCTGGCCGCATTGAACCGCGACTGGCGCGGCGGCGTTTGTTGCCGGGTGCTGCGCGGCGGGCCGCTCGCCCTAGGTATGGATGTGGAGTTAACGAAGTTCACTGACAGGCTTGCATCTTCACATGACGAACAACATCACGAATAACACCGCAAGCAACAAATTTGATATCACCGCCTGGCTGCTGATGGCAGCATTTCTGATCGGAATTTTGGTCCTGCATCTGGTTCCGGCATTGCTCAGCGGCCTGGTGGTGTATGAGCTGGTGCATATCCTGGTTCCGGCGCTGCGCCTGGAAAAATTGGCGGGGAAACGCGCGGCCTTTGTCTCCGTCGGATTACTCACTGCCGCCGTCATCACCCTGGTGTCGCTGGCCGTGTTTGGTCTGATGGCGTTTTTGCGCTCCGACAATGGCGATGTGTCGCATCTGATGGAACAACTTGCGGCGATCATCGATCATTCGAAAAATGCGCTGCCTCCGTTCATACACGATGTGTTACCGCCGGATGCCGATACCTTGCGCTTGACGGTAGTCGAATGGTTGCGAACCCACGCCGAAGAATTGAAAAGCCTGGGCATGAACACGATGCGCGCGCTGGCCTATATTGTCGTGGGCATGATCATCGGCGGCATCGCCGCACTGCGCGAAACCTTGTCGGCGAAAGAAAACACACCCTTTGTCAAAACCCTCGCCCTGCGCACCGAGCTGCTGGGAACTTCGTTTCGCATGATGATGTTTGCGCAGGCGAAAATTTCGGCCATCAATACCACATTCACGGCGATTTACCTGCTCATTGTGCTACCCGCCTTCGGCGTGAATCTGCCGCTGGCGAAAACGCTGATTGCCATTACCTTCATCGCCGGTCTGATTCCGGTGATCGGCAACCTCATCTCGAACACGGCCATCGTGCTGGTCAGCTTCGGTCATTCCTTGGGAGTGGCCGCCGCTTCGCTGTTGTTTCTGATGGCCGTGCACAAAGCCGAATATTTTCTCAATGCGCGCATCATCGGCTCGCGCATTCACGCCGCCGCCTGGGAGCTGCTCATCGCGATGATCATCATGGAAGCGATTTTCGGCATGGCCGGTGTGATCTGCGCACCGATTTATTACGCTTACATCAAGCAGGAGTTGAAGCGCAGCGAACTGATCTGAATCTGCGACACGCGGTGCCGGGGTTGCGAGTCTCAATCGGCGGGAAATTTACGCACCACATCGTAGGCGGAATCCTGGATCGGGGCGAAGCCGCTCAACTGAATGCCGGCCGGTCCCTCCGGCCCTTTAGGCCAGGCAAGAATAGCCTTTAAGATGAGCTTGCGATCCGCCTCGGGTACGCGCGAATGGACCACGAACAACGCGGGCGGGATGGCGTCGGTTTCGGCAATGCCGCGCAGTTGTTCGCTTGAACTATCCTTCAAATGATACATCGCGGAAGGCGTGGTTCCGCAGGCGTCGATCAAGCCGATCAGGACATGCTGCAAGCAGGAGGTATGCGAACGCACGTATACGTATTCGATATTCTTTCCCGCGATGAGACCGTGCTTGCGCAAATAGACGCGAATCAGGCGGCTGATGGCGGCGTCCTTCGGCGGCAGGGAAATGCGCTTTCCTTTGAGATCGGCGACGCTGCGAATCGGGCTCTCATTCAAAGTGACAATCAGCGCGTAAAGTTTTTCCGGGCGTGCCGCCAAGGGCAGGTACTTGGAATGCCCCGCCGCATTCACATAATCGAAAGGCTGCACAAATGCGATGTCGTAGAGTTGATCCTCGAGCAAGGATTTGGAAAACGACTCATAACTTGTTTTCGACATGAACTGAATGTCACGCCCAAGCACATGCTTGAAATCGGCGGCGATGGGCGCATACAGGTTTTCCAGTTCCCGCGGCGGCAAATACGGAAAAGCACCGAAAATGTAAGCACTCGGCTTATCTCCCGGGATTTCCGCCCGCCCCGGAAAAACTAAGATCAGGCACAGAATTGAGAAACTCACCGCCGTCCATGTTTGCCATCCCGCCGCACCAATGGTGAGACGGGGCGCATCTTGCGCAATGTGAAGACTCATATTGATATTTCCATAGGGACATCGATTAATTCTATAACGATAGAATGCACCATGTCTTTGCCGTTATAGGCCTGCCTCTGGATTTATAAATCGCGCGGCGGGATCAAGCTTAAGGAGGCGATGTAATAAGAGTAGTCAAGCCTAGCTCCAAAGCGAAGGCTTGATATTACGAATGAGAACCTTGGGGGACGCCGGTGGGTTCAGCGTCAGCGTGAAAGTGGGTACAGCAGGTGATTCAGCACACCTGGTCTGTCATAGATACTTCGGCTTGCGATAGATTGCCAAATGCGTATGTCCGGACAAGCGTTCGGCCGCACTTTCAAAGAAATATGGAATCAATCCCCGGTGCACTTGTGAAACCAACAGGCGGGATATTTTCCCCAGCATTCCCGGCCGCGCATACGTGCGCCGCAGAAGGCTCTGCGAATAGCTGGCATACAGTTCCAGGGAGAGCGGTTCACGCAGATAATGGATGACTTCCAGTTTGAAGCGTTCCGCGATGAAACGTAACGATTGCTCTTCCCACAAGGAGGCGTGGTGCGGGGGCAGGTTCAGATAATTGTCATGCACTTGGCCCAAAGCGCCATCCTGATTGGGCACTGCGATCACCAGGTGCCCGCCCGGGACAATATGTTTAATCCACTCCTCCAACACCACGAGTGGCCGCTCCAGATGCTCCAGCACTTGGAAGGCAAGAATGATATCCACCGGCTCCTTAAGATTTTCCACCGAACCCAGGAGCACATTGAGGCCGCTTTTCTGGCATGTTTCAACGGCCTTTTTATTATATTCAAGCCCGGTTACTGCGGCGCTGAAACGCCGCGCTTGTTTGAGAAAATCTCCCTGCCCGCAGCCAATTTCCAGGACATGGGCGGGCTGCAACGCGGCAATAAATTTAAGCGCTTCGTCAAATTCCCATTTGTGCGGCGCGTAATACCATGGCACGGCTGCAAGCTGTTCATAGAGATGCGCCGAACCCAATAAGCACGGATCGAAAAAATGCAGTCCGCAGGTTATACAGCGGCGCTCGACCAGCTCATGCGGGAGATTCTTGTGTTCATGTGCGAATCGATAGCCCAGGGCCTCCCAATAGCGGGCGATGGGCGCCATCGCATGTGCACGGACTTCCGTCCATTTATGCGCGCCGCATAATGGACATGCCGCAACCGGCCGGGCAGACGATTCTTTCATTCCCATCAGCATTTCCCGGGCCGAAACACGCGCCTCGTCGCGGGGTTGATCCGCTTCATAAAGACTGCCGTCCGCATGCCGCGTCACGCCCAGTCCATTGCCCATTGATATGTCCATGTTCAGGTCTCCTAAGGTTTACTTTTCAGATTGAGTTTTATGTTCGGGTTGTTTCGTTTCTTGAATCAACCGTCCGCAATCACTTTCCATTCCTGGTCCCGATTCAATCAGAGGAACGAGTGCCAACAGGGGATTCACGGCGGCGAGCGCCACCGCACCCAAGCCGCGGACAGCAACCTGTCCGGCATCGAGGGTGACGTGCGGTTTGGAAAAAGGGCCACGGATATAAATCGGCGCACGCAATGCGACCAGGCTGGTCTTTTTGGTTTTCGGATTAAGCGTCAAATCCAATTTTTCTTCCGCTAAATCGATGCTGCCGTTGGCGTTGATGGTGGTCACCTGTGTGTCGAGCAGCAACACATCCGTGCGCATGACGCCGGACTTGACATCAAAACTTGCGATTCCGCAATGGATATCGATGACCTGGTCACCGGCCAGCTTTAACTGCAACATTTCCCATAAATGCAGACCCACCGATTCCATCATCAATTTACTGATTTCGCCGCCCGCGATCACCAATGCCACCCTGCCGCTCGAGGTGGCGAGAATGCGTGCGACCGAATTTCCGTCGCCGTTCAAATCGAAATCGCCGTTGATGTTGCCGATGCTGGTTTTATTGATTTTAAGCGTCGGGAAAAGCTGGCGGATATGAAGCTTGCGCACCTGGACTTTCGCCTGGGCGTGAATCGGATCTTTCTGACCGTTGAGCTCGATTTGCGCTGTGAGGTTACCGCCGGCCACGCCGAATTTAAGCGGATTCAACGTCAGCACCGAATTGTTCATTTTCAGGTGCGTGTCGAGATTTTCGATCGGCAGCTCTTTAGCGCGCTTTATGCTGTCGGCTTTTACCTTCACGTCGGCATCCACGCTGTCCCAGCGTGCGGTGCGGAAAGGCAGTTCGGGTAATACACGCGCGTTTGCAGGAGCGCTTTGCGGCGCGGCGGCAACCTTTTTGGCTTTTTCGTCCTTGGTCTCGTTACCGATCACCGGCCCAAGATCGGCGAAGTTCAGCAATTTGGATTGCAGCTCGCCGTGCAGAAACGGACGCTCACCGCCGGTATCCACTTGCAGGCTACCCGCGATATCGCTTTCTCCCATACGCCCGGAGAAGCCTTGATAGCTCCACATCTTTGCATTATGCGCGATATGGCCGCGCGTCTCGTACGGACGGGTTTCGGGGAGCGCGATTCCCAGCAACGGAAAAAGCTTGGCCACGCTGTCGCCGCGCAGCATTAAGTCCATGTCGATGGCGGAGAATTTAATCAAGCTAGTGATGGTGCCGTCCGCTTCCACGGCTGTGGTGCCGATGGTTGCCGCTATCTTCAACGGATAGGCGAGGGTTTCATCGCGCAACCCGAGTACGGACCCTCCCGTACCCTGCGCTTTGAGCGGCAGGCCTTTATAGAGCCCCTGCGCAGTGAAAACAACACCCGGCGCCTTTTTATCGTTCGCCTCCGCCTGTTGGGAGGAGATTTCCGACTCGATACTGATTTCCAGTTTGGGATTTTCATACAGGAGCCGCGCGCGATCGAGCATGAGTTTATCGATCTGGATACGCGCTTTTTCGTCGCGCTGTTCAATATCCAGCAGCCAGTTTTTGCGCTCGTCCGCGCTTTCTTCGAGCGACACCACCGCATGTCCGACCCACACTTCGTTGAGAATGACATTCCTCTTGAATAGCTGCGGCACGTTCACGCTGACTTCCAGATTTTCGACCGTGACCATTTGCTTTTCTTTCGCCCAAGGGGGATTCGCAAAGGTCAAGCCGCTGGTGCGGATTCGCAGCGCGGGCCAGCCTAATCTGACCTTCAGATCTCCGTTGATGACCAGTTCACGGCCGGTTTTTTCGGTAACGCTGCGCATGATCGGACCGCGCAGCCAATTCCAGTCGAACAGCGCGAGAACCAGTCCCAACAACAGGATGACAACAAGAACAACCCCGCCAGACCATTTCAGTACACGGAGCGAACGCATGAATAAGCCGGATCACGTAGGAAAGGTGACTATTTTTAACCTGCCGCGGCAAATCGAGTCCGTTCGCTATCGAACACGCCCGGCTGGCGGCTTCCCTGCGCAAACCGCGGCCTTGTATAATGCGCACCGCCTCATCGGTAGAAGTCATCGGAGCATGCATGATCAAGGTCGTTTTGTTACGTCACGGCGAAAGCACCTGGAATGTTGAAAATCGTTTTACCGGCTGGACCGATGTTGATTTGTCAAGCCATGGCATCATCGAAGCGCGCAGTGCCGGGCGCCTGCTTAAAAATAACGGTTTCATGTTCGATCAGGCCTATGCGTCCATGCTGAAGCGTTCAATCCGCACGCTGTGGCTGGCGATGGAAGAAATGGATGCGTATTGGCTGCCCGTGCAAAAGGACTGGCGTCTGAATGAGCGCCACTACGGCGCATTGCAAGGCCTGGATAAAGCCGAAATCATGGCGCATTACGGCGCGGAACAAGTGCATCTGTGGCGCCGGGGCTTTGCAATCCGTCCACCCGCCATGAGCTTTACCGACCCGCGCCTGCCGCAAAATGACCTGCGCTATGCGCATGTCTCCCGGCCGCGTCTGCCCAGCACCGAATCACTCGAAGACACCATGACGCGTGCGATCGAATGCTGGCGCGAAAACATTCTGCCTTCCATTCAAGCCGGCAAACGCTGTTTGATCGTGGCGCATCACAATACCCTGCGCGCCTTGATGAAACATCTGGAAAACATTTCCGATGCGGACGTCATGGAATTGAATATTCCGACCGGCAAACCGCTGGTCTACGAGTTCGATGAACACATGCAGGTGTTGGCACGCTACTATCTGGAAGAAAACCAGGCGAATACGCATGCGGCTTAAAATTGGCTGAATTTGCGCGCGTGCTTAGTAATATTGTCGTGAACCGGCGTGCAACACATCACTAAATTGCCGTCTATACTGTACCGGTCTTAACAACCTCGGAGAAAATGTCATGAAGCGAGTACATGTTGCTGCACTGTGTCTGTTCACCTCGGCGCTGGTCGCGGTTCCAACCGTTTTCGCCGCCGACGTTTCAGATGCAAACACCAAAGCCATGGCGGAAATCATGATCAACGTGCGCCATTACGCCAGTGATGCCGACAAGGAAAAGTTGAAGAAAATTGCCGCCGATGCCGCGACACCGGCGCACGAGCGCGCGATTGCGACGGCGATTCTCAACCTTGAGCACCATGCGGGGGATGCGGATAAAGCCAAGCTGGATGCCATCATTAAAGATGCGGCGGCTCCGCAACCGGTAAAAGACTTGGCCAGTGTGGTGGTGAGTCTGAATCACAAACCGTCGGATGCCGATGTCGCGAAACTCAAAGCCATTGCCAAGTAAATTTTCTGTTCAACCTCCCCTTTTCAGGGGAGGTTATTCAAGCCTTACAGCCATTCCCGCGTGATACCGGCCAGCTCGATATCACGAACCTCCAGCATAAATTGCTGCACGGCATTGACCTCGCGTTCCAACGGTGCGCGCTCATTGGCCAGCATCACGACGCCGATTACACAGCGCTGCCACTCATCAACATAACCAATCTCGGCCACGGCGGCATTGAAGCGTGCGCGCAGGCGGTCTTTCACGCTGTTAACCGTGCGCCGTTTGTCTTTGAGCGAAGCTGCGTGGTGAATTAAAAATTCGATATTCACCAGCACAATATGAGCACCCGTATCGAGGGAGCCATGCATGACTTTTTCGCGCAGCGTGCGCGGCGCATTATCAGCCATCGTATTCGTTGTACTTTTTGGCCGAGCCGCGCACTTTTTCGGCTGGATATTTACGCGCATTGAGCTCGATTTTTCGCGCCGCCGCATCGAGCAAATCGACGTTCAATTTGTCGGCCAAGCGCAGCAGGTACAAAAACACATCCGCCAGTTCCTGCTCGACTTCACGCAATTTCGCCTCCGGCAACTGCGTGCTTTGCGCTTCGCTGAGCCATTGAAAATGCTCCACCAGCTCAGCCGCTTCGGCAATCAGCGCCATGGCGAGATTCTTGGGCGAATGAAATTGATCCCAATCGCGCTCGCGTGCGAACTCACGCAAACGCTGTTGCAATCCTTGCAGTCCTTGGGAATTGGCGGCGTCCATAATTTTTAGTGAGACTTTTCCTTTTCATCCGCAGGCGCGGCATCGGCGGCATGTCCATGCGCGCTGTCCGCCACACGATCCATGACGGCAAACAGCACACCCGAGGTCACCAGCACAAAATGAATCACAACTTTCCACAATAACGATTTGTCGGCAGGCGTCCAGGTCCAGGCGGTTGTGGGGGGAACGGAACCTGCGGCGGTGGCGACCACCATGGCATCCAATTGCGCGCCGATATTCACGAAAGCTTTTAATAATTCAATGGCGGAAATAGCAACAATTGACGCGATGACTTTCATTTTTAAACCGGAAAAATCGACCTTCCCCATCCAGTCCGGCCGGTCCTCGTGACCCGCCGTATCGATTTTGGAAACAAAATTTTCATAGCCGCTGAACACAATGATCAACAGCAGGTTGGCGACCAGCGACATATCGACCAAAGTCAAAATCGCCAACACCACATCGGACTCGGAACTGTCCAGTGTATGCGGTATCAGGTGCACGAATTCCTGAAAAAACTTAACCAGTAAAATGACCATGCCGACCATCAAGCCGAGATAAAACGGCGCCAACAGCCAGCGGCTGTTGAAAATCCAAACTTCCAAAAGATGTTCAATCGTTCTCATTATTTCCTCAAAGGCATCAGCAGGCAGGGAGCTATTATCGTGGCATTCAATGAACATGCAAGCGTCCGCGCCGACTTCTTCATGGGCCATTGTTTGGCAACACACGGACAATGGGCAAGCGATTGCCTAGCATGCCTCGGGTCACGATTAACATTTCAAAACTTGGAGCGGGGCATTGGATGATGCGGACAATTGTTGTGATGGCCATTTGTTCATTGGCTTTTAGCGGATGCGGTGACAGCGGCAAACAAGACTCATCGCCCGTCACAGGTTTGGATGACCGGCCGTCAAATCCTCGTTGCATCGCGGGCCCGCGCTCTGCCTCCGGCACCGGCCTCGCACAATTACAGCCCGCGTTTCCGAATCTTGCCTTCAACCAACCCCTTGCGATGGTGCAAGAGCCGAATAACAACACGCGTTGGTATGTGATGGAACGCCCGGGCCGGGTGGTGTCCTTCGCCAACAATCCTGCAACCACGGATATCTCGCCTTTTATCGATATAGACGCCCAGGTGGATGATCGCGGCGAAGGCGGTTTGCTGGGCATGGCATTCCATCCTGAGTATGCGGCGAATGGTTACGTGTATTTGTCGTACACCACCAGTGACAACCCCGCTGATCCGCAAAGCCCCAATTTACGCTCGGTGATCGCGCGCTTCACTGCGAATGCGGCGCGCACCGCGCTGGATCTTCCCAGCCAACAGATATTGATGACGGTTGCCCAACCCTTTAGCAATCACAAGGGCGGCAACATCGCTTTCGGACCGGACGGGTTTCTCTACATTGGCTTTGGCGATGGTGGGGCCGGCGGTGATCCTTATAATCATGGACAAGACACCGGCACGCTGCTGGGGGCCATGCTGCGCATTGATGTCAATGTGAGCCCCGCCGACCTCGCCAGTGGACTTCGCTACCAGATTCCAGCCGGCAACCCCTTCAGCGGGACGCCGACCTGTATTAACGGCGCCTGCCCTGATCAATCAGTTAAGGCGTCGCGTTGCACCGGCAGCGGCTGCCCGGAAATTTACGCGTGGGGTTTGCGCAACCCCTGGCGCTGGAGCTTTGACCGGGCCACCGGCGACTTATGGGCGGGCGATGTCGGGCAAGACGCGTGGGAGGAAGTCGACCTGATCCAGGCCGGCAAGAACTACGGCTGGAACTGCTATGAAGGTTCACATGTTTACAATTCCAGCCCAAGCTGCGCCGCAACCACGAATTCCGTCATGCCTGTAAACGAATACGACCACAGTGTTGGCCACTCCATTACCGGCGGATATGTTTATCGAGGCGCCGCGATTCCCGCACTGACCGGCAGCTATGTGTTCGCGGATTTCGAAACCGGCAGAATATTCAGTTTGTCCGACCCCAAGAACACCGCGATGCGTACAGAAATAGCCACGCCAATGCCTGGCATCGCGTCGTTCGCGCAAGGCAGCGACGGCGAGATTTATGCGCTGAGTTTGTATACCGGCAAACTCTCCAAATTTATGCCGGGCACGGGCGTCACGGAACCCGGTTTTCCGGCCCAACTTTCCGCCACCGGCTGTGCCGCGGACGCCGACCCCAAGCAAAGCTCGGATGGCATGATTCCATATGATGTTAATGCCGCCTTCTGGTCCGACGGTGCCGTCAAACAACGCTGGCTGGCCGTGCCCGACGGACAATCGATCGGTATCGATGCGAACGGCGATTTCCAGCTTCCGCCCGGCTCGGTATTGCGCAAAGACTTCTATCTTGACAATAAAATCATCGAAACCCGGCTCCTTGCTTATCACACCGATGGCGATTGGGCGGGCTATAGCTACGAGTGGGACGACGCGCAAAGCAATGCCACGCTGGTGGCGGACGGCAAAACCAAAACGATCGGCTCACACACCTGGAATTACCCTAGCGGTACGGATTGCCTGCGCTGTCATACGCTCGCCGCCGGCCGCAGCCTGGGCTTGGAAATCATGCAGTTGAACCGGGACTACAGCTACGCCAGCACCGGTCAGACGAGCAATCAATTAACTCATTATGCTTCCATCGGCCTGCTGGGCAGCGCGCTGTCCGCGGAACCCTCGCAACTTCCCGCCTTGGCGAATCCGCAAAATACCAATGCCACTTTAGATGACCGCGCGCGCGCTTATTTACATACAAATTGCAGCCAGTGCCACCGCGAAGGCGGCACCGGCGGCGGACAGGCGGACTTCCGCGCGAACATCCCGCTCGCGCAGATGAAGGTCTGTAATGCGGAGCCTTTGATCAGCGATTTAGGCGTCAACAATGTGAAAGTGGTGACCCCGGGGAATCCGGGCTTATCCATTGTGTCGTTGCGCATGCATGACACCGGCTCGAAACATATGCCGCCGTTGTCCAGCACGATGGTGGACGCTGATGGGGTCGCGTTGGTCGATGCGTGGATTACCGCGTTATCGTCCTGTCCGTAAACTTTCCGCGCAGGCAATCCATATTTAAATCGCAGCAAAATACATAAGTATCGCCGCCGCAGCGAATGGCTTCGGAAAATGTCACGCACATGTACGATCCTGTCAGCGACAGATAAGGCGTGGAAATATGTACTTGGCCGGGATTGTTGATTGCATTTTGAAAAAACGGGCGGCGAAACCAGTTCGCTCCGACGGTTTCGAACAACGGGGCATAACGTGGATCACACACATTGGAACTGTACGGAGACTCCAGGTGTTTACCAGCCTGCACACCGTCGGCACGCAACAGGTAACTGCACTCCACGCCTTCGTGTTTCAGCAGCGGTAAACAGGCTGATTCCATCGTTTGACCGGCTTCCAGTGCGTACGCGCTTTCGCGAAACGCCATCAACGGCCACGCGAACTTCTGCCGTTCGCTCGCTTGGTCATGATCAGAAAATGCATTCCGGTATTTTTGATTCAAATCGCTGGGGATGATCCGGTACGACGTCGGGTCGGGAATCCGCGCTTGCGGGCTGCCGAAAAAATAACCCTGCACCAGATCGATGTCGGCGGCCATGGCGGCCATGGCTTCGCTTTCGGTTTCGACGCCTTCCATGAGCACCAGACTGCCGCCTTCATGCAGCATGGCCACCAGATTGGCCAGCATGCGGCGGCTTTTTTTGGAGGTCGCGGCTTGCTGGGTAAGCTGGCGGTCAAGCTTGACAATGTCCGGCTCAATACTCCAAATACGCCCGAAGTTGGAATGTCCGGCGCCAAAATCGTCGATCGCGATCAAGCAACCTAAATTGCGGTAAAACTGCACGGCCGCCGCCAAGGCGGTTTCATTGGCAATTTCGCTCTCGACCACTTCGATCACAACACGATACGGCGCCAGACGATGATGAAGCGACAAACTGGCCGCCAATTCAGCATGGCGCGGCGCATTGACGAATACTTCCGGGCTCATATTGATAAACAACCAGCTATTCGCAGGGCATTGGACCACAAAGTTGCGCAGATGAAGTTCCCGCGCCAACAAGTCCAGCGCAATCATGTCGTCGCGGCCGCGGATAATGGAAAAAATCTTTTGCGGAAGGATCTCCAGATCGCCGGGTAAACGCCCTCGTAGCAGGGCTTCGTAACCTACCGGGTGGCGATGCGCAAAACTGAAAATCGGCTGATAGGCGCTGGTCAGTTTCAGCGCGTCATAATCGGCGGTAAAACCTGTAGAACCTGCGGTGATGGCGTGCGCGTGGCGTGACCCGGCACTACCGAAAGCAATTGGATAGACATGCATGGCGAATTAACCTTCGCCCCCCGTGCAACACATCAATAATTGAAGCCGCTCATCCATGGTGGCTGTTTTCTCCGAACCCGCGTTTTATTTTGGGAATCTGAACAGGGGGCATACCTTAAGATTTTTTAAGAGTGGGGTTGTTATCCGTGAAATTTATGCCCCTGTAAATTAGTAAGTTTTTATCATCCGCCTAAAATTTTAATGGCCAAATTTCGAGCAGAATATCCATAGACCTCACACGTGTCCTCAATATGTCATCCACGGCCGAAGGCGCAATGTAATCCCCTTCGCACCCAGGTTTAAGCTAGAATTTGCGTCACTTTCAACTGCATGCTGATGCAAGGTTATCCAGCCCATGTCTGTCGTTTCCGTGGAATACCCACCTGTTGCGACCGAAACCGGCGCGGTAGACAACGCACTGGGATATATCTATGGCGATTTTTTTGGACTGAAAGAAAATCCTTTCGCGATCACACCCGACCCGCGCTATTTATATATGAGCCCGCGCCACCGCGATGCCTTGGCGCACTTGGTATTCGCAGTCAAACAAGGTGGCGGCTTTGTACAGCTCACGGGTGAAGTGGGCACGGGTAAAACCACGCTCACGCGGGCCGTGCTGAGTCAATTACCCGCGCATGTCACGGCGGCAATTATTCTTAATCCGCGTCAATCCGCCGCCGAGTTTGTACAAACCATTTGCGACGAATTGCGCGTCCCCGACAGCGCCGGAGCCGGGAGTATCAAGCGCCTCACCGATGCTCTGAATGCGTATTTACTCAATGCCCACTCGCAGGGCCGGCGCACCGTGATCTTGATCGATGAAGCACAAAATTTGGGCATTGAAGTCCTGGAGCAAATCCGGCTGCTCACCAACCTGGAAACCGCAAAAGAAAAACTGCTGCAAATTGTGCTGGTCGGTCAGCCTGAGCTGCGTTTGCTATTGGATCGCAGCGAGCTGCGGCAACTGGCGCAACGCATCACCGCGCGTTATCACTTGTTGCCGCTCTCTGCCGATGAAACCGCGGAAATGGTGAAGTATCGTCTTGCGGTCGCCGGTTATATACAGCCGCTCTTCACGGATACCGCGCTGCGCCTGGTCCACCGGATCAGCAAAGGCATACCTCGCCTGATTAACGTCATTTGCGATCGCGCGCTGCTGGGCGCCTACGCGGAAACCCGCCGGAATATCGATCGCCGCATCGTATTGCGTGCCGCCACCGAAGTGATGGGTGAAATGCCGGAGCAACCATCAGCCCCCCCGTACATTCGCTGGGCAGCCATCGCACTGGGCATCATCGTGTTGGGCAGTCTGGCGGGCGTACTCTATAACTGGTACACCTCCACACCGCCGGTTGTAGCCAGCGCAACCCTTCCGGTTCCCTCCGTTGCGCTCCCGGCCCCGCCGCTGGCGGCAAACAAAGAGCCACTTTCCGACAATTCCGTGGTCCAGGCACCGGCGGCGGCAAGCGCCCCGCCGCCCACATTCGCAGACACATTAAACAATGCCCAGACCTCGGCCAATCTGGATAGCGCGATGGAAATTCTGGTCAAGCGCTGGTCAAAAACTTATCGTTCGTCCAACGGCATCACTCCGTGCGAACACGCGCAAGCCTCGGGCTTGACATGTTACCGGGGCAACACTTCGCTGTCGCAGTTACGCCAGCTCGACTATCCGGTGATACTCAAATTGGTCAACAGCACGGGCGAGGAACGCTATGGCGTATTGGCCGGAATGGATGCCACGACGGTCAACTTCGAAATGCAGAATGCGCAGTTCAATATCACCCCGCGCGAACTGGAACCGTTCTGGCAGGGTGAATATTTATTGTTGTGGCACAAACCCGCGATTGACACCCTTTATATTACTCCGGGCGCCCAAGGCGTGGCCGTCACCTGGCTGGCGCGCGCGCTGGATCGTATCGAAGGTAAAACCAGCGCGGGTGGCACGCCTGCTATTTATGACGAGGAGCTCAGCGCGCGTGTCAAAGCTTTTCAAAAACGGCGTGGTCTAAACGTGGATGGCATCGCGGGCGAGCGCACCTTGATTCACTTGGCGGGAGCTTCCGGCACACCGCCCAGCCCGCATCTGGTCACCCCGGCACCCTAAAGCAAGGCGCACCATGTCCTATATTCTCGATGCGCTAGACAAGGCCGAACGCGAACGCAAGCGCGGCCAAGTGCCTTCGCTGCAAACCAGCGACCGCACTGAAGCCGCACACACTCCACGCAGTCCGTGGCTGTGGGTGGCGGTATTCGCGGTGATTTTCAACGCGCTGCTGGCGGGCTTGCTGATTTATTCATCGGCCCGCGACACTGTTCAGGCACCACCGGTAGCGTCCATTGTCGAGACCCCACCCGTTGCCCCTACGCCCGTGCCCGCACCGGTGGTAATCGACCCGCCGATTCATCGCGCGACCCCGCCCGCCGCCCCGCCTGCCGTGTTGCTGATGACCGATCAAGAATTGCAGGCACAGGCGCGTCAACTTGAAATGGAATCGGCGCCGCCCGCAACGGCGCCACCGGCAGAACCCGAACCTGCCGCCCCCGCCGTGGCCGCCCGCGAACCGGCCGATATACCTCTGGAAATGATTCCACTACTGATCGAAATGCCGCAGCAATTGCAGCAATCCTTACCGCCGATCCGCGTCGATGTGCATGTACATGCAGAAAAAGTCGAGAACCGCTTCGTAATGATCAACCTGCGGCGTTACCATGAGGGCGATGAAATCGCTCCGGCCCTGGTACTGGAACGCATCATCAAGGAAGGCATGGTGCTGAGATTTCGCGGCGAACGGTTTCGCTACTTGCTGAAGATGTAGGCCGCAGCGGGCGCGTGTTATTGATTACCAAGCATCCGCGATAAAGTGTCAAGCTCGGCACAGGCGTCCAGCACCGGTTGCGCGGCTTTTTCAATGGCATGGGTATCCAAGCCCAGTAACGCCGGCGAGATATCGCTGCGAATACTGTCCGCATCATTTGCCACGCCCTGCTCGTGCAACAAACTTTCCGCCAGCCCGATCAGGTGGGCATAAACCGCATCTTCAGCCCGATAGTCCGGCGTATGGTGATATTGCGCTGTAATCACCGTTTCTGCCGGCAGCTTCCAGCGCTGTAATAAGCGCGCGCCAATCGCAGTGTGCGAAGAGCCCAAAATCAAAGACTCCACCTGCGTCACATTGATTGTCGGATTGGCCGCAATCGCTTGATTGAGCGCATCAAACACCGGCGGCAAGATATGCCCCAGCACCAGATAACCAAAGTCATGCAACAGGCCGCTCATGTAGGCCGCGCCGGGGCGTGCCTGGCGATCACGCGGCAACGCCTTGCAAAGCCGTTCCGCGAGGGCGGAGGTGTAGACCGCATGCCGCCAGAAGGCACTCAGTCCGATGGGACCTTCCGCGGGAATCTTGAAGGCCGTACCCAGGGAAATGCCCGCGGCGATATTCGCGACCAGCTCGAAACCCAGCACACGCGTTATGGCATCGCGCACGCTGCTAATGTCGCCGCGATAGCCGTAAAACGCGGAGGTGGCGTAACTGATGATTTGCGCGGAAAGACTCGGATCAATTTCAATCGCCTTGGCCAAATCCTGCGCAGTGGAATCGGTATCGCCCGCCACATGCAGAATGCGTTGCGCCATCTCCGGCATGGCCGGCAATCCTTGCACCTCGTCGAGCAAGGACTCGATTCGTTTACGTGTGAATGCGAGTTGCTCGCGGCGTTGCGCAATCCAATCCGGCGTCATCTCGCAAGAAATGTCTAAATAAGACACTTCTTTTTGCGAAGCATGCACCGCACTTGCTTCCATCCTCACCAGGGTATGCGCGCCGGCGGCAAAATACAGGTTGCCGTCATGTGGAATCGCCCTATCCATCAGGGTGGGAACACCTACGAACGCACCCAAGGGGACAACACCCGTTGCATCCTCCCCCGACTCCGCATGCGGGCTTCCATAGACCGGCCGCAGTGGACGCTGGCTTTGACTACGCAAGATCTCCATATCCAGAAAGTTATCGTACGGCACGACGGCCACTACCCGCCCCTTGGCGTCTTCGCACAGCACGGCACGCAGCCAGCGGCGGCGGTCTTGGTTTATGTCGATTTCGATGGGCGTGATGTCGAATGAAATCGCCTGGGCTTCGAGATAGTTTTTAACTGCACTGAAAATAGGCATGGCAATGACACCGCGCGAATTGGAAACAACACACCGTGTCAGCTACATCGGCGCGCAGGGCGGTAATCTGAGTAAGGAAAGCTCACGGGGCAATTCAGGTGCCTACACCCGAACCAGGGTTGGCGATAAATATAAATGCAGGCAGGACACAAGACGGCGCAGCAACAGTTTCAACAACAGGCGGCCCTTGGCAAAAAGGTGCCTGCTGTTGACGTAGGTTTCAGACACATCCGGTGGGTTTGGGCAATCCGCCGTATTTGGTGATGGGTTTCATCGGGCCGGTCATCCACATGGCGAACAGCGCCTTTTGATCTTCATCGATATGCTTGGCGAATTTGCGTATCGGCGGCACCACACCGAATTCATCATAGAATTCGCGCGCCTTGAGGATGTGATTCCATTTCGCTTCGTTCAGCTCCACACCGTCGGCCGCCGCCATCGCGCGCGCCAGTTCCGGCGTCCACGCGTCGCGGTCCACTAAATAACCATCACCATCACGTTCCGGAAGTTGCATAGCCGTCACTCGCTCAAGTTGGATTTACGATCGAAGCATTCTGCCGCAATGTACAGGGCTTCTGATGTATCTCCAAAGTATTGTGTCCACGTGTTCCATAAGGTTGCCGCGCGCGCAATACGCCTGAATTTATAGCAACACCCGTTCAATTCCGCCGTGCGTCACATTATCGATGAAGCTTCCATGCCACTCCTCGCCCAGGCGATATTTCGCCAGCTCCACTACGATGTAATCGGTATCCAGACCGGTACTGTCGGCATAGCGGTTCAAGCCCTGCTGGCACGCGGGGCACGAGGTTAAAATTTTCACGCTGCCGTCCTTGATCACGGATTGGCCGGTGAGCTTGAAAAGGTTTTTACCCAATTCCTCTTCTTTGCGGAAACGCACTTGCGTGGCGATATCCGGACGCGCAACCGCGAACGTCCCGGCTTCGCCGCAGCAGCGATCGGATAAAGTCACGCTCTGCCCCATCAAGGCGCTGGCCACTTTGATGGGCGCGTGGGTTTTCATCGGCGTGTGACACGGATCGTGATAAAGATATTGCACGCCTTTTACACCTTCGAGCTTCACGCCCTTTTCCATCAGGTATTCATGGATGTCGAGCAAGCGGCAGCCGGGGAAGATTTTTTCGAACTGATATTTCAGCAACTGATCCATGCAGGTGCCGCAGGACACCAGCACAGTTTTAATGTCCAGATAGTTGAGGGTGTTGGCGACGCGATGGAACAACACGCGATTGTCGGTGCTGATCTGCTCGCCTTTCACGCGTTCGCCGCTGGAGGTTTGCGGATAACCGCAGCATAGATAGCCGGGCGGCAAGACCGTTTGCGCGCCGACCTCGTACAACATCGCCAAGGTCGCCAGACCCACCTGGCTAAACAGGCGTTCCGAGCCGCAACCCGGAAAATAAAACACCGCATCGGAATCCTCGGTGACTTTACCCGGGTCGCGCAGGATGAACACGTTCTTGGTGTCTTCCACACCCAACAGCGCGCGCATGGTTTGCTTGGGCAGGTTGCCCGGCATCGGCCGTTTGATCATGTGCATGATTTGCGCCTTGATCGCGGGCTTGCCGGTGGTCGAAGCCGGGCGCGCCATGTCTTGACCAAAAATCGGTTTGTTGAAAAACGTATAGGCCAGACGTTGCGCCTTGTAACCCCACTCGATCATGGTCTTGCGCATCAGCTTGATGGTGGCCGGATCGGTGGTGTTCAGAAACGCCATCGATGCGCGCGTGCCCAGATTGGCGCGCTTCTGCCCGCGCGCGCGCAAGATGTTACGCATCAGAATCGAGACGTCGCCGAAGTCGATGTCCACCGGGCAGGGCGTGGCGCACTTGTGGCACACGGTGCAGTGGTCGGCCACATTATTCATCTCGTCGAAATGACGCACCGAAATGCCGCGACGCGTTTGCTCCTCGTATAAGAAGGCCTCGATGATCAAACCCGAGGCGAGAATTTTATCGCGCGGCGAGTACAGCAAATTAGCGCGCGGCACGTGCGTGTTGCACACCGGCTTGCATTTGCCGCAACGCAGACAATGTTTGATCGCATCGTTGAGCTGGCCCAATTCGCTTGCTTCCAGAATCAGCGCTTCCTGTTCGACCAGGCGCAACGAGGGCGTGTAGGCGTGCTCCAGTTCGGCGCCGCGTAATAATTTGCCGCGATTGAAATGGCCGTGCGGATCGATTTCGTGTTTGTATTGCGCGAATGCCGCCACATCGGCCGCTCCCATGTAATGCAGTTTGGTGATGCCGATGCCATGCTCGCCGGAAATCACGCCGCCCAGATTCGTGGCCAGGGTCATCACGCTGTCGACGATGCGGTGCGCTTCGTTCAGCATCGCGTAGTCATTGGAGTTCACGGGAATATTCGTGTGCACGTTGCCGTCGCCCGCGTGCATGTGGGTTGCGACGAACAAGCGGCCGGAGCGAATGCTCGCGTGAATTTCGTCGAAGCGTTTACGCACGCCTTCCAGCTCGCGGCCGTTGAATATGACTTTCAGCGGACGTTCCACGTCGTGACGATAGGAAATGCGCAGGTCGCGGCGTTGCGCGAGATCGAACAATCGATCACCCGGCTGCGCCTTGGCACGGGCATGGTCGTCGAACACCTGCGGGAATTTTTGCGCATCGCCATCCAGATTTTCCAGCAACGTGCGCCAGCGGCTTTGCACCGCGAGCAGGTGTTCGCGCGCGGCCATTTTTTTCGAAATCACGATCGCGTCGTTTTCGGCGCTGGAAAAATAATCCGGAATACTGCGCAGCTCGGGCAGATCGCCGTCCAGATAGGTCAACACCGCATCGATCATCACCAGTTTGTTCTTGATCGATTGCTCGATGTTGATGCGCTCGATGCCGTTGCTGTAGTCGGCGAGCTTGGGCAGCGGAATGACCACGTCTTCGTTGATCTTGAAGGCATTGGTGTGCGCGGCGATGGCGGCGGTGCGATGCCGGTCCAGCCAAAAACGGTGGCGCGCTTCCGGACTGACCGCGATAAAACCTTCGCCGTCGCGTGCGTTGGCCAGGCGCACGATGTGCGACGCGGCGCGCGCCACGGCGTCTTCGTCATCTCCGGCAAGATCCGCGATCAGGACCATTTTAGGTAATTCACGACGTGGCGCCTTGGTGCTGTATTTCACGGCGCGCACATAACGCTCGTCGAGATGCTCCAGGCCCGCGAGCACCACGCCGGGCACGGCGTCGATGTAATCTTTCAGCTCAACGATGGCCGGGACCGCCTTGTGCAGATTCGCGCCGAAGAATTCCAGGCACACGGTGCGCATGCATTTGGGCATGCGGTGCACAATGAACACCGCCGATGTGATGATGCCGTCACAACCTTCTTTCTGCACGCCCGGCAGGCGGCCGAGAAATTTATTCGTGACATCTTTGCCCAAACCGGGCTTGCGCAACTGCTCGCGCGGGATACGCAGCGTAGAAATGCCACCCTGCGGCACCTTGCCGTCGGCGCTGTAACCGGTGAGGCGAAACTCGGCGAATTCCACTTCATGAATCTTGCCCAGGTTGTGATTCAGCCGTTCGATTTCCAACCACGCGCCATCGGGCATCACCATGCGCCACGAGACCAGATTGTCCAACGTGGTGCCCCACAGCACGGCTTTTTTACCGCCCGCGTTCATCGCGACATTGCCGCCAATGGTGGAGGCATCCTGCGAAGTGGGATCGACGGCGAATACGTACCCGTGCTGCTCGGCGAGTTCCGACACGCGTTTGGTGACCACGCCCGCGCCGGCGCGCACCGTCGGCACGTCGTGCGTGACCCCCGGCAAGCGGCGCATTTCCACGCCGCTGAGCGCTTCGAGTTTTTCGGTATTGATAATCGCGGTATCCGCATGCAACGGCACCGCGCTGCCGGTGTAACCCGTGCCGCCGCCGCGCGGAATGAGCGTGAGGCCCAGCTCAATGCAGGTGCGCACGATCGGCGCGATTTCATCTTCGCTGTCGGGCGTGAGCACCACGAAGGGTAATTCGACACGCCAGTCGCTGGCGTCGGTGACATGCGACACGCGCGCATACCCGTCGAAGCAAATATTGTCACGACGCGTCACTTTGCGCAGCAGACGCAGGGCTTTCTTGCGCAATTCGCGCTGCTGCGGCAGCCAGCTTTCAAACTTGCGCACGGCGGTGCGCGCCGCGGATTCCAGTTGCAATGCCCGCTCATTGCCGCCGGCGCGCGCGACGATCTGATCCAGCCGGTGATGCAATGCATGCGCCAGCGATTCCCAGCGCCTGGGATTTTCCATCAAATCGTCTTGAATGAAGGGGTTGCGTGTGATCACCCACATGTCGCCCAACACCTCGAACAACATGCGCGCCGACTGGCCGGTGCGCCGCGAGCCGCGCAGCTCATTGAGCGCATGCCACATCGGCTCGCCCAAAAAGCGGATCACAATTTCACGGTCGGAAAATGAAGTGTAGTTATAGGGAATTTCGCGGATGCGCATGAGCAGAATGGGTTTCGCTAAAGTGTTGACAATACCAACCGATGAAGTAATGCAGTTTACCATAGCGTAGCCGGCGCGCTTTCGCAGTGCGATCTTTGCGCTGCATGTATAACCCGAGAAAACTCAAGACATCACTGCATGAATTCCCCCATGAGCGACAACAATGCACAACCCCCGCACGTGGATGTAGAAACTTTGCATGGGTTGGAACCCATTGCCTCGCTGTCGGCGCCGCGCATTCGCGAACTGGCCGTCAAAACGCTGGTCGAGACTGTGCGCGCCGGTGTGCGTTTATTTGCCGAAGGCGAACGCGACGGCAAACTGGTTTATCTGTTGAGCGGCGAAATCGAACTGCGTTCGCGCAGTAATGCGCAAGTGCAACGCATCACCGCCGGCATGCCTGAAACCTGGCATCCACTCGATAATAAACAACCGCATCAGTGGACCGCGATGACCGCCGGCGACGTGGAAATCATTCGCATCGACATGGAACAGTTCGACCAGATGCTGACCTGGGACCAGATGGCCACCGCCGAAGCCTCGCCCAAAACCAAAACCGTCATCAAAGGCGAAGCTGATTGGCGCACCAAGCTGCGCTCGACGCTCGCGTTCAACAACATTCCGTCGGCGAATATCGAAAAAGTGTTTGAGCGCATGGAAGCTGTGGAAGTCACGGTCGGCGACGTGGTGATTCGCCAGGGCGATCCGGGCGATTTTTTCTACCTCATCGACAAAGGCAGCGCCAAAGTCACGCGCCAGATGATGGGCAAAGGCAAACCGGTCGAGCTGGCGGAAATCGGCGCCGGCGTTGGTTTCGGCGAAGAAGCGCTGATCTCCGACAAACCGCGCAACGCCAATGTGGTGATGATTTCCGAAGGCCGCTTGATGCGCCTGGCCAAGAAGGATTTTATCGCGCTTTTAAAAGAGCCGCTGCTTGACCAAATCGACTGGAACGCGGCCCTGGAAAAACTCAATGACGGCGCCGTGTTTCTGGATGTGCGCGTGCCCTCGGAATTCAAAGAATCGCGCTTGCCCAATGCGGTGAACATCCCGCTTAACGAACTGCGCCAGCGCATCGGCGAACTCAATATCAAGACCTATTACATTTGTTACTGCAACACCGGCAGACGCAGCTCCGCCGCCGCCTTCCTATTGAGCAACCAGGGCCTCAATTCCAGCATGCTGAAAAACGGCCTGCACGATGTGCCGGGGTCGTTGTTGATCAAATAACCGTGGCTCGCCTTTAGTAATGCCAAGCCTCATGCCTCACGGGAAGTTTATTCAACAGCTCTTTATTGAATGGAGAGCGCGGGCTTCCAGCCCGCAGTAGCAGACAACCAAGATGACCGCTCGCCCGGCGTAAACCTCTCGGCAAGAGACTCCAAGGAAACGCATATGTTTTTTTGCGGTATGAAACACGCGGAATCAGAAATAAAAACGGCCCGCTGAGCGGGCCGTTTTTTAACATTTGGCGGAGGCGGTGAGATTCGAACTCACGGAGGAGTTGCCCCCTCGTCAGTTTTCAAGACTGATCCATTCAACCGCTCTGGCACGCCTCCTGAAAACAGGGCGCTTAGGATACCTGACTGGCGCGCTTCCGGGTACCCGGGATGCTATTGGCTGGTAAAGAAAATATCGCCGTAGTAAGCGCTGGCATCTTGGTCGGTGTTATCGGTGTCGGTCATGATCGCGACCGCGTGGGCCTGCACTAAATCTTCGCCGAAGTATTTCTTGAAGTCTTCACGCACGTTGCGGCGGTAGCTGCGCCATTGGCCGACCTGCTCGCGTCCGCCCTCAACGGCAATCATGTGCGCGCTGCCGGTAAAGGCGTTTGGCCATTCCGCATTCACGGTTTGGTTGCTCGACCACACATAATTGAGCGTGCGGGTTTTCCAGAACGAGGGGCCGCTGGAAAATACCACGTACACGCGCGCGGGATAGTCGTCGCCTTTTTTGCTGCGCTCGTTCGCGGCGGCCAGCACGTGATCGATTTTCCACGACCAATTGAGATACGGCGTACGTTCCAGATCGATGTCGATTTTCTTGAACAACCCCGACGCCGCTGAATTGCTTTTCGCCGCGAGCACGCTGCGCCCGTCCTGTTGAATCAAGGCATATTCGGTGTGGCCGCGAAAACTTTTTTCGTCCCAGCCCTTAATGATTTCCTTGGAAAAAGGGCCGACCATGACTTCTTCGCCCCGCGTGGACCCGGATGCGGTAAGCGCCATGGCTAACAACAGGTTCGCGAACGCAGCACGGAATATGGATTTCTCAATTAACACAGGTCACCCCACTTCGCTTGCAATGCCGCCAAGGCGGCGACACCGGCCGTCTCGGTGCGCAAGATGCGCGGCCCCAGACGTAAGACGGTAAAACCGG
>CAZHHW010000043.1:6696-25789 GCA_964532385.1 uncultured Gammaproteobacteria bacterium | reverse complement strand
GGAAAGACGGCAGGCTACAAATGCGATTTAAATCGAAAATCTGAAATTGGTGCCGACGGAGAGACTCGAACTCTCACAGCTTACGCCACTACCACCTCAAGATAGCGTGTCTACCAATTCCACCACGTCGGCATAATCGTTATGCGCGCAAGCTTATTTGTCTTGCTTGGGCGCTTCGGGCGCGGATGGCGCGGGTACCGCGGGCGCGTCGCCGCTCTTCTTTAACTGTTGCGAAAGCTGGTTGACCAGTTCCTGTTCGTTGGCGGCCTTGGCTTTTTGTTCCGGGTCTTGTGCCGCGGGCGCGGGTTGCGCGGCGCGTTCGATGACGCTCTGGCGCTTGGGCGCGGCGGTCACGAAATACGCCAGCGACAGGCTGGTGACGAAAAATAACACCGCCAGCACCGCGGTGCTGCGGCTTAAAAAATTGGCCGAGCCGCGCGCGCCGAACACGGTATTGGAGGCGCCGCTGCCGAACGCCGCGCCGATATCCGCGCCTTTGCCTTGCTGCAGCAACACCAGCCCGATCAAACCCAGCGCCACCAGAATATGTACCACCCACAACGCGATTTCCATTACCAACCTCGGTGTTTCAAAGCGCGCGTCAATCCGCCGCTTTGCATATGGCCAAAAATTCGTCCGCCTTTAACGACGCGCCGCCGATCAGGCCGCCGTCGACGTCGGACATGTGAAAAATTTCCGCGGCATTGGACGCCTTAACGCTGCCGCCGTACAGAATGCGCACGCCTTCGGCAATCGCGGCGTTCTGTTTGCGTAAGCGCGCGCGGATAAAGGCGTGCACGTCTTGCGCTTGTTGCGGCGACGCGGTGCGGCCGGTGCCGATCGCCCAGACTGGTTCGTAGGCGATCACCGCATCGGCGAAACTCGCAATGCCGCTGTTGTTCAGTACCGCATCCAATTGTCGCGCCACGACACTTTCGGTGGCGCCCGACTCGCGCTCTTCCAGCAATTCGCCGACGCATAATACAGGAATCAATTTAGCTTGCTGGGCGGCGGCATATTTTTTCGCCACCAGGTCGTCGGACTCGCCGTAAATCGCGCGCCGTTCGGAGTGCCCGACGATGACATATTTACACGCGAAGTCGGTCAGCATGTCGGCGGACACTTCGCCGGTAAACGCGCCGGATTTCTCATGACTCAGGTTCTGCGCGCCCCACGCCACGGCGCTGCCCGCAAGCTGCGTCTGCACTTGCGCGAGGTACACGAACGGCGGACACACGGCGGCTTCCGCCTTGCGCACGGCGCCCATGCCGCTCTGAATCCCATCCAGCAACGCGGCCACGCTGCTGCGCGAGCCGTGCATTTTCCAATTTCCAGCGATCAACGGCCGACGCATGTGTTACTCCTTTCGAGGCCTGTCAAAAAGCAGTCGGGAAGCTTACAAGTCCCGTGGAGAAAAATCAATTTGGGATTAGGTAACACTACACATTTGATAGGATCACTCCCGCATGTACTATCATTACCCCCATTAAAGTTGATTTAAGTTGCTGTCGATAATTTTGCACGCTGCTTTAAAAATGCAGGCCGGCAATCCAACGCAGCGTCCCCTTGCTCTCGATGCGAGTACCACACCATGATGAATCTGTTTCGCGCCGCGCTGGTCGCATGCTTATTAAGCGGCTGTGCCGAACTGCAAACCCTGTATCAACCTCCCCAGCCTTGGGAACGCGATGTGTTGGCGCGCGATAAAATGTCCATCGGCGGCAATGCGGTCGAAGCCGGCACCGACGATCATATTTTTTTCAGCAAAGAAGCCTCCAGCATCGGCCGTAACATCGGCGGCGGAGGTTGTGGATGCAACTGAGGCGTAAAAATTCCATTGCCGAGGCGCTCGCCACGGCCACTTGCGTATTGCTCGCGCAGAGCTCCGAAACAGCCCATGCGATCGATGCCGACATGGATCTGGATTTGAGTTTTCTCGAATACCATGAAAACCACCGCGTGCGCGTGCGCGAGATGGATGTCGGCGCCAAATGGATTTACGACGAAGACAATGTGTTTTCGGGCAAGCTGGTGACCGATGCGATCACCGGCTCGACGCCCAGCGGCGCACTCACACCGGCTTCCAAAACCGCTACGCTGACGTCGCCGTCGGGTGTGTCGGGGGCTTCCGGAACCGGCGGTGGCGGCGGTTTGCTGATTCGCCCGCTGGAAGGTTTTGTCGATCGCCGCGTTGCACTCAGCGCCAATTGGGAACGCACCCATGAACGGACTTATCGCACCACTGTGGCCGCTATTTTTTCCAATGAGGATGATTACCAATCTTATGGCGGCAGCGCGACCTTTGCCTACGATCTCAACCAAAAACTGACCACGCTGGAAGCGGGCATCGGTTACTCCTACGACTTTGTCGGCTCGGTGGTGGGCGTGCACAAAGAACTCGGCGACCTGAGCAAAGACAAACCCGGCGACTACAACGACGGCGAAAAAGAAGTCTTCGACTGGGGCCTGAGCGCGACACAAATCATCACGCGCCGCTCGGTGGTTAAAATCGGTTACAGCAGCGGCACGGTGCAGGGGTATTTGTCGGACCCGTATAAAGTCATCACCATGGTCGATCACGTCGATCCGACCGCATTCACTTATTTTCATGAAAAACGCCCCAACTCGCGCTCGCGCAGCAGCCTAAATTTCGATTTCAACCAAGAACGCGAAGACAACGATGTGGTTAATGTCTACTACCGCTACTATTGGGACAGTTGGGGCATTAACTCGCACACGGTGGAAGCACGTTACCGGCATGAACTGGGCAATACACGTTATCTCCAGCCGCACCTGCGTGTTTACCGCCAGAGTGCCGCTGATTTTTTTACGCCTTATTTACAGGCCAGCAGCGCGGATCTCGAGGCCAGCTTACCCAACTACGCCAGCGCGGATAATCGCCTCGACACCATGGTCAGCTACACGGCCGGTGTGAAGTACGGATTATCCGGCAGCCTCGGCAAATTTTTTGCGCGCTTTGAAATGATGCGCCAGATCGGCAGCAAGGGGGCTTACCGCAATCTCACCGCCGAAATTCTACAATTCGTGTGGACTTTGGATTTCAAGAAATAAGCATGGCGGCGTATGTCAAAGGCCATGTAAAGACAAGGGCATGCCGCCGCGCGGATGGGAAACCGCGCGCAATGCGTTGTGGCCCGCCGCCGCTGTTCTGTACAATGGTTTTACCGTTTCGATCATCTTGATCGCGACCTCACTACGGAAAACTCCAGCCCGTGTCATTTTTGTTCAGGTTAGCTAAATCCATCGGCCGATGGTTCGGTCCGGCACCTTCCACACCCCCCGACAGCGAGTCACTACCTGACCCCGTACCGGTCCATGTGCCGTTGACGGATCACTTGTCCGACATCACGTTCGCAAGTTTGAATCTGCCGGCCCCGGTGCTGCGCGGCATCGAGTCGACCGGCTTCACACGCTGCACGCCGATTCAAGCGCAGACCTTGCCGCTGGCCTTGGCGGGACAGGACGTGATGGGTCAGGCGCAAACCGGCACCGGCAAAACCGCGGCGTTTTTGATCGCCATGTATCACCGCCTGTTGACGCAACCCGCCAGTCCCCGCCGCCGCGTGAATCAACCGCGTGCGCTGATCATCGCGCCCACGCGCGAACTGGCCGTGCAGATTTATAACGACGCCGTGACCCTGGGCGAATTCACCGGGCTCAAACTCGGGCTGGTCTACGGCGGCACCGGCTTCGAGGCGCAGAAAAAAATGCTCGAAGAAGGCGTGGACGTGCTGATCGGCACGCCCGGCCGCGTGATCGACTACTTCAAACAAAACATCTACGACTTGCGCGAAGCGCAGGTGATGGTGCTGGACGAAGCCGACCGCATGTTCGATCTAGGCTTTATTCGCGACATTCGCTTTTTGTTGCGCCGCTTGCCCAAACCCGAGCATCGGCTGAGCCTGCTGTTTTCGGCCACGCTGTCGCATCGCGTCACCGAACTTGCGTATGAGCATATGAATAACCCCAAGCAAGTGTCGATTTCGCCCGAGCGCATGACCGCCGAGCGTGTAACAGAATCGGTGTACTTCCCGGCCAATGAAGAAAAAATTCCGTTGCTGCTGGGCTTGCTGCGCACCAAGCAAGTGACGCGCGCGCTGGTATTTGTCAACACCAAGCCGGTCGCGGAACGCATCGGGAATTATCTGCGCGGCAACAATTATAAAGCGGGCGTACTGTCGGGCGACGTACCGCAAACCCAACGCCTGCGCATCCTGAAGGAATTCACCGAAGGCACATTGCAAATTCTGGTCGCGACCGACGTGGCCGCGCGCGGCTTGCACATCCCGGCGGTCAGTCATGTGTTTAACTACGACCTGCCGCAAGACGCCGAAGACTACGTGCACCGCATCGGCCGCACCGCGCGCGCGGGCGCCGCCGGTGAAGCCGTCAGCTTCGCATGCGAAACCTATGCGTTTTCAATGGGCGACATCGAAAGCTACATCAGTCATAAAATCCCGGTGGCCACCTGCACACCCGACCTGCTGACCAAACCGCTGCCGCCCGCGCGCAGCGAAAACCACGACGCCGATAGCAGCATGCCACGCCGCCGGCCCACCCGCAGCGGCGGTCCACGTCGCAATGGTCCGCCGCCCAAACGCGGCGCGCGCCGTCCGTAAAAAAACTGGGCGAGTAAGCAAGCGGAAATACATTTCACTTTTCATCCCGAGCTTGTGCGCATACATTGCGGTTGGAGATTGCTCACGCATCAAGGCTATAATGCTGCCTTTTGTGTGTGAGCGTGTTTCGACCGCCACCTAATTCCGATTTTGCGCAAGCGAGCCGACCTTTCGTGTATCGACCCAAAACAGACAAAGAACTACGCGCGCGCGTAAAGCTGCTCGGAAATTTACTGGGCGATGTGTTGCGTCAACATGCGGGTGAAGATGTTTTCGATGCGGTGGAAACGCTGCGCACCGAACACATCCGCCTGCGCAAGCGCGATAACGTGCGCAAACGTCGTGAACTGACCCGTTTGCTGGGATCGCTGGACGCGGAAACGCTCACGCACGTGGTACGTGCGTTTTATACCTATTTCAGTCTGGCCAACATCGCCGAAGAGTCGTATCAACATCATCAGCGTTACAGCCAGGAACGGCTCGACGGTCCGTCGTGGAGCGGCTCGTTCGACCTCACCCTGCAAGAATTGCTGCGCCAGGGCGTCTCGGCGCTGCAAGTCCAGGCGCTGCTCAATCAACTGGTGTTCATGCCGGTGATTACGGCGCACCCGACCGAATCCAAACGCCGCACCGTCATGGAATCCTTGCGGCGTATTTTTTTGACCGCCGAAAACCTCGACGATCCCCGCTTGAGTCAGCGCGAACTCAACGCGGTCATTAATCATCTGGCCAGCGAAATTCAGATCCTGTGGAAAACCGATGAAGTGCGCCCGACCCGCCCGCGCGTGCGCGATGAAATTGCCAACGGCTTATATTATTTCCGCGAAAGCCTGTTTAAAGCGGTCCCGGCGATGTACCGCAAAATGGAAGAAGCGATGGACCGGGTGTATGGTTTCGTTGCTCCCGAAGGTAAACACGGCATCGTGGTCCCCAGCTTTCTACGCTTTGGCTCCTGGATCGGCGGCGACCGCGACGGCAACCCGAATGTCACACCGCAAACCACGCTCACGGCCGTGCGGGTACAGGCGCAGGAAATCCTGCTGGAATATATTCATCGCCTGCGCAGATTGAATCATGTACTGACCCACTCCAGCTTACTGTGCACGCCCACCGGCGATTTGCTGGTCAGTCTGGCGGCCGACGAAAAATACTCGGAAAAGGCCTTCTCCGAAAAACCCGAGCAATACTTGCAAGAACCGTATCGGCGCAAACTTTTCGTGATGCGTTACCGGCTGGAACGCAATCTCGTTGCGCTCAAGCGCCGTCTGCACGGCGAGGAAGTCGCCACCTCGGCGCATGCTTACGGTTCGGAACTGGAATTACTCGGCGATCTGTACGTGATGCGCGATTCGCTCATCAGTCACGGCGATGCCAACATCGCCAACGGCGAACTCAAAGACCTGATCCGCCTGGTGGAGACCTTTGGTTTGCAGTTACTGCATCTGGACCTGCGCCAGGAATCCACGCGCCACACCGACGCCGTGGCGGATTTGCTGCGCTATCACTTGCGCGGCGAAGACTATGCGCAAATGAGCGAAGAACAGCGCATGCAGATTCTGACCGACGCCATTACCCGCGGCGCGCCGGTCATCATCGATGAAGGCGCGTTAAGCGATGCGACGCGCGAGACGGTTGAGGTGTTTCGCGGCATGTCGCAAATGCAGCGGGAAATAAGCCCGAAGGTGTTCGGTCATTACGTGATTTCAATGACCCACGCCGCCAGCCACGTCATGGAAGTCATGTTCCTCGCTCACTTCGCCGGTCTGGTCGGGCGCGGCGCGCAGGGCTGGTATTGTCATATTCGTATCAGTCCCTTGTTCGAAACCATTGAGGATCTGGCGCATGTCGAGCCGGTATTAACCTCGCTGCTGAATAACCCGGCGTATGCGTCGCTGCTGGAAGCGTCCGGCAACATGCAGGAAATCATGCTGGGCTATTCCGATTCATGCAAAGACGGCGGCATCCTGGCGTCGTCGTGGATGCTATATCAGGCGCAAAAACGCATCACCATGGTGGCGGCGCAGCGCGGCATTCAGATGCGCATTTTTCATGGCCGCGGCGGCACCGTGGGCCGCGGCGGCGGACCCACCCATGAAGCGATCCTCGCGCAACCGCCCGGCACCGTGCACGGACAGATCAAATTCACCGAACAGGGCGAGGTGTTGTCATTTAAGTACAGCAATGCCGAAACCGCGACCTACGAACTGACCATGGGCGTGACCGGCCTGATGAAAGCCAGCGTCGGCGTGGTGCACGCACCCACCGGCGATGCGCAGATTTACTTGGACATCATGGATACGTTGTCGCACGAAGGCGAACGCGCCTATCGCGCGCTGACCGACGACACCCCGGCGTTCTTCGACTACTTCTACGATGCCACCCCAGTACGCGAAATCGGCATGCTGAATATCGGTTCACGTCCTTCGCATCGCAAAAAGGCCGACCGTTCGAAAAAATCCATCCGTGCGATTCCATGGGTGTTCGGCTGGGCGCAATCACGCCACACCCTGCCCGCCTGGTTCGGCGTGGGTTCGGCGCTGGAACAATGGAGCGCGGCGCGCAACCATGACCTGCGCACGCTGCAACGCATGTATCGCGAGTGGCCGTTTTTCAAGGCGTTGCTGTCGAATATCGAAATGTCGCTGTTCAAGGCCGACATGGATATCGCCCATCAGTATGCGCAACTGTGCAGCGATCCGAAAACCGCGCAAAACATTTATGCGGCGATTCATGCGGAATACACGCGCGCGGTGAAATACGTGCTGCTGGTGACGGGCAACAAAGTGCTGGTGAAGGAAAATCCGACGCTGCTGCTGTCCCTGACGCGGCGCAACCCCTACCTGGATGCGCTCAATAACATCCAGCTTTCGCTGCTACGCCGTTATCGCGACGAATCGCTCGACGAAACCGAACGCCAGGCCTGGCTCAATCCGTTGCTGCGCACCATTAACGCGATTGCGGCCGGCATGCGCAATACCGGTTAGTTGTCGTAGGAAAAAAACATTTCGCTGATCACCCATGCCGTCGCGGGTTTGGTGAGATGAAACCGCGCTGCGCCGCTGCGTTCGTGCATGCGATCATCGCGCTTGCTGGTGACATAAGACACAAAATCCGCATCCGCCACCACGCCATCGGGCGCGCGGCTCCAATGCACATTGCGTAAAATCATGCGACGTTTTTCGCTGCCGCGAAAAGTTTCAAGGTAGTCGTCACGCACCGCTTGCGCCCGCAATAGACCCGCCTCGGTGCGGACTTGCTTCGCCATCTGCGCCATGAACTGATCGATGTTTCCGCCTTCGTAGGCTTGCACCAAGCGCATGAGTACCGGTTCAAGTTCCTGACGTGGAATTTCCAGATCCCACAACGGATCGCTTGCCACGCCACCGCTTAAGGTGGAGGCATCAGTAGATTTTTTCGGAGAAGCCGCGTTGACCGGCGTCAAGATGACGCTCACGACCATAAGCACGGCGGCATGGAACATCCACATTGAGCAACACACCTCTTTAATAAACCACATCCGTGTAAACAATAAATAAGTTCGAAGCGAAGCGAGTGTGCACGATACCGATCCGATTTGTCGCCATGATATTATGCGCCGCAGTTTATTGATCAGCGGTAAGTGCATTCGTTCCCGTGGCGTTGATATTGAACGCCCATTCCATTTTTTCAAAAATCGGACTCATTGATGAGCGTTACCGGCCGGCAAATCGCCAAAGGCGCCGCATGGATGGTTTTATTCAAGTTCACGGAGCGCGGATTGGGCTTGATCAGCACGATCATCCTGGCCCGCTTGCTGGTACCGCATGACTTCGGCGTGGTCGCCATGGCCATGTCAGTCATTGCCGTACTGGAGTTGATGGGCGCCTTCAGCTTTGATGTCGCCCTGATTCAAAACGCCAACGCCGGGCGCGACCACTACGATACCGCCTGGACCTTCAACCTGCTGTTTGCATTGATTTCCGCCTTGCTGCTGGTGGCGCTGGCCGCTCCGGCGGCGCAATTCTATTCAGAACCGCGCCTGGAGTCCGTCATGTACTGGCTGGCGCTGGGCATGACCATCCAAGGATTCGAAAACATCGGCGTCATTGCTTTCCGCAAAGACATGCGCTTCGACAAGGAATTCAAATTTCTGTTCGGCAAGAAAATGGCCGGCTTTTTGGTGACGGTGCCGCTCGCCTTCCTCTTGCAGAATTACTGGGCGCTGGTGATCGGCACCCTCACCGGCCGCGCGGCAGGAACCATTCTGAGTTACGTGGTTCATGATTATCGTCCACGTTTTTCGCTTGCCGCCCGCGCGACGCTGTTTCATTTTTCCAAATGGATGTTACTGAACAATGTGGCCACTTTTTTGCGCTACCGTTCGGCCGATTTTATCGTCGGCCGGTTCGGCGGACCGCATGCGCTGGGGCTGTTCAGCGTCGCCTATGAAATTTCCAATCTGCCCACCACGGAACTGGTGGCGCCGATCAACCGCGCGGTATTTCCGGGTTATGCCAAGATGTCGCACGATATCGCGGTGCTGCGCGAAGGCTACTTGAGCGTGGCGGCGATCATCGCCTTATTGTCATTACCCGCCGCTTTTGGGATCGCCGCCATCGCACCGCTGCTGGTGCCCGTATTTCTAGGTGACAAGTGGCTGGAAGCGATTCCCTTAATACAGATATTGGCGGTCTTCGGCGCCTTCGTCGCATTGCAAAATAATAACGGTCCGGCACTCTTGGCCCTTGGCAAACCGCATGTTATGACATGGCTCGCAATATTATCCGGTGTCCTTTTCCTTCCTACGCTGGTTGTGCTTACCATGCGGTATGGCGTCATGGGCGCCGCGTGGGCTAATATCATTATCGTGCTGGTTATGCTTCCTATCAGTTATGCATTTATGTTCCGCGCGCTGGAAATGCGCGCATCGCATCTACTTCGCGAAATCTGGCGACCGATCATTGCCACCGCCGCCATGACCTCGCTGGTTCAATGGTATGTTGGGGACATTGCCACAATAACCAGCCTGGCAATGCAAATCGCCCATCTACTGCTCGCGCTTGTCATTGGCTTGATCACCTACACGGCGGCGGCGCTGGCGCTGTGGCAAATATCCGGCCGACCGTCCGGCGCTGAGCGGCATGTACTGGAGTATCTGCGCCGTTATTTCAGCCGGATCCGATGGTTGAAATTCCCAGGCGCTGCGCAATGAACGCTCCTGCCGAATCACAACCCGCCATCGTGATGCGCCGCGCCACAGATGCCGATGCGCCCGCGCTTATGGAATTTTACCAACGCCACTTTCCCGGACGTCCGCGCTTAAACAACCTGGCGCTATGGAATTGGGAGTTCGCCGGGCAACCCGGCGCGCAGCAGAAATTTCCGTTCTTCGTGCTCGATTCCGGCCGGCGTATCGAAGGCGGCATCGGCTTTACGCGCTTTAACCTGCACGCCGGTGGACAAATTAGCGCGGGGTTGCTCCCGGTGAATTTCTTCGTCAATCCGGGTTTCAAGGGCCTGCATGCGCTGCGCTTGTTTCGCGCCATGCTCAGCGAAGCACCCATTGTGCTGGGCTCTTACATTTCCGAAGCTGCCGCGCAACTCGTCAAGCGCTCTGGATTTGTCGACCTAAGCGCCCATTACAATGCTTATCACTTGCCATTGCGTTTCATTACTCCCGCAACCAGCCTCACGGGCACCCTGCGCGCAACGGCGCTACAGCTGGTTCGCCGTCTCTGGTTGTCGCTACTTGGCGCCTACACGCTATTGTGCACTCCGGGGATTCGTTATTGTGTGGCGGAAAGTTTGAATCAGGAGTGGTTGCAATACATATCGAACTGGCGCCTGGCCAACTGCTGCATTGCTAAAAATGCAGATTACATCACATGGCGATATTCAAGCCCGGTACTGGCTTGCCGCTACATCTGGCAACTGCGCGGCGGCAAACCCATTGGCCTTGCCGTCATGCATCTGGATCAGTCACGAGGAGAAGCCGTGCTGCTCGATTGCATCGCGGAAAGCAGCGAACCGTGGGCACTGTTGGGCCTGCTTGCGAAAACCATCCGCGATGCGCGACGTGGCCGTGCCCGTCTTTGGATTACGCACACTCTCAGCGCTCCTTTGGAACACGCATTACGCACGCTCAGTTGCGGCTGGAGCCGCAGCCCGTTGGGACTTACCGTACTGTGCACCGATACCCGTCTCCACGATGCCGCGACCGACCCGCGAGGTTGGCACGTCATGGTGGGCGATACCGACGTTTACTAGCTCATGTCGACACCCCTCAAACAACATTTGCGTTCTTTCCTGTTCAGGCACGAGGCTATCGTTCTCACGTACCATAGCGTGCTTGAAAAACCACTGCCGTTTCCGGTGTGGCAACATATGACGGCGACCGCATTCGAGCGGCAAATCGCTTATTTAGCCGAGCATTTTCGCTGCGTTTCGATGTCGACATTATTGGATGACTTGGCTCGCGGGGAAATTCCGCCCTACACTGTCGCGGTCACATTCGACGACGGTTACCGGAATAATTTCAGCCAGGCATTACCCATCTTGCGCCGCTACAATGTGCCTGCCACATTATTTATAACGCATGGGTTTATTGCCAACGGGCGAATGCTTTGGCCCGAATGGATAATTTGCGCGCTTGGCAAAAGCAAGGCTTCTGAACTTAAATTTGCCGGGCAAGTACTTTCTCTTCACACCAACGAGGCGCGCGGAGCAAGTTACCGGACCGCGGCGCGGCTATTCAAACAGCTCGCCCCCGAGCAAATACCCGCCCATATCGATGCGCTGCTCGCGGCGGCACAACTTACGCGTGCCGAGGTCGAAGGCAGCGATTTAGGCCAGACATTCACCGCGCTCAATTGGGACGAAATCCGGCAAATGCGGGATTCCGGCCTGTTTGAATTCGGCGCCCACACCCAGAATCACTGGCGCCTGACCCAATTAAACCCCGCTCAGGCGCGCTCAGAAATTGTCGACACCAAGGCCCTGCTCGAAAGCCAGATCGGGCGCGTCGATTATTTCGCCTATCCGCACGGTAATCCCGACGACTACGATGCGACCCATCGCGCCCTGGCGATGGAAGCCGGATACCGGGCGATATTCACGGCGCTCACCCACACGATTACACCGCAGAGCGATATCTTCGATTTACCGCGCATGGGCGTCGGCGAAAATATGTCGGACGAGGAATTCATTTACGCGGTACAGGGCGGCGCGGCGGCGATTGGCGACGCAGACTGGGCTACGCGTTTCATGAAATTATTCGGCGGTTAAGAGCTATCTCAACCCTACTGAGATAGTGGCTCTAACAGCACCGGGACATGATGCAGATAATGCGCGGCGCGGCGTTTGGCTTCGATGTCCTTGTACACCGCCTGGGCAGCCGCCTCGGTAATCTTCAAATGGCGCCCCAGCGCATCCACCGGTACCGCATGGATATAGGCCCACAGCGCCACATCCATTTGCTGATACGGTAACCCGAAATAAAATTCATCCTGACCCTGTGCCAGGCTGTAGGTGTCCGTGGTCGGCGCAGCGGTCGCAACTTCCTCCGGTAATTTTAAATATCTGGCCAAGGCATAAACCTGCGTCTTGTATAAATGCGCGATCGGTTTCACGTCGGCCGAACCGTCGCCGTTCTTGACAAAAAAACCCTGATCGTATTCCAGGCGATTGGGCGTGCCGATCACCGCGTAATTCAAGCGATCGGCATGAAAATATTCCATGGTCTTACGCGTGCGTTGTTTAAAATTGGTCGCCGCCACAATTTGTAAATATTCTTTCAGTCCCAAGCGCGACTCGCGCGTATTCCCGGCCGGGTCTTGCACCACGATTTTAAAAAAGTTGTAGCTGCCTTCCAGCCCGCCGCTCAGGGCAAGTTTGTTTTTCCAACCCGGGCCATAGTCCGGAAACAAATTGCGAATCGCATTATCGCGCCAGCGATAGCAGCCATAAGCGTCAAGCACCGGCGCGATATCGAAAATTTGATATTCGATGCCCAAATGCTCTGCGACCAGTTTGCCGCGCGTAACGCTTTGCGACGACGAGTCGCGCTCGGGCAGCAACAAACCGAAAACTTTTTTTGCGCCGGCGGCGCGCACGCACAAGGCGGCGCATACCGCGCTATCCACACCACCCGAAATCGCGATCACAAATCCGCGCCGGTGGATTTCCCGGCTGAGGGTCTGGCGCATCGTGGCGGCGATACGCGCGGTTTCTGCGGCTTCGTCCAGTTTAAAAATGTCATCACTCAGGTTCATGGAGATTCGCTCAATTAAATTTCAAGCAGGGAACGCTGCGCGAGGATCGCGCGGATCGCTCCCGCGCCGTCCGTTACGGGCCGCACTTCGCCGAATGCGGGGTTGTTTCGCACACGTTTGAGCAGTGCCGGTCCTTGACCCAAACCGGTCTCGAATGCCAGCCAGCCGCCGCTGCGCACGAAGCGCGGCGCGGTTTCCAGCAAGCGCATCAAAATCGCGATCCCGAACGGTCCGCCATCGAATGCCAGGGACGGTTCATGTGCGGCGATTTCATTCGCCATCTGGCCAACCTTGGCGCTGTTGATATAGGGCGGATTGCAGGTCAGCAGGTCCACGCCGCCATGGAATTCAGCGCTGTCGAAAGGCGCAAGTAAATCGCCACAGCGAAATTCCACGCGCGCATTCAGCCCCAGATGCATTGCGTTGCGGCGTGCCAGTTCCACCGCCGCGGCGCTCAAGTCCGCGGCGTACACTCGCGCGGCGGGAATATGCTGTGCAAGCGCCAGCGCGACATTGCCTGAACCGGTGCAAATGTCGAGCACGGTCACTTCGTTGCGCTGGCCGCTCAAACCGGCGCCCGCGTCGATCGCGGCGCGCGCCAGCAATTCTGTTTCCTTGCGCGGCACCAGCGCTTCCGGCCCGGCCAGCATGTCCATTCCCATAAAATTCTGGCGGCCGGTCAGATGCGCCAGCGGGGTACCGGCAAGGCGGCGCGTTAATAAGTCACGCAACGCGCCCTCTTGGCGCGAGTCGAGTTCGGGACATGCGCGATTGAGTGCCGACTCCGCCGACACCGGCGCACCTGCCGCTGTTTGCCATAACGCGCGCAAGGTGCTTTCGCAGGTTTCCTCCGGATGATCCGGCAAGATGGTCAGCTCGGCCGTCAGCCGCGCAAGCAATTCCTGGTACAACGGCGGGTTGATCAAGAGGTCTGCTCCAACAGCAGTTTTTTGCTGACTTTACCGGTGGCGGTTTTCGGCAGATCCGCAACAATGATCACTTCTTTGGGCACCATGAAGTTTTCCAGCCGCGTAAGACACGCCGCGCGGATCTGTTTATCGCTCAAGACAATACCCGGCTCCACCACCACGTAGGCGCGGATCGCCTGGCCCAACAGCGCGTCGGGCACACCCACCACTGCCGCTTCGCGAATCCCGGCAATACCGTGCAAGGCGTTTTCCACTTCCACCGGGCTGACTTTTTCGCCGCGGGTTTTGATGATGTCGTCGTTACGCCCGACAAAATATAGAAAGCCTTCGACATCCATGCGGAAAAAATCCTGCGTGCACAACACGCGCTCGCCCGGCCACTTCCCGGGTTTCAACATGTGCGCGCTCAGATCGGGCCGTTTCCAGTAGCCGAGCATGACATGCGGCCCGCGCACGTGCAGTACGCCGGTCTCGCCGGGCGGCACCGGAGCGCCATCGGGCGACAATAAGTAGATTTCGGTGCCTGGAATCGCTTTACCGACCGAGCCGGGTTTGGCGTCGATCAGTTCCGGTTCCAGATAACTCACGCGTTTGCATTCGGTGAGGCCGTACATTTTGTATATCAATGCGTTGGGAAATACTTCGCGCAGACGCGGCACAAAGTCATCGGGCAGCGCGGCGGCGGTATTGGTGACACGCGTCACCGCTGGAAAACACAACGGGCTGCGGCCATGCGCCGACAACAACAATGCAAAAATCGTCGGCACGCCTGGAAATGACGTGACCTGGCACTCAAGCATGCGCGCGAAGATTTGCGCCGGATAAGTGAACGAGCGTTCCAGCACCAGCGTGGCGCCGAGTTGCACCGCCATCAACAACTGATACAAGCCGTAATCGAACGCCAACGGCAACACGCAGAAAATGCGCTGGGTTTCATCCAGACGTAAATATTCGATCAGGCTGCTCGCCGCGAAGCCCATGGACTGATGGGTTTGCATCACGCCTTTGGGGTTGCCGGTGCTGCCCGAAGTGTAAATCAGCGCCGCCAGATCGAGCGGGATAACTGGGACGGCTACGGAGAGCGGCGCAGCGTCGTGCAGCACGGAATCGAATGCTTCGACCCGCGCATCGGCGGGCGCCTGGCCCGAGCAGATCACGCCCGCAAGCTTAGATGGTTTCGACAATACGGGGACAAACACCGGCGCCAGATGCCCATCGGTAATCAACAGCTTGGCATCGCTGTCATCGAGAATGAATTCCAGCTTGTCGCTCTTGGTCTGTGGATTAATCAGCAGAAACACGCCGCCCGCCATCAGCACGGCGTAAATCGACACCACGCAGGGCCAGGTATTGTCCATGTAGATGGCGACGCGGTCGCCGCGTTGCACTCCACGTTTTTGCAACGCATTGGCCAGGCGCGCGGCGCTGTCCAGCAACTGCCTATAGCTATAGGGCCGGCCTTCGACGACCACGGCCACTTTGTCGGGCAGATGTTCGCCGCTGTTTCGCAGGCAGTCGTGCAATAAACGTTGCGGGCGGTGATGCATTGATGTTCCGGATGTTGGGCGACGAAAAAGTCTAGATGTGTGCCTAGCCGATTAATTCTTCGTCATGCCCGCCTGCGCAGGCATGACGAAAACAGACGTTAGTCAGCGCTGCCTTGCGCATTGTAGATGAGGTGGCGCCTGCGCAAAACTCGGAACGGGTTTAATTTCGCAGCGCGGCCTGCATTTCTTTGATCGAGGCACCGGTTTCTTCCATGTCGATGACGCTGATTTCCGTATCGATGCCCAGGCGCGCAAAGGCGGGCACCTCGCTCCAGGGCACATTCGCATGCGGATGTTTTTTGCCGAAATAACTTTGCAGGTTGGCCGCGATGACTACATCCACCAGGTCGGCCGCCCCGCTCTTGTTGCGTTTGATATCTTCGTGCTCGCGCGCCACGGCGATGATCTCTATAGGAAAATCCCATTTGGTTAACAGCGCCGTGCCGATGCGGGTATGCAGACTGGCGATGACTTCACGCAGCAAGGCCTCATTTTTCAACAACTCGCGCACATCCTCGGCGCGCTTGATGATGGGCAAGGCGCCGATGTCGTGCACCAGCCCGGCCAGCATGGCCTGGTCGGGCTTTTGCTGGGCGAAACTAGCCAGAGCTTGACTGATTGCCGCGACCTCGGTGCTATGCTCCCAGAATTCCCGGAACAGCTTGTCGGTGATTTCGGTGGTGGGCTGAAACATTTGCTGCACAATGATGCTGTTGATGCAGTTCTTCACCATGATCCGGCCCATGCGGGCGACCGCCATGTCGACGCTCTCGATTTTTTTTGTCCCGCGCAACAAGGGGCTGTTCGAGATCTGGATCAAGCGCGCCGAGAGCCCCGCATCCGTGCCGATCACTTTCGCCAGCTCCTTGGTGCTGGCATTCGCGTCATCGACCGTATCGCGAACCTTGAGTGCAACCTCGGGCAAACTGGGCAGCACCAGCGTGCCCTTCTCCAATTCATCGATCAGATCGTTGAGTATTTTTTCTTTCAGCTCGGCTGACATGTTGAATTTCCTGCGCCCCGGCGGGTGGGTTCCCGTTTGTCCTAGACAATATCGGGTGAAACGGCGGGAGATTGAGCGCGTGGCGGGTTTTGCCGCCCGGCGTATTTACTCACTGCGCGTGATGTTGCAGGGTGGTGTGCACGGCGTATGCTTTGCTACCCACCGGCGCCGCGTTTGCACCCCGTCCCCGCCATACGATACTTGCAACGGAAGGTATGCCATGAACGCTTCGCCCGCCAGCTTCACGCCCTCGCAATTCGACGATGACGGATTGTTAAACGACGCACGCAGCTGGAACGTGGAACTCGCCCAACAGATCGCCTACCACCACGACATCGGCACCCTGACCGACGACCACTGGCAAATCATCCACGCGCTGCGCGAACACTACCAACGCTTCGGCGTCGCCCCCGCAATGCAAAATATCTGTCACGACCTTGGACGCGGCCGCTTCTGGATCCACGACCTGTTTCACACTTGCCTGAACGCCTGGCGCGTGGCCGGCCTGCCGAATCCCGGTGAGGAAGCCAAGACTTATTTGAGCGGGAATTGATGGGGAGAACTTGAGTCATCTCATTCTCGCTTTAACTGTCATCAAGAAATTTCGACACAGGCGAAACCGCCATGCAATAACAGTCGTTCAATTGACGCGTGATGAACGAGTAGATGCTGCGTCGCTTTCGCTTTCTTGATGTTGCCGGTTTTCAGCTAAATCATGTGCGCAAGAGCACCGCAAATGATCCTTCAATATTCCGCGAACGCTTTGTCCGGATAACAGTACAGCCAGCGTTCGCCGGGTTCCGCGGAAGCGATGACCGGATGGCCGCTTTCCTGCGCGTGGCGGCTGGCGTGGCGATTGGGTGAGCTGTCGCAGCACAGCGTGGTGCCGCAGGTCTGGCAGGTTCGCAAATGCACCCAGCGGTCGCCGGTCTTTACACATTCATCGCACTCGTGGCGGCGTTCGCGCGTCACGCCGGTGACGGCGGCAATATGCGGGCAAGCGGGTTTTTTATTCATGCTCGTTTCCTTATTCGTGAAGGGTCTGATGGACGAACGACACCGAGATGGAGCCTTCTCCGACGGCGGAGGCCACGCGTTTGATGGCGCCGGAACGCACATCCCCGGCGGCGAATACACCTGGCAGACTGGTTTCAAGCAAGTGCGGCGCGCGACCCAGCGGCCAATGCGCTTCAGTCAATTCTTCCTGGGTCAGGTCCGCGCCGGTTTTAATGAAGCCTTGCGCATCGCGCGCGACGCAGCCTTCCAGCCAGGTCGTGTTGGGCATCCCGCCGGTCATATAAAAAACATGCCGCACAGCGTGGGTCTCGACTGTTCCTGAGGCGTGGTCGCGCCAGGTCACGCGTTCAAGATGGTGATCGCCTTCGAGCGCGGTGATTTCGGTGTGCGTGCGCAACACGATGGCGGGATTTTCTTCAATGCGGCGAATCAGGTAACGCGACATGCTCGCCGCGAGCCCGGCCGAACGCACCAGCACGTGCACGCGTCTGGCGGTCTGCGCAAGAAACACGGCGGCTTGCCCGGCCGAATTGCCGCCGCCGACCACCACGACTTCCTCGCCCACGCACAACTGCGCTTCCATGAAGGTGGCGCCATAGTAAATACCCGCGCCTTCAAATTGGGACAGGTTGTCGATGCGCGGTTTGCGATATTCCGCGCCGGTCGCAATGATCACGGTGCGGGCCGGCACGCGCTGGCCGTCATTGATCTCCACCGCGTACGGTTTGCGTGCGCAGCTTAAACGCATTGCACTTTGCGCGATCACCACCTGGGCGCCGAATTTTTGCGCCTGCGTATAGGCGCGCCCGGCCAAATCCTGCCCCGAAATGCCGGTGGGAAAGCCCAAGTAATTTTCTATTTTCGAACTCGCTCCGGCCTGGCCGCCCGGCGCGCTGGTTTCGATCACCAGCACGTCCAAGCCTTCGGAAGCCGCATACACCGCCGCCGCCAAACCCGCCGGTCCCGCGCCGACAATCACCACATCGCGAATCTTGGTGTGATCGATCCTGGCATTAAAACCCAGCGTAGCGGCGATCTGCTGATTGCTCGGGTTGCGCAGCACCACATCGCCCCGGCAAATCAGCACCGGCACATCGAATTGCGAAATTTGAAATCGATCCAATAACGTCTGCACGTCGGCATCGCGATCCAGATCGATGTAAGCATAGGGGTGACCATTGCGGGTCAAAAATTCTTTTACGCGCAAGGTGCCGGAGCAATGATCGGAGCCCAGCAACACCGCATCGCCCAAACCATGCGCGATGAGCTCGACGCGGCGCAAAATAAACGCGCGCATGATGATCTCGCTCAGCTCGCTGTCGGTTTGCACCAGGGCCAGCAGATGCTCGCGTTCCACTTCGATGACTTCGCCGGATTTACTGATGCGCGCCTTCACCAGCGAACGGCGCCCCGACAGCATCTGCGTCTCGCCGGTGAACTGCCCGGGTTCGTGGATGGCGACCAGCGTTTCCGCCGTGCCGGAAGGACGCACGATTTCAATCTGCCCTTCCGTAAGCACGAAGAAGGACGGTTCCTCGTCACCGGCATTAATAAGGATTTCTCCCGTGCGGATTGCACGCCGCCTCCCATGCACGGCGATACGGCCCACCTGCGCCGGGGTCAGCGTGGGAAACATCTGATTGATCTGCGGAGTCAACGTTAATGGAATGGGTACCGCGGAATCGGTCATGGCGGTGGGCTCGCAAGT
>CAZHHW010000043.1:2757-6596 GCA_964532385.1 uncultured Gammaproteobacteria bacterium | reverse complement strand
TCAACGTTAATGGAATGGGTACCGCGGAATCGGTCATGGCGGTGGGCTCGCAAGTTACAAAAGTTTGAAGAAGTGTAAGTCTGGACGGATCGAAGTTATACAAAGCATAACCCCAGCTCATATCTGAAATCAGCTGGTTAATGTACCCAATACTTAAAGCTTCCCCTCCTTGCTCAAATGTAACCTTTAAGTTACATTGAATTTGTGACGATAATTTACCGATACCAAACGGAAAGTGGACGCGAACCTGTGACTGTGTGGCTGGAACGATTGCGCGACAAGACCGCGTCAGCAGCTATACGTATGCGGCTACGCCGTATCGAAGCTGGTAATTTTGGTGACTGCAAATCGGTAGGAGATGGAGTCGCGGAATTGCGCGTCGATGTGGGCGCTGGGTATCGTGTCTACTATGCGCGGCATGGCCTGGATATTGTGATTCTTTTGTGTGGCGGTGATAAGCGCACACAGAACACGGACATTCAAATGGCAAAACAATATTGGGCTGAATTCAAGCGGAGAAACGCATGAAAAAGAAACTCAAAGGTACAGTGGCACACCACCAACGCGAGGTAGAAGAGTTACGCACCGATCGCAAGTTAGCGGTGGCTTACATGAAAACCGCGATGGGTGAACTGGATGATCCGGAGAACCGGGCAGCCGGGCAGCCGGGCTACTGGCGCTACGCACTATTGCCGAAGCTTACGGCGGACTTGCAGCAGTGGCTGCGGAAGCCGGGATCACCCGCGAGGCGCTGTATCGCGCGTTATCGCCCAATGGAAACCCAACGCTTCGAACTTTACTCGCAGTATTGAAAGCTGTGGGTATGCGTCTTTCTGTGGAGCAAGACAAACACGCCCACGCGTAAAGGTGTCATTGCTTGCGTGTGGTACTGAAACGCTGCACCAGCGCGTCGAGCCGTTGTGAAATTTCCATGAATTGTTGCCCCGATTGCGCCGTCATTTTAGAAACATTCACCGTATTTGCATGCACAGCGGAAATGTTGCGCAGCTTGACTTCAATGTCGACAAGCGTGGCATGCTGTTCCTGCGCAGACTGCGCGATGCACTCGGTCAGCGAGTGGATCTTGCCGATCGCCTGATTGATTTGGGTAAACGCATCGCTGGCGAACGATGTGGTTGCCATGCTTTGTTTCACGCCTTCGCTGCCGGATTGCATGGCCTGCACCGCACGCTGTGAGCCCTGTTGCAACAGTCCGATCATGCTGTGAATTTTGATGGTGGATTCGCGCGTGCGCTGCGCCAGCGAACGCACTTCATCCGCGACGATGGCGAAGCCGCGCCCATGATCGCCTGCGCGTGCCGCTTCGATCGCTGCGTTTAAAGCGAGCAGATTGGTTTGGTCGGCGATTCCGCTGATATCGTCGATGATGGTTCCAATCGATTGCGAGTCGCGGCCCAGTTGTGCAATCACCTCGCCGGCATGAACGATCTCCACGGCAAATTCCCCGGCGCTTTTGTTGGCCGCTCCAATGCGCGCCACGCCGTCGTCCGATTGTGTTTTTGCAGCGCTGACATTTTCTGCCGCCTGCGTCGAACCCTGCGCAACTTTTTGCGTCGACATGCTCATGCGCTGCACGGCATCGGTCAGTACGTTGAGGTCGCGCTGTTGTTCGGCCAGTTTTTCATTGAGCTCGCGGATGGTATGGCCGGTGGCTGCCGACGAATCACGCAGATTGCCGATGGTGGTACGCACTTCAACCACCAGCGCAACCACAGTGCTCACGAATTCGTCCACTGCGCGCTCAAGAATACCTAATTCATTTTGCGCACCGTTATTGAGCTTGACATCAAGATCGCCGCTCGCGAGCCGTTGTACACGCGCCACGATTCCGGTAATCGGACCGATCACCGCGCCTTTGATGATCCATGACAACACCAGCACCAAGGTCACGTTCAGCAGCACAATCGCAAGGGCAATGCGGCTCAGTTCGCCAATGCGCGCTGCACGCAGCACGTCGTCATTCAAGGTCAAAATAACTTGCCCGACTTCATTACGGGTACCGTTGTCCAGATATTCAAGCTTGCTGCGAAACACCTGCGCGGATGGGGCGCTTTCTGCGGCGGGCGCCGCGCTGATTTTATCCGGTTCCGCCGTGGCGGAGCGTTGATAACCCGCCACCGGTTTGCCATCCGCGCCGACGATACGAATTGAATGCACAATTTCGCCGCCCAGCTCACTGCGTACGATTCCATCCACTGTATCGTGCGCGAAATCCCATAACGGTTTAGGAGTTGTGGTAGCAAGGCGCCGTAGCGTTGCATTTGCATCGCTGGTCATGCGATCGCGCAATTCAGCTTCGGTACGCGCGATATTCCAGCCGCCGAACAGCATCAACACCAGCGTCACCGCGGTGACGAGCGAAAGCGTGATGCGTGTTTGCAGGCTATTGCGTCGCATCGGCTTAATGCCAGTCCTTCAAGCCATATTTAGCCAGGATGCGCGTAAGCTCGCCTTTTTCGCGCAACAGCCGGGTACCCTTGGTCAGCAGTTGCGCATACTCTTTGGACTTAGGATGTTTCGGCGAGCACGCCACAAATAATTCGGTCAGCGGTCCGGCTTCGCCGGCAAATTCGAATTCCTGCTCAAGTTTCAGTTCGCGTACACGCGCAGTGAACACCGGTTTTGATTCCAGAAACGCGTCGATGCGGCCGGCCTGCAATTTTTTGATGTTCTGATCCAGCGGAGTTTCACCGGTAATCGCCTGCACTTTCGCGCTGCCTTTGTTGGCCTTGATGTAGTTGTCGATATCTTCCACGTAGGAATAACCTTCGACGACGCCCAGACGGACGGTGCTCAGCGAAGCAACTCCGTTATAGCGCCAAGTATTGCCTTTTTTGACGAAGGCCATGGTCTGGTCCATGCCTTGCGCTTCATCCGGGTACACAAAATCCGGTGCATCGGTTTTGGCCGCACCCACCACGCAGTCGTTTTTGCCTTCGCGTGTTAACGTCAGCGCGCGCTCCCACGGCATGGTCTGGTAGTCGACGCTGATGTTGCCGGCGGCAAATGCCGCTTTGGCGATCTCAATCATGTAGCCGGGTGTTGCCGATTTCGGGTCGCCGTTGTGGGGTGACCAGACGTCGGCGCGAATCGAAACCTCAGCTGCCATAACCGGGCCTGCCAGGAATGCACCGCAAAAAATCCAACCCCATGAATTGCGCATATTCACCTCCTTTTTTAACGCAGAAGAACTATTGATCCGGCCGATGAAGTTTGAAGTCAACATAAGACTTCAGAATTGTTCAGGAACATAATGAAGCATCTCTTCCCCCTGCAAGGGGGAAGGTGAGGATGGGGGTGTTCGAAAATACAGTGTGCTTGCACACCCCCATCCCAACCTTCCCCCTTACAGGGGGAAGGGGGCACTGATCAATGCCAAACATAAAGTTTGATTAGGAGCAATCACACCTACAACTTCAAACTTCGTCAGACCGTATCATAACGGCCTGAACACAGCAGAATTGAGTGTAGTTGAGCCTCTATTGCTCTTCATTCGCTACGCGCCGGCTTTCCCCCTCCCCGCACAAAGCCAACGCGGTGGGAATCAGCACGGCAGTGGGCCTTCGGCATGGCATTCGGCGGCCTCCACCGGGTGCGTTAATCGATGGGCTAAAACATCTCAAGCTCGACCACCAGCTTGCCGTTTTTCACTTGCATCGACTTGAGCATCTGCCTGGCCATTTTCTCGCGAAAATCCTTGTCGCCCAGTTGGTACAGCACAATGCCGGCAAGCGCGTTGCGCGCCACCCAATCGATGGTTTCGCGCACGCGCGCCTGCTGTGCCGCGGGGATGTTGTCGATTTTTAGATTACGCAGAC
>CAZHHW010000043.1:0-2657 GCA_964532385.1 uncultured Gammaproteobacteria bacterium | reverse complement strand
CGCACGCGCGCCTGCTGTGCCGCGGGGATGTTGTCGATTTTTAGATTACGCAGACGCGGCTCGGTAAGCACGAATTGTCCGGTTTCGGGTTTATAGACCAAGGTGCCATCGGTCATGCCCCGGCCCGTGCCTTTGATCGTGTCGCTCATCGCCACACTCACAGTGACTTCCACACCAATGCGGTTTTCCGTTTCAGAAAGATAGACCAGCGGATCGGTAAAGTTAATGGCGGCTCCCAGCAAACTGCGCTGCATGGGAAACTGCGGGGCGACGCGGGCTTGTAACTCCGCCTGAGTGAATTCCATGGTGGTGGCGCCAAGCGCAGCGGAGAACAGTGCGGTCGCCACGGCGAGTGCGCGGATAATGTGGTTCATTGTGGTTTACTTTCCTTGGCGGATGAGTCGTCCGCCATGTGAATCGTCATCTGGCTGAACGGCAGGGTCCAGTTATTGGCATTACAGGCTTCCACGGCGAGACGCTGCAACAGGCGGCACAGATTAAAATAGGCATCCGCCGCCGCGCCGCTGAACGACGCGCCGATCAAGAAATTCAGGGACGAAGCGGCCGCTTCGTCAAATTCGACGCTGCAATTCTTGAAATGGGTTCCGTACCGGCTGTCCTTGAGCTGCGAGGCGATAAAGTCTTCCAGCTTTTTGCGGATATCGGTGGTTGCGCTGGCTTGGTGGCGGTAATCGAGGCCCAGTATGATCGATACGCTAAAACCGTTTAACGACAGATTCTGCGGATGCTTGTCGAGAAAGGCGGCGGCCGGAATGGTTCTGGGCGCACCCCCCGTCAGTAACTGCACCGCTTCCGGAGTTTGTATCAACACCTGGCCGTAACTGCCGTCGTTGAGCAGCACAAAATCATTTTCGCGGGTCGGAAACCAGGGCTCGTCTTCGTCGTAACGCCGCGAGACCAAACCGGTCAACGCACTCACCGGCAGCTTGATCAGGCCACCGCGCAACGCTGGATTGACCAGCGTGGAATACATATTCAACGCTTTTATGTTCCACGGCAGGCCGTCATATATCACCCGCTCGCCCTCGCGCACCGGGCCCAGATTGAGCAACACGCGCGCCTCCTTGATAAAGCCCGGCAGCGTGCGCTGTAATGTCAAGGCCGCACCCATCAATACGATGATCAGCAAGCCCAGCAGAATCCAGTCGCCGCGCGTGTACAGCACCGCCATGCCCGCCAGCAACGCCAGCACGGCGGAAATCAGCATATAGGAAAGATGCGCGACCCGCGCCAGAAACGGCCGCTTGCGCCCGCGCTTCGTTACCAGGCGCGTGTATACAGTGTTCATTGCGCGCAGCCCGCCGTAAGTCAGCGCCGCCACAAACATCGCCAGCAGCAAGTTGACGAAGTGCCCGCTCAACAGTTCTTGCAGCACATCGGTGGCGCGCTCCTCCACCGGCCGGCTGGGTGTCGACAATTCCTCCATTTGCAAATTAATCAACGCCAGTTGATTTTTATATTCCTCATTGCGCGTGCGCCAGCGCGACTCCAGCGCGCTGAACGCGGCGCGCATTTTGTCCGAGGGCGCGTCATTTTTCAGCGCAACGATATTCTTCAGGGCCGCTTCGGTGGCGGCGAGACGCTGCTGGTAAAAAGACTGTTCAGAACGCTGGCGTTCCATTTTGCGCGGACGCTCGGTGAGGCGCTTGACCTCGACAACAATCGGCTCGAACGCGGATTGAACTTCTTCACGCCAATCAAACTTTTCTTCTTTTTTTGGATAGAACATTTGCAGGTCGACGCCGCCGGTCGCCCACATCTCCAAGGCCATGCGCAAGCTCTCGACATTGGATTCCAGCACCTCAATCTCGGCGCGAATGCGCGCGCGCTCGGCATCCGACTTGGCCGCGCGCAACTGACCGCGCATGGAATCGAGATCCTGCTCGGCCTGATGAATGGTGTTAAAAAGATTTTCAAACGTGCGCCAAGTGTCCGAGTGAACCGGCACGGGCGCAGGCGTGCTGGCGGGCTGTGCGGCATACGCAGTGGCGGCGGCCAGCATCAACAGCAACGCGGACAGCAGTTTAAATCGCACCAAGCCTACCTCCACCTTTAATGGGAATAAGAAGCTGTGGGATTGCTACTACTGGAATTGGATTTAGCGCCATCAGCTGATTTCGCTGTCACATCTTTATACTAGTCGCGACCTGATCTGACAGTTACCGATTTTGCTGGAGGTGTCTGTCAGGTCAAGTTATAAGCGATTAACTTTTCCTTCCAGATTCGTTTGCCGTTTTCCAGTATGGCCATTAGGGTCCGGCCACAACACATCTTGCCTTGATGCGTGCGCTCATGATTGTAGTAGTCAAGCCACGCGTCAAGATCGGTTTGTAATTCTTCCCGCGTGGTGTAGACCTTCTTGCGGAAGGTTGAGCTTGGTCGTCAATAGTGGACGCCATCCCCGACCGTCTGGATGGTGCCTGCCGCGTCGGTCAGCACCCGCGTGCTGTTTAAAGCGTCGGTTAAATAATAGCTGGTGTTGGTGCCTTCGGTGTGGAAGAACACTTCGTCCAAGTTCAAACCCGGCAGCAGGTTGGCTTTGGGGAATGTGGTTGTGCAAGACCTGACCCTGGCTTGTGATCTCTGGCTTCCTGCGTTCTTCCCACCGCTTCTGCTTCCGTCCTCGCTGTTCTGGC
>CAZHHW010000042.1:0-25838 GCA_964532385.1 uncultured Gammaproteobacteria bacterium | reverse complement strand
CGGCCATCGTGGTCCTGGGCGGCGGGCGTTACTCCAACGCGCCCGAATACGGCGGCGATACTGTTTCTACGCTTACGCTGGAACGGGTGCGCTACGCGGCACACCTGGTGCGACGCACCCACCTGCCGGTGCTGGTCACGGGCGGCACCGTATGGAAGCAACGCGCTTCGGAAGCATCGCTGATGAAGCAAGCGCTGGAAGAAGATTTCAATACCCCGGTACGCTGGGTCGAAGGACGCAGCCGCACCACCTGGGAAAACGCCCGTTACACACAGGAGCTGCTCGCCGAAGAAGGCATCACCCGCATCTACTTGGTCACGCACGCCTGGCACATGCCGCGTGCGGAATTTGCATTCCGCCATTTTGGATTCGAGATCATCGCGGCGCCCACCTCGTTCAATAACACCTCCGAGCTCGATCCCGATGCCACCGACTGGCTCCCGGAAGCGCACGCCCTGCGCGGCAGCTCTTTTGCATTACATGAAATGACCGGCCTGCTGTGGTATCGCCTCAAAGCGGCACTGCAATAATGCGGATTTGATTATTTTCTAGCGCACGATGCCGCGCGTGCTGTTGGCCAGGAACTCGGCCAACAAAGCGACTTCCGGGGTGTCCCCGGCGGCGGCTTTAAGTTGTTCCATCGCTTGCGCCAGCGTCAGCTTGGAGCGGTAAATCACTTTGTAGGCGCGCCGCAGCGCCTGCAAGGTTTCCGCTGAAAAGCCGCGGCGTTTTAAGCCTTCGACATTCAAGCCGTGCGGCTTGGCCATGTGACCGGATACCATCATGTACGGCGGCACATCCATGGAAATGACGCTGTTCATTGCGGTGAAGCAATGCGCGCCGATCTGGCAAAACTGATGCACCAGCGTAAACCCGCCGAGAATGGCATGGTCTTGCACGTGCACATGACCGGCCAGCGATGCGCTGTTGGAAAAAATCACCTGATTACCGACCTGACAATCGTGCGCGATATGCACATAGGCCATGATCCAGTTGTCGTTGCCCACGCGCGTGACGCCGGCGTCTTGCACCGTGCCGCGGCTGATGGTCACAAATTCACGAATCACATTACGATCGCCGATTTCAAGGCGCGTGGGTTCGCCGGCGTATTTTTTGTCCTGCGGCGCTTCACCGACCGACGCGAACTGGAAAATTTTATTGTCGCGGCCGATGCGCGTGGGCCCGTTGATCACCACGTGCGGACCGATCCAGGTGTCCGCGCCGATCTCGACATTTGCACCGATAATGGAATAGGCACCAACGCTCACGCCGGATGCAAGCCGGGCGGAAGGATGGATCACTGCGCTGGTATCGATCAAGCCGGTCATGCGGATTATTCTTTCTCCGCGCACATCAGTTCGGCGCTGGCGACGATCTTGCCGTCGACTTTGGCGCGCGCATCGACTTTCCAGATATTGCGTACCGCCTGTTTGAATTCGACTTCGATCACCAGCTGGTCGCCGGGCACCACCGGCCGTTTGAAACGCGCCGAGTCGATACCCACCAGATAGTAAATATTCTGGCGGCCATTGCGCGTCTTGAACGCCAGCACGCCGGTCGCCTGCGCCATGGCTTCGAGGATCAATACCCCCGGCATCACCGGAAGCTGCGGGAAGTGGCCTTGAAAATGCGGTTCGTTGATCGTGACATTTTTGATGGCCGTGAGCGACTTGCCCGGATCGCACTGCACGATGCGGTCGATCAGCAAGAATGGATAGCGATGCGGTAAATGCTCAAGGATCGCCTGAATGTCCATTACAGTTTCCACGGCGTCACCCTTCTTTGTTAACCAGCTGTTCGAGTTGTGCTTCCAAATGTTTGATGCGCCGCCACATGTCGTCGATCTGCTTGAAGCGCGCGAAATTCTTGTGCCATTGTGCGTTGGGTTCAAGCGGCGTGCCGGAGGAATACATACCCGCCTCGGAAATGGAGCGGGTGACCATGGACATGCCGGTGATTTGCACGCGATCCGCGATTTCCAGATGGCCCACGATGCCTACGCATCCACCGATGCCGCAATACTTGCCGATTTTAGTACTGCCTGCAATGGCTGTGCACGCGGCGATCGCGGTGTGCGCGCCGATGTGCACGTTGTGTCCGATCTGGATCAGGTTGTCAAGCTTCACGCCGTCTTCGATAAGCGTGTCTTCGAGCGCGCCGCAATCGATGGTGGTGTTGGCGCCGATCTCCACATCGTCGCCGATCCGCACATTACCAAGCTGAGGCACCTTTATCCACACCCCGTTATCGTTGGCCAGCCCGAAGCCATCGGCGCCAATGACAACACCGGGATGAATCAGCGCGCGCTGACCAATCCGTGTGCCGTGACACAGCGTGATATTGGCTTCCAGGCGGCTACCGAAGCCAATCGCGATGTTGCGGCCCAGCACACAGCCCGCGCCGATCCACACGTCGTCACCCAGCACGGCACCTTCGCCGATCACCGTGTGCGGGCCGATGCTGACACGCGCCCCCAAACGCACATTGGCGCCGACGACCGCCGTGGCATGCACTCCGTTATCGCACACCAGACTGCCGACAAACAGATTGGCGATGCGCGCGTACGCGACATAGGGATTGGCGACAATAAGCGCGTTGCTGGGACATTCCGCCGCGTAATCGCCGGCCACGATCACGGCAGACGCCTGCGTGGTATGCAAAAATTTTCGATACCGGGAATTGGCAAGAAAACTGATTTGTCCGGCGTGCGCGGATTGCAGAGCGCCGATGCCGGTGATCTGCGTACTCGCATCGCCTTGTACCTGCCCGCCCACATGCTGCGCAAGCTCAGCTAACGTCCGGGTGATCATGGTGAAGGATTCCGCGCGCTGGCTAGTTAGGTGCGCCCTTGGCCGGGGCGGCCGGTTTTGCGGATTCCTTTTCCATCGCCGTCAGACGTTGCAATACCAATTCGGTCATATCAACCTTGTCGCTCGCGTACAGCACACCGTCGGTCAACACCAAATCGTAGCCGCCTTGCTTGGCGGCGGCGAGAATCACGTCGGCAATGCGTTTTTGCAGCTTGCCGAACTCTTCGTTGCGCCGTGCGCTGAGATCGTCGCGGAATTCTTCTTGCTTGCGCTTCAGCTCGCGTTTCTGCGAAGTCAGCTCACGATCGAGTTTTTGCTTCTCGGCGTCGCTCATGATCATGGCGTCTTTCTCGAGTTTTTCCTCGTTTTTACGCACCTCTTTCTGCGTCTCGAGCATGGATTTGTCGCGCGGCGCAAATTCCGCCTCGAGGCGTTTGCGCGCGGCTTCCGCCTGCGGCGCCTGCTCAAGCACTTTTTGCGCATTGACCACGCCCACTTTTAATTCCGCGGCGTGCAGGGCGAACGAACTTGCGCCCAGCGCCAAGATGGTAATCAGGACTAGTCTCTTCAACGTGATTGACCCTATGTTAGAAAGGAGCACCAATGAAAAATTGGAACACTTCGCGCTCATCGCCTGCTTTATGGGTAAACGGCCAACCCCAACTGAATGTCAACACACCCACTGGAGTGACCCATAAAGCAGTTAACCCATAACTGCTGCGCAGTTCTTTGGCATCGAAATCATCCATGCCCGCGAACACATTACCGATATCGGAAAAAGCACTGAGGCGAAACGACTTGCTATTCTCCGCGAACGGTAACGGAAAAATCAACTCAAGGTTGGCGACGGTGCGTAACGAGCCTCCCAGTGCCACGCCATCCGCCTTGTTGAGCGAGCCATCCGAGTTGAGTTTATCCGCCTTGGTGGCCGATGTTCCCAAGCTATTGCCCGCGAAACCGCGCACGGATTGCACACCGCCCGCATAGAAATTTTCAAAAAAGGGCAGCTCGTTGGTCTTGCCGTAGCCATCGCCGTAACCCAGTGACGCACGCCCTTGCAATGTAAAGCCTGCAAACAACGGCACGCTCTGCTCATAGTTATAGCGCAATTTGTAATACTGCAAATCCAATCCCGGCAGGGCCACTTCAGCCGACACTTGATGCAAGGTTCCGTCATTGGCGAAGAAGGTGCGGTTGCGCGTATCGCGCGACCAGCTGCTGTCCACGGTTGCGGTGGCGAAACTCGCATGCAAACGAGTGCAACCCGGCTCGGAATAAAAACCACAAACCCAGTCTTTATAATCACTCGCGGCAAGAGAATTTAGACTCAAGCGCGTTTCTTTGACTTCCAAACCGACTTTGGCGGTGTCGTACTCACTGATCGGGAAGCCATAACCCACCCGGCCGCCTTTTTCGTCGCTGTAATAATCGCTCAGATTTAACTCGCCCGCATTGGTGCTGCGGTAAAACACACTTAAGCTGCGGCTGACTCCCGCGTCGGTGTAATACGGATTGGTATACGACACGCTATAAACATTGCTGCTGTCGTTGTGGGTCGCCTCGACGCTGACGTATTTGCCGGTGCCCACGAAGTTGTTGAACGTGACCTTGGCCTGCACCACCAGACCGCCCACCTGGCCATAACCCAGCGACGCCTGGAGCTGTCCGGTGGAACCTTCGGTCACCGTGACATTGATGTCGACCTGGTCGGAAGTCCCCGGCACGGTGGGCGTTTCGATATTCACTTCGTCGAAGTAACCCAGACGCTGCAAGCGCACGCGCGAACGCGCGAGTTTTTTGGGCGTGAACCAGCCGCCTTCCATCTGGCGCAGTTCGCGCCGGATGACTTCGTCTTCGGTCTTGCCGTTACCGACGATGTTGATGCGGTGCACATACACGCGCTTGCCGGGATCGACGAAAAACGTCATCGATACGCGCTTGGTTTCATTGTTGATATCCGGCACCGCATTGACGTTGGCGAACGCATAGCCGTCGTCGCCCAGGCGCTCGCTGATGGCATTGCTGATCGCGGTCACGGTGCTGCGTGAGAACGTGTCGCCTTTTTTCAAGGTCACTAGTTTTTCCAGATCGGCGCGCGGCACCGCCATTTCGCCCAGCAATTTCACTTCATCGATGATGAATTTGTCGCCTTCTTCCAGATTCACGGCCACGTAGATGTCTTTTTTGTCCGGTGAGATCGTGACCTGGGTCGACTCGATGTTGAAGTTGATGTAGCCGCGATCCAGATAAAACGAACGCAGCGCTTCCAGATCGCCGCGCAGTTTTTCCTTGGAGTATTTATCGCTGTCGGAGAAAAACGACGTGAACGACGGCTCGCTCAATTGCAACGGATCAACCAGTTGCTTCTCGGTGTAGGTATGGTTACCGACGATGTTGAGGCGCTGGATGCGCGCGGCCGCGCCTTCGGCGATTTCAATGTTGACGTCGGCGCGATTGCGGTCCTTGAGCGTGACCTTGGATTTTATTTTCACGCCGTATTTCCCCAGCGAAAAATACTGGCGCTGGAGTTCCTGCTCAACCTTGTCCAGCAGCGAACGGTCGAACACACGATTTTCAGCCAGCCCGACGTCTTTGAGTGCTTTCTTCAGCTTGTCGGTTTCAATATCGTGATTGCCGCTGAGATTGATGCTGGCGATGGCGGGACGCTCGACCACCGTGACGATCAGTAAATCGCCGTCCTGCCCCAGCCGCACATCTTCGAAGAAACCGGTTTTGAACAAGGCGCGCAGTGCATCGGCGGAACGACGCTCGTCCATGATGTCGCCGACCTTGATCGGCAGATAATTGAAAACCGTGCCCGCAGCGATGCGCTGCAAGCCGATCAGCTTGATGTCTTTGACAACGAACGCATCAAACGCATAGGCGAGGGGCATACACCACCACGCGCACAACGTGAGTGCGAACGCACGGAGGATGTTCGATTTCATAAGCGGGGGGATATTACCTCAGCAAGCCTGCGACGTCATTGTAAAGCGCAAGCGACATCAACAGCAGTAGCAGCGTCAGACCAACGCGTTGCAATTTCATCTGCGTGTCGTCGGACAGCGGACGCCCTTGCACAACTTCTATGACGTAATACGCCAGGTGGCCGCCGTCGAGCATCGGTACCGGCAACAGATTCAGCACGCCCAGACTGAGACTCACGATGGCGAGAAACGACAGGAACGCGCTCATGCCGATATTCGCCGTGTAGCCAGCATATTTAGCGATGGTGATCGGGCCGCTGAGATTGTCCACGCTGACCTGGCCGATCAGCATCTTGCCCATCATGACCAAGGTCAGCGACGACATATCCCAGGTTTTTTGCAGTGCGGGAAGCAGCGCGGCAAACACGCCATAGCGGTGTGTCGCCTTCCACTCCTCAGGCACTTCCGGCAACGGGCCGGGGCCGGCGCCGATGCGGCCGATGACCTTGCCTGCTTCATCCGCATGCCCAATGCGCAGTTCAATTTCCTGCGCGCCCGCCGCAGCGCGTTCGATGCGTACCATGACCGTTTGATCAGGATGCGCGCGCACGAATTCCACCCACTGCATCCAGTCTTTGAACTCCTGTCCGTTCGCGCTCACGACGCGGTCGCCCGCTTTCAAACCGGCGCTCTGCGCGGCGCTGTCGTTCTGCACCGAGCCGATCACCGCGGGCATCACCAATTGAATGGGATGCAGACCCAAGTGTTCAATGATTTCGATATCCTGCGGATCGCGCTTTACATCGGTGAAATCAAGTTGCACACGGCGCGGCATGGAAGCATTCGCCGCGCGCACTTGCAGATCGGCGCTGTCTTGTTGCAAACCCAGCGTGAGCAACTCCTGCTGGGCGGCCTGCCAGGTCGGCGTTGCCCGCCCGCCGACGGAAATGATTTCGTCGCCGGCGCGCAGCCCGGCACGCGCCGCCGCCGAGTTATCGTCAACACCGTCCACGTACGGCTTCAAGCCCGGCAGACCGACATTGAACATCAGCCAGTAAGCGAAGATGGCAAACAGGAAATTAAACAGCGGTCCCGCGATCACAATCGCGAAACGCTTGTGCACCGGCTGACGGTTAAACGCACGCTGCAGTTCATGCGCGGCCACCGGACCTTCGCGTTCGTCCAGCATCTTGACATATCCGCCCAGCGGGATGGCGGCAATCACGTATTCGGTTTTATCCGGTCCGGCGATGCGTTTCCACAGCGGTGCGCCAAAGCCCACCGAGAAACGCAGCACCTTGACGCCGCACTTACGTGCGATCCAGTAGTGGCCGAACTCATGCACCGTGATGAGCAAGCTCAGCACGACAATGAAGGCCAGCAGCGAGGTCAGAAAACCAGTCATCGATCATCCTGTGTGGATGCGCCGTGCGCACCGAAACGTTATGAAGCTACCGCGTTGTATTAAAAATTAAACTTTGTATCGCACCTAGCGAGCGGAGTTCACGAAGTGCTCCGCGCGCACCCGTGCCGCGTTATCGGCGTCCAGCACGGCCTCCAAAGTCAGCGCGGCTCCGCCGGGCACGCAATCCATGACCTGCTCGACCACGCGCGCGATGCCGGTGAATGCCAGACGCCGTTCGAGAAATGCTTGGACCGCGACTTCGTTCGCGGCGTTCATTATCGCACCGCTGGTGCCGCCCGCGCGCACGGTTTGATAGGCCAGACGCAAGCATGGGAAACGCTGCGTGTCCGGCGGGCTGAAATCCAGGCGCGCCACCGCAAAAATATCAAGACCAGATACGCCGGACTCGATACGTTCCGGCCAGGCCAGCGCATGCGCAATGGGCGTGCGCATGTCCGGGTTACCCAGTTGCGCCAGCATCGAACCGTCGCGGTATTCGACCATGGAGTGGATCACGCTTTGCGGATGCAGTACCACCTGAATCTGTTCCGGCGTGGCGTTGAACAGCCAGCGCGCTTCGATAACTTCCAAGCCTTTGTTCATCATGGTGGCGGAGTCCACCGAGATTTTTTTGCCCATCACCCAGTTGGGATGCGCGATCGCCTGTTCCGGTGTGACGGTGTCTAGTTGCTCGACCGGTGTGTTGCGGAACGGGCCGCCGGAAGCGGTAATCAAAATACGCCGCACGCCGGTGCTTTCCAGACCGTTGCCGAAGTTGACCGGCATGCATTGAAAAATGGCATTGTGCTCGCTGTCGACCGGCAACAATTGCGCGCCGCTGCGTTGCACTTCGTCCATGAAAATCTGCCCGGACATCACCAGGGCTTCTTTGTTGGCCAGCAGGATGCGTTTACCGGCGCGCGCGGCCGCCAGCGAGGAACGCAACCCCGCGGCGCCGACAATCGCGGCCACCACCACCTGCGCTTCCGGCAAGGCGGCCATCTGCTCGAGCGCGGCGACACCGGACAATACTTCGGTCGGCAGATTCTGTTCGCGCAGCAATTCACGCAAGCGTTGCGCCGCGTCTGCATCCACCATCACCGCGTAACCCGGACGATGCTGCGCGCACAATCGCGCCATGCGCTCCACCTGCCGCTGCGCACTTAATGCAATGACCCGGTACCGGTGTGGATGTCTGGACAACACATCCAGCGTGCTGGTGCCGATCGAACCGGTCGCACCCAGCACCACCACGCCGACCGGTGCCGCGGTATTCATGCGCCCTCCAGCAGCCACAAGCCCAGCGTGAACACCGGCGCGGCGGCGGTGAGGCTGTCGATGCGATCCAGCACGCCGCCGTGGCCAGGCAGAATGCCGCTGCTGTCTTTCACCTCCGCCTGGCGCTTGATCAGGCTTTCAAACAGGTCGCCGACGATCGAGAGCATCACCGTCACGATGCACAAGGTGACAAATGCGGCCAGCAGCATGCCGCGCAGTTCAAACAACATGCCGCATCCTGCGGCGTAGATCCCCGTTGCCGCCAGCGCGCCGTAGACGCCTTCCCAGGTTTTTCCCGGACTGATATGCGGGGCGAGTTTTTTTTTGCCCCAGGCCCGGCCGGTAAAATAGGCGGCACTGTCGGCCACCGCCACCAGCCCGAACAGGAACAGTACATACCACGGCCCATAGCGCGGTGTGCTGTGCAAATGAATCAGCGCAAGCCAGGGCGGTACCAGCAGAAACACGCCCGCCAAAAAGCGGGGAACGTCGCCGAAGCTGTGCAGCGGTCGCAGGCTGCCGCTGTGCGGCAAGATTGATAACACCAGGCACCAACCGAGGGCGGCGCTTCCCAGCACGGCCAATAACACGCCGGTTTCATACTGAAAAAACCACAGCGGGACCAACATCGCGATCAAGCCGGTGGGCAATACGGGCATGGCAGCGTGATGCTGCGGCTTCATCAGCCGCGTCCATTCCCACGCCCCGGTCACCAGGAATATTCCCAAAACCACGGCAAACCACACCGTGGAAAATGCAAAAATCGCAGTAATGATCAATGCAGACAAAACCGCAGCGGTCAGCAGGCGTTGTTTAAGCACCCTGCGCTTGCTCCACCTGCTCGCCGGTGCGGCCGAAGCGGCGCTGCCGTTTGGAAAATGACAACAACGCGTCATCGAAGGCGGGAGCCAGAAAGTCCGGCCACAAGGTATCGGTAAAATACAGCTCGGTGTAGGCCAGTTGCCAGAGCAGGAAATTGCTCACGCGCTGCTCGCCGCCGGTGCGGATAAATAAATCCGGTTCCGGCAAATCGCTCATCGACAGATGTTGTTCGAGCAATTCGGCGGTGATATCGGCGCTTTTTATCTGCCCGGTTTCGACTTGTTGCGCGACGCTGCGCGCGGCCTGGGCAATATCCCAGCGCCCGCCGTAGTTGGCGGCGATCACCACGGTCAGCCCGCTGTTGGTACGCGTGGTTTCTTCGGCTTCGGCGATGCGCTGCTGCAGCTTGAGATCGAATGCGGAGCGTTCGCCGATCACGCGCAGGCGCACGTTATTAGAGTGCAAGCGCTTGACCTCACGCTTGAGCGTCTGCAGAAACAATTCCATCAACAAGCCGACTTCCGACGGCGGGCGCCGCCAGTTTTCGCTGCTGAAGGCGAATAAGGTAAGCACTTTGATGCCTTTTTTCGCACACGCTTCGACCACCTCGCGCACGGCATCGACACCGGCTTGATGGCCGGCCACGCGCGGCAAAAGACGTTTGCGGGCCCAGCGGCCATTGCCGTCCATGATAATGGCGACATGGCGCGGCAAGTGGGTGGAATTTTCTGCGGAAGGTTTAGACATGCAATTCACTGTAGGGTGGGCACAGCCCACCATTAACACGCGGCGGCAAAGCTCCCCTTCCCCCTGCAAGGGGAAAGGCTGGGATGGGGGTGTGCATGCAGACTGCTTTTAGCATCGTCCCCATCCTCTCCTCCCCTCTTGAAGTGGGAAGGAATGCTTCGTTTGCGCATTATATTAGCCCGGCAATATGTTCCAGTTCGATCAACTCTTGTACTAGATTTCCATCAATTCCTTTTCTTTGGCGGACAATAATTTGTCAACCTCGGCGACAAAACGATCCGTAAGCTTTTGCACGTCGTCCTGCGCGCGGCGCTCCTCGTCTTCCGTGACTTTCTTTTCTTTGAGCAGATTCTTCAAATGCTGGTTGGCATCGCGGCGCACATTACGAATCGCGATTTTGGCATCTTCACCGGTGCCTTTCACCACTTTTGTCAAGTCCCGACGCCGCTCTTCGGTGAGCGCGGGGACCGGCACGCGGATCAAATTACCTGCGGTCATCGGATTCAAACCCAGATTGGATTCCATGATGGCTTTTTCGATCACGGCGACCATGGGCTTTTCCCAGGGCTGAATGGTGAGGGTGCGCGCATCGGCCACCGCGACATTGGCGACCTGGCTGAGCGGTACGTCATTGCCGTAATACGATACTTTAATATGATCCAGCACGGCGGTGCTGGCGCGGCCGGTGCGCAGCTTGGAGAGTTCGGCCTTGAGCGCATCGACGCTTTTCTGCATGCGCGTTTCACTGTCTTTCTTGATGTCGTTGACGGTCATCCTAGAAACCTCAGTTGGACGGCATGCGCAGTGTGACTCGTTGGGTGGCCGCTCACGCGCATCCATGCGCTTCGCGGCACTTGCACAATCCCTGTACGACGCAGTGCAAGGCGCAGCGAGGAAGAATAGCGAGCTATTCTGACCAGCTGCAACGCCGCAATGCGCACAAGGGCGCGCGCTGCGCGTGCCGTAGCGGCGCTGACCCAAATAGTAAAGCGTGGTTGAACCAGAATCTTCAATTTCATCGTAAATTTTCTCAAGCCTAGAAGCGGTCAACTGAGATTTCTAGGATGATACGGATCCTCGCTCGATCAGAGTGCCTTCGTCCTCCCCGCGCATGATTCGCATCAGGGCTCCTGCTTTATGCATGTCGAACACGCGCAGCGGCACGTTGTGTTCGCGGCACAATGCGAACGCCGCCGCATCCATCACCGCCAGCTTGCGATCCAGCGCTTCGTCGAAGGTCAGCCGCGTATAACGCGTGGCAGTTTTGTCTTTCATCGGGTCGGCGCTGTACACGCCGTCGACTTTGGTGGCTTTCAAGATCAATTGCGCGCCGATTTCCACACCGCGCAGACTCGCCGCGGTATCGGTGGTGAAAAACGGATTGCCGGTGCCGGCCGCAAAAATCACGATACGGCCCTTTTCCAGATGCCGGATCGCGCGGCGGCGCACATAATCTTCGCACACTTGATTGATATGCAACGCCGACATCACCCGCACCAGCAAACCGTGGCGTTCCAGCGCATCTTGCAGCGACAGCGAATTCATCACCGTTGCCAACATGCCCATGTAATCCGCCGTGGCGCGATCCATGCCTTTGGCCGAGAGGCTCACGCCGCGAAAAATATTGCCGCCGCCGATCACCAGGCCCATTTGCACCCCGGCCTTGGCAACATCCGCCACATCGGCGGCAATTCCGGCGATCACTTTCGGATCGATACCGAATTCACCGCCGCCCATCAGGGCTTCGCCGCTCAGCTTGAGCAGGATGCGTTTGTAAACCGGCTTGTCGGCAGCGGGCATGGGTTAGTTACCCCGTACTTGCGCCATGACTTCTTCGGCGAAATTACCGGATTTCTTTTCGATGCCTTCGCCCACCTCAAACCGCTGAAAGCGGATGACCGTGGCCTTGTTGCTTTGCAGCAATTTTTCCACGGCGGTGTCCGGGTCCTTGATGAAGGGCTGGCCCAGCAAGGTGACTTCCTTGAGGTATTTCTTCACGCGGCCCAGCACCATCTTTTCGATGATGTCCGCGGGCTTGCCGCTTTCCGCCGCTTGCGCCGTAAAGATTTCTTTTTCCTTGGCGATCACGTCGGCGGGCACTTCGCTTTCGTTGACGCACACCGGCTTGCTGGCGGCCACGTGCATGGCGATGTCTTTGGCCAGTTCCGGCGTGCCGCCTTGCATTTCCAGCAACACACCGATACGTGAGCCATGTAAATAATTCGCGACGCGACCCGTCGCGGATTCCATCACGATGAAGCGGCGTACGCCGATGTTTTCGCCGATTTTGGCGACCAGCGCCTTGCGCACATCATCGACGCTGGCGGCATCCGCATCGCTCAAGCGCAGTTTGGCCAGCTCATCGACATTGGCGGGTTTGCTGGCCAGCACACGGCGGGCAATCGCTTTCGCAAAATCGATAAAGGCCGGTTCTTTGGCGACGAAATCGGTTTCGCAGTTCACTTCCGCCATCGCGGCGCGGCGGCCGTCGGCGCTGGTTTCGACAATAATCAAGCCTTCCGCCGCGGTGCGGCCGGATTTTTTGTCGGCCTTGGCGAGGCCGGATTTACGCAGAATTTCCACGGCGGCATCGAGATCGCCATTCGCCTCACCCAATGCTTTTTTGCATTCCATCATGCCCGAGCCGGTACGCTCGCGCAGCTCTTTCACCATTGCGGCTGAAATGGTCATGACCTGTATCCTCCGTTGCAACCGCGGGCTGCGCTACAGGGCCGCCCGCATGAATTCAAATGACCGATCCAAAAAAACCGCCCGGCGCGCGGCGCACGCCGGGCGTGCTCTTATTTGGCGGCAGGTTCGCCCGCCGCAACTTCCGGTTCGGCGCCGGCAGTCTTTTTCGGAGCGGCCTTCTTGACGCCTTTCTTGGCCACTTTCTTGACCGTCGCGGCATCGCCTTCGGACGGCGCGCCGCCTTCCCCGACTTCCACAAAATCGTCTTCCGACATGCCGATCTGCGCGGCGGTGCGTCCATTGAGAATCGCATCGGCAATATTGCGCGCGTACAACTGGATCGCACGAATCGCATCGTCGTTGCCGGGAATGATGTAATCGATGCCTTCCGGCTTGCTGTTGGTGTCGACCACCCCGATCAGCGGGATGCCCAGCTTGCGCGCTTCCGTGATGGCGATGTCTTCGTGGCCGACATCGATCACGAAAATCGCCGACGGCAGCGCCGCCATATTTTTGATGCCGCCCAGACTGCGATCCAGCTTTTGCATTTCACGCGTCAACATCAGTGCTTCCTTTTTGCCCAGACGCAACATGGTGCCGTCGTCGCGCATGGCTTCGAGCTCTTTCAAACGCGTGATCGACAGCTTGACGGTGCGAAAGTTGGTGAGCATGCCGCCGAGCCAGCGGTGATTCACATAGGGCATGCCGCAGCGTACGGCTTCCTGTTGTACGGAATCGCGCGCGGCATGTTTGGTGCCGACAAACAGGATGGTGCCACGTTGTGACGCAACACCGCCGGCGAAATTCAACGCATCGTTGAACATCGACAGGGTTTTTTCCAAATTGATGATATGAATCTTATTGCGGTCTCCGTAAATAAACGGAGCCATCTTGGGGTTCCAGAACCGGGTTTGGTGGCCGAAGTGGCAACCCGCTTCCAGCATTTCACGCATAGTGACAGCAGACATATAATATCCTCGTTGGGTTAGGCCTCCCTGTATCCCAACGGCCCACTCACTTTATAATGATGACACTATGAAGTGAGCACCCGGGCCGCCGTGACGATACAGGTGTGAAGTTGTAAACAGCGTACGGAACCAGTATTTTACTGGCCAGCTGGCAATTTTACGCAAGCTGGGCGCGCTTTATAACATACAAAGCGGCATACCGACAAACCTGCAAGCGCACAGTACAACCCGTTTCGAGCCGCCATGTCCGTTACTCTCAAGACTCCTGAAGATATCGAAAAAATGCGTGTTGCGGGCCGGCTCGCCGCCGAGGTGCTGGTCATGATCGCGCCCCAGGTGCAGGCAGGCATCAGCACCGATGAGCTGGATCGCATCTGCCACGACTATATCGTCAATGTTCAGCACGCGATTCCCGCACCGCTTAATTATAATGGTTTTCCCAAATCCATCTGCACCTCGGTAAACCACGTGGTATGCCATGGCATTCCAGGTGAGAAGCGCCTGAAAGAAGGCGATATCATCAACATCGATGTGACCGTAATCAAAGATGAATTCCACGGCGACACCAGCATGATGTTGTACGTCGGCAAGCCGTCAATCAGTGCCCGGCGGGTATGCGACATCAGCCACGAGTGCCTGTACATCGGCATCCGCAAAGTGCGCCCCGGCATGCGGCTGGGCGACATCGGGCACGCCATTCAACAGCATGCCGAAAGCAATAACTGTTCCGTGGTGCGCGAGTATTGCGGCCACGGCATCGGCCGCAAATTCCACGACGAACCGCAAATACTGCATTACGGCACCCCCGGCACCGGCATGTTTCTCGAGGCCGGCATGACCTTCACCATCGAACCCATGATCAATGTGGGCAAGCGCCAGGTAAAGTTGCTGCCCGATGGCTGGACCGTCGTCACTAAAGACCATAGCCTGTCGGCCCAGTGGGAACACACGGTTTTGGTCACCGAGACGGGCTATGAAGTCCTGACACGCCGGCCGGACGAAGTAATTTAATAGCGTGGTGCCCTCTCAGCCATTTAATGATCCCGTCATTTTCGACGCCGCCGCCTTCGAGCACGCGCTGGCCGGCGCGCCGAATCAGTTGAATGTTTTCCGGCATGCGCTACAAAGCGGACAACAGACGCTGCTCAGCCGTTTTGAACAAGGTCATGACGCGGAACCTTTGATTTACGCGCGCGCCTGGCTGATCGATCAGTTGCTGACGCGGGCGTTCGCACGCTCAGTGACTTCGCCTTTATGCGCGTTGATTGCCGTGGGTGGCTACGGGCGCGGCGAATTGCATCCGCATTCCGATATTGATATTTCCATATTGGTGCCGGAGCGCGTCGACGACGCTATCCGCGGCAGCCTGGAACAGTTCGTTACGTTTCTGTGGGATATCGGCTTGCAGATCGGCCACAGCGTGCGCAGCGTGGTGGAGTGCATGCAGGAAGCGCGCGCCGACGTGACCGTGGCCACCAATCTAATGGAGTCGCGTTTGCTGTGCGGACCGCAGTCACTGTATGACCAGGTTCTGTCCGCCGTGGGTCCGGACCAGATATGGCCGAGCAAGAATTTCTTCGCCGCCAAACTCGCCGAACAAGTTGCGCGCCACCATAAGTTTCACGATACCTCGTACAATCTTGAGCCCAACATCAAGGAAGGGCCCGGCGGGCTGCGCGATATCCAGATGATCGGCTGGGTTGCCAAACGCCATTTCGGTGCCGGTACTTTACATGCTTTGGTAGCACATGGATTTCTGAGCGAAGACGAATATGCCGCGCTGAATGACGGCCAGAAATTTCTGTGGAATGTGCGTTTTGGTTTACACATGCTGGCCGGGCGCCGTGAAGACCGCCTGTCGTTCGACCATCAGCGTACGCTCGCCAAGCATTTCGGCTACAGCGAAGAGGGCGCACGTCTTGCCGTGGAAGCGTTCATGAAGCGCTACTACCGCACGGTGATGGAACTGAACCGGCTCAATGAAATGTTATTACAACTGTTTGACGAGGCGATTCTGGGCAATATCGCCGCCGCGCCCGTGCCTATCAACAAGCGTTTTCAGACGCGTAACGGTTTCATCGAAGCCGTTCACGAGGGCGTCTTCAAGCGTTATCCATTCGCGTTGCTGGAAATTTTTTTACTGCTGGCGCAGCACCCGGAAATCAAAGGCGTACGCGCACAAACCATTCGCCTGATCCGCAGCCAGCGCAGCTTGATCGACGATAAATTCCGTAACGATTTACGCGCGCGCAGTCTGTTCATGGAGCTGTTGCGCCAGCCGCACGGCGTCACTCACGAACTGCGGCGCATGAATCGCTACGGCGTGCTCGCCGAGTATTTGCCGGTGTTCGGCCGCATCGTCGGGCAAATGCAACACGATCTGTTCCACCACTACACCGTCGATGAACACACCTTGTTCGTGGTGCGCAATCTGCGCCGCATGACGGTGCCGGAATTCGCCCGTGAATTGCCGATGTGCAGCGAACTCATCCAGCGCATTCCCAAACCCGAGGTGCTGTACCTCGCCGGAATCTTTCACGACATCGCCAAAGGCCGCGGCGGCGATCATTCCGAGCTGGGTGGCGACGAAGCGCGCGCCTTCGCGCACACCCACGGTTTGAGCGAATTCGATACCCGCCTGCTGGTGTGGCTGGTGAAACATCACTTGTTAATGTCAAGCACTGCGCAAAGGAAAGATATCAGCGACACGAAAGTCGTCAACGATTTCGCCGCCGTGGTGGGCACTCAAACCGCGCTCGATTATTTATATCTGCTCACGGTGGCCGATATTCGCGCAACCAATCCAAACTTGTGGAATTCCTGGAAGGACTCGTTGCTGTGGGAGCTCTATCTTGCCGCCTCGCGCGCGTTCCGGCGCGGACTCGATAATGTGCTGGACCAAACAGAAATTGTGCGCGAAACACGCGCCGAGGCGCTGCGCTTGTTGCTGGGTCTGGGCGCGCAGCAAGATGCGATCGAAGCGCTGTGGAACGGTTTCGGAGCAGATTACTTTCAACGCTATTCGGCGGACCGGGTGGTCTGGCATACCCAGGCCATATTGCAGCATGTCGATCGCGCTAAACCGCTGGTACTAATCCAGTCGCAAGGCCAGGGCGGGCGCGGCGGCACGGCTGTTTTCATTTACACCCAGGACCGCGACGCGTTGTTTGCCGCGGTGACTCACGCGCTGGATCAACTTGGCCTGAACATCGTCGAAGCGCGCATCATTTCCACCCAGGACCGTTACACCCTCGACACCTACACCGTGCTGGAAGAAACCGGCGCTCCCATTAACAATCCCGCGCGCTTGCGCGAAATTGTCGACACCGTGACCCAGAGATTGTCCAAACCGAGCGCCAAATTGCCCGCCTCAAAACGGCACGTGCCGCGGCAATTAAAACAGTTCACCATTCCCACGCAAATTAATTTCAGCAGCGATCCGGCGCATGCCCGCACCGTGCTGGAAGTCATCACCACCGATCGCCCGGGACTGCTTGCGCAAATCAGTCAGGCATTGATCCAGTGCAATGTGCGTCTGAAAAATGCCAAGATCGCCACCTTGGGCGAACGTGTCGAAGATATTTTCTACATTACGGATGATCAGAATCGCGCGCTTGACGATCCCGCACGGCAGCAGCAACTCGCCGCCGCGATTCGTGAATTCATTGTGCAATGAAATGAAGCGTGCGCCGGATCCCGGACTCGGAATCCTAGCCGCCTGTTTTAGCCATGAAACGCAACACCTGATCCGGCTTTTCCTTGAACTCATGGCGTTCAGGTTTCAGTGCAATCGCCTGCCTGATCGCATCAAGAAGCTCATGATCGCCGATACCCGCACGCAACAGGGGTCGGAGTTCGAATTTATCTTCCTGACCCAGACAGAGGTAGAGGGTACCGTCGGCGGAGAGGCGTACTCGATTGCAGGTTGCGCAGAAATGTTGCGACATGGGAGTAATAAAGCCAATGCGCGCATCGGAATCCGCCACCTGAAAATAGCGCGCCGGGCCGCCGCCGGGCATTACAGAAGGAACCAGATCGTAACGCATAATCAAGCGCGCTTTCACCTGCTGTAGATCGAGGTATCGACGGCTGGCATCGCGGCCGGTATCGCCGACCGGCATGGTTTCGATCAACCGCAGCGTAAAGCCGTGCGTAATACAAAACTCCACCACACGCTCGACTTCGTCATCATTGATGCCATTCATCACGACCATGTTGATCTTGATGGGATAAAAACCGGCAACCTTGGCGGAAAAAATCCCGCTCATGACCTTGTCAAGCTTGCCTCCCGTGATGGCCTGGAAACGTTCGGCATCGAGACTGTCGAGACTGATGTTCAGACGCGCAACACCCGCTGCCTTTAAGGCCTGGGCATGACGTGCCAGTTGTACAGCATTTGTGCTCATGGATAAGTCGGAAATTCCAGGCAACCGCGCAATACGCGCGGCGAGCTCGGAGACGTTTTTGCGCACCAGGGGTTCACCGCCCGTGATACGCACACGCCGCACTCCAAGCGCGCCGAATGCGCGCATTACACGTTCGATCTCATCGAATGTGAGCCAGTGCTCCGGTTCCTCGAAGTCTTTAAAGCCTTGCGGCAGGCAATAAACACAACGCAGGTCGCAGCGGTCGGTGACCGACAGACGCACGTAGTCGATGGTCCGTCCGTGGGGATCGATCAATGCCGGGATGGCCATGGTTATACGACCGTAATATCGTGACGCACCACCGCGTTATACAAATAGCCCTGCCGGTTGCAGATCGGGGCATCGGGTTGTACATGCCCTTTTTTATCCGTCGCCCGGCAACGTAGAGTATGCGTCCCCGGCGACATCGCCAGTTCGATTCTGAAACGTGCCCAAGCTTGAGGAATATTCTGTTTGCCCAATGTCGCTTCGAGGTAGGGGCCGCCGTCGACGCTCACTTCAACCTTTTCGATCTTGTGATGCGGCGACCACGCACGGCCGGTAATTGCGTGGCCGGCTGGGATGGTCGCCGGAACACCATCCTTCGGCCATGCCAGCTCAAATGCGCTCTTCATGGTCTGCTCTCTGACCACCGGTGGAGGACAGGGATAGTAGCCCGGCGAACACCCCGCCGCGGGTCCGTTTTCCAGCACATACGTGGTCGTGTTCCACAGGGAATACAGCGGGGTTTCCGAAACCTCGATCGAGCCCACCCACTTGGTGCTGTTGATGCCGCCCCAACCCGGAACCAGCAGGCGTATTGGAAAGCCATGATCTTCGGGCAAGGTCTGGCCGTTCATCGCCACCACCACCAGCGTATCTTCTTCGAAGGCCTTTTCCACGGAAATCGGCTTTCTTACGTGACCACTGCTGCCGACTTCGGGATCCAGTCCCGATGCCATTACATCCACGGCGGTCTTTTTCACCCCGGCGCGCTCCAAAATGTCACGCAGCGGCACTCCAGTCCATTCCGCAACGCCGATGGCGCCCAGCAGCCATTGGGTTCCGGCAGGCGGGCTGCATCCGCCTTGCAGTCCAAACAACTTACGGCCGTTGCCGGCGCATTCGATGTATTTGGTCTCCGACTCCATGGCCATGTGCATGATGTCGTCGTAGCTCAATTCTATTTGTCTTTCCACGCCGGTACCGAAAATCTTCAGCCGATAGGTGGACAAATCGATGTGCGGCGTCACTGTATGATTGCGCACAAAAAAGTTTTCAATGGGCACCAGGTAACCTTTGTTGGCCATGACTTCCCAGCGCATCTCATAGTTGCTGCCCAGCGCATAAAAAAGATCCGCGGGCACCGGCTTCACCGTGGAACCCGTATGCGATGCGTGCGCATTCTTGACAATTCCAGGCATGGGCAGACCGGCCAGCGCCGCCGCCCCTGTTCCCGCCCCCAAAAGCTGAAAAAACCGCCGTCTGGACATCCCCAGATCTTTAGCTCTTTCATTGAGAAACTGATCTAAACGTTGCTGCGCATAAACCGATTCATTTTTCATATCGTCCGTCGACATATTAAAACCCTCCGGAGTCATCGTTGGTATAACTACTAACGACCAGACAAATATCATGGCGGCGATGCGGTTTCTAAATAACCAACCGTACTGTGTAAATTCGGAACGATGATGAAGGATTGCCCGCGACGGATTGCATTTCCGTCACGGCGGCCAACAGCACCGGTAACCGCATGATCGTTTTGAATTTCATCGGCGGGGCTGGATTCATGACGCGCAGCGGCCGCGTCCATGATTAATAAGCCCGTCGAAGCACACGACCCCTCTCAGCAAAATCTTGTTATATCGTGCGCGCATTCCGCAGCAAGACTAATTAGCCAACATTTGCCCCGTCCAAGTTCTCAATTTTGATTTAATGTTTAACTCTTGCTGCATATTGTCGATATATACCCGACTTCAATGTTATTCACGGCGACTGCAATCGCCACGCGTTGATCCGGCGTATCTATCGAGACCAGCTATGAAATTAAGACAATTACAATACATTTGCGAAGTGGCGCGCCGCGGGCTGAATGTGTCGGCGGTGGCGGAACTTCTCCATACCGCGCAACCCGGCATCAGCACGCAAATTCGTCTGCTGGAGCAGGAATTGAAGGTCAAAATCTTCGAGCGCAACGGCAAACGCTTTGTGGCGATCACCCAGCCGGGCAAGGTGATTCTAGAACGCGCCGAAGCGGTGCTGCGCGAGGTCGAATACATCAAACAGATCGGCAACGAATTTGCCAAAGAAGATCAAGGCCTGTTCTCCCTGGCCACCACGCACACGCAAGCGCAATATGCCTTGCCGCATGCAATTAAAGCATTCAAAGAACAATATCCGGACGTGCGCCTGCGCATCCATCAAGGCAACCCGGAACAGATTTCCGAAATGGTCATGGCGGGTGTCGCCGATCTGGCCATCGCCAGCGAGACCGCCAACATGCATAAATCGCTGGTAACGCTGGCGTGTAACACGTGGGATTTCTGCATCGTGACACCGCCCGATCATCCGCTGCTTAAAGATCGTGAACTGACCCTTGAGCGCCTGGTCGAATTTCCGTTGATCACCTACGATTATTCGTTTTCCGGCCGTTCGCTGATCAACAAAGCCTTCACCGACAAAAACCTGATGACCAACATGGCGCTCACGGCCATGGATTCGGACGTAATAAAAACTTACGTGGAACTCGGTCTGGGCGTCGGCATACTGGCCAAAATGGCCTATGACCCCGCCCGCGACGGCGGCTTGCGCAGCCTCGACGCGAGTCATTTGTTCCCAGCCAATACCACCCATATCGGTTTACATCGCGGTAAATATCTGCGCGGCTACATGTATGCGTTCATCGAACTGTTCGCACCGCATCTAAAACGCAAAGTCATTGACGAAGTATTGCACCGTGAGTAACCCCGCTCTCACGCATTGACCGTGACTTTATTCCACGTCAAACGAGACCCGAAAAATGAATTCACAATTCCGCAGCATCGGCACCAAAATCATGACCATCACGCTGAGCGCCTCGGCGGTGATGTTGCTTACGGCGTTCTATGTATTCTTCATCGCCCGCGGCACGGCAGCGGCGTTCGAGCACACCGCCAAGGTTCAAATTGCAAACGAACGTGCCATCTTGCAGTTGGTGGCATCTTTTAAAACTCAAGTGCAGGAATGGAAAAATTTCTTGTTGCGTGGCGCGGATGCCGAACAGTTAAATAAATACTGGTTCGCATTTGAAAAGGAGGAAGCGGCCATTCAAGCTTCCGGCAAGGCACTTCTTGACAATATCGAAGACACGGCGAGCCGTCAGGCGGTCAGCGCTTTTTTGAACGAACATCTGACGATGGGCGCCTCATACCGCAAGGGCAAGCAGGCCTTTACCGAGAATGGTTTCAGCCCGATAGCCGGCGACAAAGCGGTAAAAGGCATGGACCGCAAACCCACCGAACTGCTACAACATGCCGCTGAAGTCATCCGCCACGATGGCCAACAGGCGATAGACGAGGCGACCACAAGCGCGCGGCGTAATACCTTGCTGGCATTGATCGTACTGATCGGTGCCATCGGCGCGAGCCTGCTTACCACACTGCTGGCTTTGCGCGCCAAAGTAATGCGTCCAACCGCGTTGCTGGTGGACGATTTAAACCGGCTCGGGCAAGGCGATTTTTCGCGCGAGATCACTTTTTCATCCAACGACGAAATGGGTTTGATCGCCGGCAGCGCACGGCAAATGCAGCAACGCCTGGGCGCGTTGATCGGCCAATTGGGCAGCACGATAACGCTGCTCGGCGGGGCCGCCCAAGAGATGACCAATATCACCGCACGCGCGAATGAAAGCGTCGCCGAACAGTATGGTCAAGCCGATCAGGTTGCGACCGCCACCAACGAAATGGCCGCCACCGTACAAGATGTCGCGCGCAGCGCCGAACAGGCGGCCGTCGCGGCCGAAAAATCCGACAAGGATGCGCGTTCCGGTCATGACGTGGTACAACGCACGGTGGCATCCATCACCCAACTGGCTGATGACATCACCAACGCCAGCGCGGTCATCGCGCAGTTGAAAAACGATAGCGATTCAATCGGCTCGGTGATCGACGTGATTCGCGGCATCGCCGAACAAACTAATTTACTCGCGCTCAACGCCGCCATCGAAGCCGCGCGTGCCGGCGAGCAAGGCCGCGGATTCGCGGTGGTGGCCGACGAGGTGCGCACGCTGGCCAGCCGTACGCAAAAATCCACGCAAGAAATTCACAGCATGATCGAACAATTACAAAGCCGCACCAGCAACGCCGTACGCGTCATGACCGAAAGCAGCACACGCGTGCGCAACACCGTCAGCCAGGCCAATGAAGCCGCGGTGTCCCTCGACGCCATCACCCGTTCGGTTACTTTAATTCATGAGATGAATGCGCAAATCGCCAGCGCAGCGGAAGAGCAAGGCGCGGTAGCGGCGGAAATCAACAGCAACGTGTTGCATATTCGCGACGGCGTCGGTTTCACCGCCGAAAATGCGACCCGCACCGCGGGTATCAGCAAAACCCTGCAAGATCTGTCATCGACGATGGAATCCGCGATGCAAGAATTTCGCGTTAAACAAAAAAATTAGCTGTACTCAACAACCGGCCCCTACGGTGGAAAACAGCATCGCCCATGCCTCTTACGGCGTCTGGGTGAATTCCAGCGCATTACCGTCCGGGTCGCGGCAAAAAAGCGCTTTGCGACCGGAACGGCTAAGCGTGTAATCCACCCCTGCTTGATCAAGCGCACTGCGCAGCGCGTGAATATCGGTCACATCGAATGCCGTGTGCCGGTCGCGTCCCCCGTGCGCGGGGCGGCCGTCGCGCGGATCGGGATTCGGCAGTTGCAGCAGATGCAGTTGCTGCTCCCCCGCCCACAGCCAGGCGCCGGGATAACCCAAGTCAGGACGCGCGGCGTCCACCGTCATGCCCAACACACCGCAGTAAAAGCGCAGCGAAATATCAAGATCTGCCACCAGTACGCTCGCATGCGCGAGGCGTTTAATCAGAGTCATGTCGATTCTCCAGATGCGCGCGGGCCGCGAAATAGGCCGCCAGGGTAATCAGCGCGCCGCCCACCCATTCATGCGGCTGCACGATTTCATCGGTGAGCAGTTGCGACGATACCGTGCTGGCGACCAGCTCGAACAACATGATGACCGCCGAGCGGTGCACCGGCATGTGCGTTACCCCATATTGAACCGCCACCGTCATGGTGAGAATGCCGAACATCCCTAAGGCCGCCGCACTCCACCACACGCCTGTCGACACCTGCGGGATCTGCGCGCGGCTCACGGCGATCCACAACAACGCAACGATGACGACACCCAGCCACGCGCAGGCCGTTTTAACTTGCAGAGGCGCCGCCTCCGTCTTGCGTATGAACACGTTGGATAACGCAAATGCGACGCCGGAGGAAATTGCCAACAGATCCGCTGTGCTCTGCGGCCACGGATAGCCGAGGTCCGCATCCCATAACATCGTGATCGCCCCGCCTAACGCCAGCGCCAACATCCCCCAGGCATGCAATGAAATGCGCTCGCCCAGTAACACACGCGCCAAGAGCGTGGCCCACAGCGGCGACAAAAAAAACAGCAAGGTCACGCGCACCACATTGCCGTCCAGAATCGCCACGATGAAAGCGACATTGCACCAACCATTGGCCAAACCCATCGCGAACAAGGCCGGCCACGCGCCGCGCACGGCGCGCAGTTTCAGGAACGCAAGCCACCCGCCGGCCAGCAGTGCCGCACCGAACAACACCAAGGTGCTCCACACGCCGTGCAGTCCGGCTTTATCCAGTTCGCGCAACGGATACCACAGCACGCCCCATAATGTGGCCGAGTACAATAAACTCAGAATGGGCAAGGCAAGGTGTCTGGCATTGGTGGGCATGATGGGATGCACTATACTGGCGGCCGGTTTTTAGCGTGTACAAGAATTTACGGAAACTTCAGAATACAACCATCTTCATTTAACCCTTTTCCGGACGCCCGCTGTCGCGGGGGGCATGCGAGTCACTTGGCGTCTTCACCCACCGGTTGAACCTGTCACGCTTTGCTCTGCGTTAATATTCATTCATGAACCTTGATCTTTCCAAACTCCAGCCCTACCCGTTCGAAAAGCTGAACCAGCTCAAAGCGGGCGTGCGTGTCGCGAGCCACGCGCCGCACATCGCGCTGTCGATCGGCGAGCCCAAACATCCGGCGCCGCCGTTGATTATCGACACCCTCACGCGCGCGCTGAGCGGACTGTCGGCCTACCCCGCCACCAAGGGATTATTGCCGCTGCGCGCATCGATCGCCGCCTGGCTGACGCGGCGCTTTCAGCTGCCGGACGCGAGCATCGACCCGGAGCGCCATGTGCTGCCGGTGGGCGGCACGCGCGAAGCCTTATTTGCATTTGCGCAAGCGGTGGTGGAGCGCAGCAGCGCGCCGCTGGTCTTGATGCCCAATCCGTTTTATCAGATCTACGAAGGTGCGGCCTTGCTGGCCGGTGCGCAACCGTATTTTCTCAACGTCACGGCCGACAACGGTTTTCTGCCGGATTTCGACGCCATTCCAGAAAATGTCTGGACGCGCTGCCAGTTGCTGTATCTGTGCAGCCCCGGCAATCCCAGCGGCGCGATCATGCCGCTGGCGCAACTGCAACGCATCATCGAACTGGCGGATCGCTACGACTTCATCATTGCGTCCGACGAATGCTACTCGGAATTATATTTCGACGAACTGCACCCGCCGGCGGGTTTGCTGCAAGCGGCGGCCGCGATGGGACGCACCGACTATCGCCGCTGTGTGGTGTTTCACAGCTTGTCGAAACGTTCGAATGTGCCGGGTCTGCGTTCCGGTTTCGTGGCGGGCGACGCGCACGTGCTGGAAAAATTTTTGCTGTATCGCACCTATCACGGTTGTGCGTTGCCGCTGTACGTCCAAACAGCAAGTCAGGCCGCATGGGATGATGAAGTCCATGTGCGCGAAAATCGCGGGCTGTATCGCGCCAAGTTCGACGCTGTGATCAAAATATTGCAGCCCGTACTCGATGTGCAGCAGCCCGGCGGCGCATTTTATTTGTGGCCGCATGTGCCGCTCTCCGACACCGAATTCACCCGCCGTTTGTACGCCCAGCAAAATGTCACGGTATTACCCGGCAGTTACCTGTCGCGTGACGCGCACGGCATGAATCCCGGCGCAGGTTATGTGCGGATCGCATTGGTCGCCGAAACGCAAGAATGCATCGATGCCGCGCAACGCATGCGCGCGTTTATGGAGTCGCTGTAATGAATCGATTTTCAACCACGGAGAAGCAGGCATGAACGAGATCCAGAAAATTATCGACGCCGCATTTGAACGCCGCGCCGATATCACACCGCGCAATGTCGAAACCCACGTCAAGGAAGCGGTGTCGGAAGCCATTGCCCTGCTGGACCGGGGCCAGGCGCGCGTGGCGGAAAAGAAAAACGGCCAGTGGGTGCTGAATGAATGGCTGAAGAAAGCCGTGTTGCTGTCGTTCCGCATCGAAGACAACGTGTTCATGAAAGGCGGCTTCACCAACTACTACGACAAAGTGCCCGCCAAGTATGCCGATGCGAGTTCGCGCGAGTTCCGCGAAAACGGCGTGCGCGTGGTGCCCCCGGCCACGGTGCGCAAGGGAGCGTACATCGCCTCCGGCGTGGTGCTGATGCCGTCGTATGTCAACATCGGAGCCTATGTGGACAGC
>CAZHHW010000041.1:6203-26479 GCA_964532385.1 uncultured Gammaproteobacteria bacterium | reverse complement strand
AGATTCCGATCATTGCCGACGATTACGTGGACCGGGAGTTTGGAACCGGCTGCGTGAAAATCACTCCGGCCCATGACTTTAATGACTATGCCGTGTGGCAACGAAATAAAGACACCCCAGAATTCAAGAATCAACCAAATGGCGGTTTGTTTAATATCTTCACCATGGACGCAAAAATTATTAGCGCGACCACTGAGACTGAACAGGAATTTCGTAATCGCGCGCCTTCATCTGGTGGTGGAAAGATGCTCATTGAAGATACTCATAAGAGCCATATATTTTCCTCCGAATTAATTCCTATCCAATATCGCGGCCTTGACCGTTTCGTCGCACGCAAGCGCATCATTGCCGATTTGGAAGCACAGAAGCTGCTGGAAAAAGTGCAGCCTCATAAACTAATGGTGCCGCGTGGTGACCGTACCCACGCCGTCATCGAACCCTTGCTCACCGACCAGTGGTTCGTGAAAGTCGCGCCGCTGGCCGAACCGGCAATCAAGGCCGTGGAAACCGGCCAGATCCGCTTCGTACCCGACAACTGGAAGAATACCTATTACGACTGGATGCGCAATATCCAGGACTGGTGCATCTCGCGGCAAATCTGGTGGGGCCATCGCATCCCAGCGTGGTATGACGCAGCCGGCAACTTCTACGTTGCACGCAGCGCCAGCGAAGCACACGCGCAAGCAATGGAAAAAACCGGCGAGGCGCAGAACCTCACTCAAGACAATGATGTACTGGACACTTGGTTCTCGTCGGCGCTGTGGCCGTTCTCCACGCTCGGCTGGCCGGAGCAAACACCCGAACTGAAAACCTTTTATCCGACCGCGGTCCTGGTTACGGGTTTCGACATTATTTTCTTCTGGGTGGCCCGCATGATTATGATGGGCCTGAAATTCACCGGTGAAGTGCCGTTTCACGAAGTCTATATTCACGGCCTGGTGCGCGACGCGCATGGCCAGAAAATGTCGAAATCCAAGGGCAATATCCTCGATCCGATCGACCTGATCGACGGTATTACGCTCGAAGCGCTGGTGAAAAAACGCACCACCGGTCTGATGCAACCCGATATGGCCAAGCGTATCGAGAAAGCCACGCGCGACGAATTCCCCGCCGGCATTCCCGCCTTCGGCACCGACGCATTGCGCTTCACGTTCGCGGCGCTGGCCTCCACCGGACGCGATATTAACTTTGACCTGGCACGTATCGAAGGTTACCGTAATTTTTGCAATAAACTCTGGAACGCGGCGCGCTACGTACTCATGAACACCGAGGGTCAGGATACGGGAGCTCAGGGCGGAGAATTGCAATTAAGCTTGCCGGATCGCTGGATACTTACCCGCCTGCAAGAGACCATCAGGCAAGTGCATGAAGCCATCGGACACTATCGGCTCGATCATGCCGCGCAGGCGATCTATGAATTCTTGTGGAACGGTTACTGCGACTGGTATCTGGAGTTGACAAAATCAGTGCTGACTTCCGCCGACAGCACGCCCGCGCAACAGCGCGGCGCGCGCCATACGCTGGTGCACGTGCTGGAACGCGCCTTGTGTCTGGCGCACCCCATCATGCCGTTCATCACCGAGGAAATATGGCAACGTGTGGCGCCTTTGGCGGGGGTTCGCGGCGATACCCTGATGCGGCGCGAATATCCCGCCGTAAATGAAATGCAGATCGATTTGCAAGCCGCCGCCGACATGGACTGGATCATGAATTTCGTACTGGGCGTGCGCAAAATCCGCAGCGGTATGAACATCAACCCGAGTAAAGCGTTGCCGGTGTCGCTGCAAAATGGTTCCGCAGAAGATCAGCGTTTACTGACACAAAACCGCAACTTCGTGGTTGCACTCGCACGCATCGAGTCCATCACCTGGCTTGACGCCGCGGCGCAACCCCCGGAATCGGCAACCGCCCTGGTCGGCGAAATGAAAGTATTAATTCCGATGGCCGGATTAATCGACAAAACGGCGGAGCTGGCGCGTCTTAGCAAAGAAATGGAACGCCTTTCCGGCGAGCTCGAACGCATCGGGGCGAAGCTTGCAAACCCCAGCTTTGCCGACAAAGCTCCCGCGGCCGTGGTCGACAAAGAGCGTGCAAAATTGCAGGAGACACAATCGGCGCTCGCCAAACTGCGCGAACAGCACACACGCATTGCCGCGATGTAAAGGGTTAGGCCGCGATGGCCTGAGTGGGCTCCTGCACCACGTTGGCGGGAGCAGTGGAACCGGCCAAGTTGACCACCGCATCGATAATGGCCTTCAATGCTTTGGTTAAATCATCAAGACTGTGCCCCGCCGGGTGCCGGGTATCATTTTTTAATTGCGTGGCCGCTTCCACCAGTTTGCCCATACTCTGCGCGGGATTTGCCAACACCTGTTGCGCCGTGGGATCGGTGATCACATCGTGCACGCCTTGGGCGAACTGCGCCGCGTCCGGCAGTGTGCCGCGCGTAGCGGGAATCGTGGCCGGCGTAGTGGCAGACGTGGTATCACCCACGGCTTGATAAACGCTAATGGCTTTGGTGGTCTCGCTATAATTCATGCTCAACGAGACACCCACCAAGGTCTGCGCATCGAAGCCCAAATGACTGGCTTTCTTGAAAGCCGCCGTCACATCGCCGCTGTAAAACTTGTCCGCAATCCGGTCGACTTTCTTCAATAACTTCTCGATCGCATGGCGTTCATCTTTGTTCAAGTCGCCTTGCACCGAAAAATTCAACTGCGAGGATTGGTACTGGGTTTGCTGTTGCGCGGTGACTTGCGTGCCGTTGCTCGCGCCGTACGCCGTGGTGACGCTTGCGCCGGACTGTTTGCTTAAGTCGATCGTAACCAGGTCGCCTTCGCGGGTTTTAATCTGGATCAAGGTGGATTGACTGCGGTCAATACTGGCATAGGCCGCCGCCGCGACACTGTTATTTGCGGCTACCTCGGGAACAGTCACATTGGCTATTGTTGCGCCGTTATTCGCCGGCGGGTTCAGGATCGCGGCGATCGTGTCGTCGATTTGCTGTTCCGTGGCGGCGTCGAGTTTTCCATAGTGACGCAGCACTTCTTTGCTGTCTTGCATGGCTTGTTGCAGCGCACGGTGTACACGGGTATTGACTTCATCCGGCGAGCTGTCCGATGCAGCGCTGCTCAAGGGTGCGATGACTGCCGTGATGCGATCAATCAGATCCTTGAATGTGAGCGGTGCCGCATCGGCTGAGGCTGCTCCGATACTGGTAACACCGAATTCTTGATTGAGTGCTTCGATCATGTTGCCGTAGAGAAACTGAGGCACGCTGTTCAAGGCGTCAAGGCTCAACGAATCGACAGCCGTTTGCGCCGGTGCCCCTGCGAGCGGCGGGTTCGCAGGATTTGCGCGCGGCGGCAGTCCCTGTACGCAAGGATTTCCGTAACATGAATTTAATGGATTGGTATACATGATGGTTGCACCCCATGCTGTCGGGAAATACCCACGGCGAATCGCAAACCTGCCGGCTCGCGTAGCACATCGGTACGCACATGGCTGACTTTAAGAACGTTTTGGTATGACAGAAGGCTGATCTATGCAAGGAAACAACGACGACGCTGTATTAAAACCACAAGCAGCATCACGAGAAATAATCCACTCAAGGCTCCGCTCGCGACCTTATCGTTATCTTTATTGATCACTTTCATCTGGGTCGGTGCCAAAGCCGCAAATTCGAAGTCTTGTGAATTCACCGCGTCGACGGTGAGCGTAATGAAGTAATTCACATCGCCGTCAATCGTGTTGTCATTCACGCCGATCACCCGTACCGTCTTGGCTTTATCCCAATCGGCGGTGGTAAAGCTCAGGGTTTCAGGATGCACCGTCCCTTCCGATTTATTAGAGCTGGCCAGGGAAATATAGACATCGCCTAAGGGACGATGATTGAGTGTCACGGTGAATGTTGCGGCGCCCGCATCCTCCGTCGTTATCAAAGCCCCGCCGGCATTAATCAACATGGCGGGTGTGCCACCCGCTTGCTGCACCGATTGGTTTTCATTATCGCGATTGATAAAGCCGACACTCAATGGCGCAAGCACGCGATAGCCGGGATCGTCGCTGGCCGACAGATCAATGCTCACATCGTATCTGACATCGCCATCCGCGATATTGTCATCCTGGCCGGTGACCGTGACGGTTTGCGGGATATTCCAATTGGCGGTGGTAAACAATAACGGTGCCGTCGTCACTTTGCCTTCAGCAGGATTCGACGAAGTAAACGACATACTGACGCCGGCATTGGGCTGTTTGGCCAGCGAAACGCTAAAGGTCGCGGTTTTTTTGTCCTCGGTAGTAATCAATTGAGCCGCCGGGCTAACGATGACCTCCGCCACATCGTTGTTACGGTTCACCAGAAACGCATCCGGGGCATTCATGCCGTTGTAGACAACATCGCCGCTGATGGCGGGCGAAGTGACGATGGAATACAAAACATCGCCATCGAGCGTATTGTCGTCAACACCTGTCACTGTTACCAGCGTGGGCTTGTTCCAGTTGCTGGCGGTAAATATGATCGTCGATCGATTCACCATGCCTTCCGCCGGATTACTGCTGGAAAGTTCAATCGAGACATTGCCGGCCGGAGCCTTGGTCAGTACCAAGCTGAAGGTGGCGGTCCCACCGGACTCCGTCGTGTACAGATCGGGTCCCGGCATGACCACGATATTGGCCTTGTCATTGTCGAGATTGACGAGGGTGATATCCGGCGCATCCAGACCATTGTAATTAACATCGTTACTGACCGCCGGTCTCAAAATAATCGTGTACGGGACATCGCCATCCAGCACGGCGTCATCGACACCTGTGACGGTGACGGGTTGTGGAATGTCCCAATTTGCGCTTTGAAAGGTCAGCGCCGCAGGAGCGACGGTTGCTTCGCCAAGATTACTCGACGCAATATTCAGCAATACACTGGCGGAGGGTTTACTCGCCAGGCGCACCAGGAAGGTTGCCTTACTGCCCATCTCGGAAGTTGTTAAACCATCGGCCGGAGTGACAACAAACCTGGCCCCATCATTATCAGCATTCACCGCATTGATTTTAAGCACGCCTAAACTGGCGTAGTTCGAGTCCAGACTGCTTACATTGATTGCGACAAAATAAGCCACGTTCCCATCAATCACATTGTCGTCGATGCCTTTGAACGTGATAGTGCGCGCCTGATTCCAGTTTGCTGGCGTGAAGGTTTCACTGGAGCCGAGGATCATGCCTTCGCGATTATCGCTGCTGGTAAAATTCAGCGTCACATCGGTAAGCGGCCGACTCTTTAATGCGACAGTGAAGGTCGCCTTCCCACCGGCTTCCGTAGTAACCAAGCCGCTTGCCGGTGTCGTCAGTAAACCCGCGTCGTCGTTATCGACATTAATCGCGTCGATACCCGGCGCCACCAACCCGTTATAACTTGAATCGGCGCTTACGATACGGGTCGTAATGGCGTAGGCCGCATCGTTATCATCCACAACGTCGTCGACACCGGTCACCGCCACGGTCTTGGGGACATTCCAGTTCAATGGAGTAAATGTCACGACCGCAGGTGAAACTGTACCCTCGCGAACATTGCTGGATGCAAATGTCAAAACCACATCCGCGGTGGGCGCCGTGCGCAATACCACGTTAAAGTTCGCTGAGCCACCTGCTTCCGTGGTCCTTAATCCCTGCGCGGGCGTGAAAACCACGCCCCCCGTGGTCGCGGCACAGGTAAAAATAGACAGAGTATCGATCCATATTCCCGGCGAGGCGACCAGATTATCGGTGCTCATGTGAAACCGGAAACGCACATTTCGGCCAGCCAAAGGATTCAAATCCAACTGGCTGTCAACATACGCGCCCCCGGTGTGGCCAGTGAATGCCGCGCGCCCGCCTAATGAATTGTTTACACCATTCACTAAAACGCCATCGTAGTTACGGCCATACTTGATCAATGCTCCGGCGTCTTGCCAGCTACTGCCGGCATCGACACTGTATTCGATAACACTGCCGTCGAAAGCGGTTTCAAAATCGTAGCTGGAGGAAAATTGCATGAATGCCTTTGCGGGCACAATCACATCGTTTTTCATCATCACACTGGAATCACTGGCATTCAGCCCGCCTTTGCCGTACAGCGCAAAATTGCCGCTGGCGGGATTGGTGGAAAAATAAATGCTCGGATTTCCCGTACCGCCCAACCAGTGATTTGTACCGCTGGCGGCGGCCGTGACCCAGTTTCCGGACGTCGTATTTTCGAAATCATCGGCAAAGAAGTTTTGCACGACCTGCCCCACCGGGCATTGGCCCGGCACAGCCGCAACGGGAAGCGGAGGCGCGCCGGGGGGAGCGGGCGGTACGGCGCCTTGACAGGGGGTTGTTGTCATTTCAACTGCAAGCGCGGCTTTTTTTACTTGTGCGCAATCGTCATGTGTTATTCCTAAACCATCCTTGCCGATTAATTCGCTACAGGCCTGATTCAGTCCATCGAAATTGTCGACGAAGCGGCTCGCCTCCGGCAAAAACAACAAAGTGTGATATTGAATCTTGGCCGCCTTGGTAAGCCCGATCCCATTGATGGTGTAACCGTTGTAGCTGCCGCCATCGACCATTAAGGCATAGGCGTGATTGGGCACGCCGCTATTCTGGTGCACACCAAAATTATCGGCCGCCGTGCACAGGTAGCTGGAATCGCTCACTCGCTCAGGCTGCCCGTGCAATGCTGGATTGCGTAGACTACGAATCCCGGTGCCGGCATACCCGGACAACTCTTCACCAATCATCCAGCGCACGTTCAGCGTGTCGTCGCCATAATCCTTCCACAGGTCAATGGTTTCGCCAAAAATGTCTGCATAGGATTCATTTAATGCACCTGACTCGCCCGAGTAAATCAGGTTGGAGGTGTAGTCGATGACGGCGTGAGTAAGTTCATGCGCGATCACATCGTCTGTCGCGTAACCCGCACCCAGGAAAATTTTTTGCACGCTCAAGGTCCCATCCCAATACGCGCCTTTGAAGGGACAGCCGGTGCTGTTATTGCAATAGCGTACGATCGAGTTAAGCGCGGCACCCTGGCCATCATAACTGTCACGACCTAGTACCGTGTAAAAATAATCCCAGAAATCTCCGACGAAATTAAATCCATTGTCGACATCCGGAACGCCGGAAGGAGTGGAGGAAAGCGCTTCGCTGCGCGCAGGGACGACCGGAATGATTGAACCATTATTCGCATCGAAAACACGCCGGTTGCGCGCATCGGTGAATTGGCTGTATGAATACGCTAATGCTCCAGTGACGGCGTTAATCCAGATCCGTTCATACAACGCATCACCGCCCGCCGTGATAAACCAGGTCAACTGCGGCTGACCGGACTGGCCATGAAAAATCCCCACATCTAATATCTCAAGCCTTGGCACACTCAGTGTCGCGGGTACCGGTCCATATTTTTTAAGAACCACGCTTTGCGCCGTGTTTGCCGCCGCATCGCCGCTGACCAAGGGCGTGGTCGCCAATTGCATGGGCGTGGAGATCAGCTTGGAACTTATTGCGGTAATACCTTCCGCATTCAAACGCACGACCGCTTCGGCACTGCGCACCGGAATTCCATGGAACACTTGCTGAAAACGCACATGGCTAATTCCCACAGCGGCATTATCCTGCACGCGGGTCGTGACTAATTCGAGCGGGGTCGTTGGATCTACGAATAAATCACGCTTGGATTTCAAAAAGGCGCGAGCTCGATCTTCCGGCCGGCGCAGTAACGATGTTTCCGGGATAGGCTGGCTGGGACTGGCACCGATAAACTGGACCGCACCATTTTCCCGGCGGGTGTTAATAACGTGGTTCGCGGGTGCGTCGATAAAAGCACGCATTGCAGCTTCACGTTCCGCAGGCGCGGCAGATACAACCGCGGGTATCAATACCACCGCGCCACAAATCCTTAGCACTGCGGGCACTCTTTTGAACATTGCCCACTCCGTCCTATATCACTGCGAATACGCCGGCAATCAAGAAATTACGCTATCACAAGGAAATCAGTCCGCCAATTATTGCCCAAAACCATATGCGCCGGCGCGATGGCTGATCAATATCGTGTTCGGCGAAGTTCGAATTCGGTGCGCATGGCGTACTTTACCGTTCCTGCGCTAACACGCGATGCTTCCTTAACCCGTATGCCACAGGAAGGATTGCAGGACATAAAATTCGTCCGGCTTTCTCCGGCGCTTAAATTGTAAAAACTTGGCCCTAGTAACTTACAGGATATTAACTGCTACTCGCAGGGCGTTCATTCACCAGCCAAAGCACAGAGGCTCCGGCAACGAATAATGCGATTAACGACAGGATGGCCACACGTGGACTACCGCTCATTATCCCAACCCAACCCATCAGTAATGGGCCGATCACCGTGGCGAATTTACCTAGCATGTTGTAGAAACCGAAAAATTCAGCGGATTTATCCTGGGGTATAAGCCGGCTAAACATGGAACGGCTCAACGCCTGGATGCCGCCTTGCACCAAACCCACGGTAATAGCGAGCGCGTAGAACTCCCACACGCTCGACATTTGATATGCCCACACGGTAACGCCGATATAGACCGCAATCGCGGTTAAGATACCGGCCTTGGACCCGACACGCTCGCCAAGACGGCCAAACACCAGCGCAGCAGGAAATCCTACGAACTGGGTGATGAGCAGGGCGACAATTAAACTGTTGGAGTCAAAACCCAGCGCCATTCCATAGTCCACCGCCATTACAATAATCGTATCCACGCCATCGATATACAACCAATAGCCGGCTAGAAACAGCCATACCGTACGTAATTGACGGATTTCACGGAAGGTTTGCACAAATTGGCGCAGACCTTGACTGATTGCGGCCAGGCCCAGCTTCGTATCGTCGCCATGTGGCTCTTTCACGAAGATCAGCAACGGTAATGCAAATACCGCCCACCACAATGCCACGCACACAAACGATAAACGCACCGCCTCGCCGGCATCAGCCAGCCCAAACGTGTGGGGTTGCAGTGTCATCCACACATTCACCGCAAACAATAAACCTCCACCTAAATATCCCAACGCATAACCGAGCGACGATACCCGGTCGCGCTGATTAGGTTGCGCCACGTTTACCAAGAGTGCGTCGTAAAAAATATTGCCGCCCAAAAAACCCGCCGAGGCCAGAACATACAAAACAGTGGCCGCAACCCAATCTCCGCGCTGGACAAAATATAAACTGCCCGTCATCACCACACCCAGCAAACCGAACATCAGTAGAAATTTTTTGCGTGCTGAAGCCCGGTCGGCGATTGCGCCCAGCAACGGCGCAAGCGCTGCAATGACGATACTGGCAAGCGAATTTGCCACTCCTAAATGAAAAGTACTTTGCGTTACATCCGCACCCGCACTCCAATATTGTTTGAAGAATATAGGGAAAAAACCCGCCATCACGGTGGTGGCATAGGCAGAATTGGCCCAGTCGTACATGGACCAGGAGAGGATTTGCCGACGGTCTCTGGCATTATTCATAGAGGCGCATCATGCAATCATGGATATCAAAAAGCAAAAACGCTTCAACCTGCGACACCGTCTATTGAATAACTGAAGAAATTCTCGTTTAATGCTTCGCTAGGCCCAAACTATTTTTTATATTGATGCCATGAATTCAACCTCGATAGCATTATTGTTACTGGTCACAGTTTACAGTTCAGCAACTTTGCACGCGCAAGAAGATGCCACACCTGTGACTGATACGGCACCCTCTTCTGTAACCGCTGATGAAGCGGCTACTCCAGAACCGGCCCCTGCACAGAAGTACGGCCCAACCAAGCGAGGGGAAACCTTGGCACACGTTGCGCAGCAAGTATCGACTGATGCAACTATCAATAATGAACAAATGATGTGGGCCTTGTATACCGCCAATCCAAAAGCTTTTGAAAACGGCAAACTGAATCGTTTGCGTGCCGGGGTTTACCTCACCGTACCCACACCAGAACAAGCTCGCAGCATTGATGCAGCAACTGCACATCACGAAATCGAGACCCGCACAACGCGGCCCGCGCCTAAGACTCCTGCGCCCAAGCAAACCAAATCTAAAACCGGGGAATTGGACGCTCAGATCGAAGAAGCGAAACGTGAGCAGGAAGAAACGGCCAAGGAACAGGTATTTCTAAAAGCACGCTTGAAAGAAATGGAAAATAAAATCCAGACTTTGCTGCGTGAAAATGCTGAACGCGATGCCAAGCTGCGCGCTCAAACCACTTCTAAATAATCCCCCTGCCAATATGTAAAGGCTGCATACCTTCACTTGCTTTTTGAGGGGTGAATTATGTTAAGCTAGTCAAACTTTCGCCGAACCGCTCATTTGTAGCGCTAAGTCATTGTTTGGACTAAGGGGTGATCTAATGGAACCCAAGCAGCAGCCCGGCTCACCCGCCATGCGGGTGTCCATTGTTTCAGTCTCCCGTAATCAACGCGAACACCTCAAACGTTTAATCGAACAGCACGGTCCCCGTGTCGTCGGCATGTCCGGTTTTCGTGACTACGATCTTACTCGTGATGGGCAGTACCCCGATGTTTTGCTGGTTGATTTGGACCAAGCCGACGATGCCTCCCTCACCCGAATAGAAAGACTGCTCGATCAAAGCAATGTTCCGGTATTATTTAATGAAAGTACGGCCGTCCCGATAACACCGGGCACCTACCGCGATGACTGGGTCGACAATCTGGTGGGGAAATTGTACAACTTGGCGACCCATCGAAGTCTGTTAGCCAAAGCTCCGTTGTCGAGTCGACCGCGCTATGCGCAAACCGCAGATCACGCCTTACCCAATGTACTGATCGTTGCGCACTCAAAAACCCGGCGCAGAGTGCTGCAGATTATTCTTGCCGCCCAAGGCATTCAAGACAGCACTGAAATATCCTTTGATGCCGACTTCATTGCGGAACGTATCGAGCATTACGATGCATTGCTGGTAGACGAGCACAATGTTAGCCCGGAAGAACAAATCGTACTGGCTAAATTAACCAGTCAAACGCAAGTCCCAGTGCAACTATGCAACAGTTCAACGATACCCTACTCGGCTGTTGAGCGTCGTACATGGGGGATACAACTGGCGGGAAAAATAATTAAAATTTCCAAATTCCAATCATCGATTCCAGCGCCTGTTGTCACCACGCAGGTATTAGCGAATAGGCCGACCCATACCCCTATTAGCCACTTCATCGCGATCAACGGTGAACATGAATGGGGAAATCGTCTGTCCGAGGTATTAGCCCAGGTGCGTACCAGCCTGACTCACCAGGCGGCTACGGCGAAAGTCCGGCGTTCCTCAACTCCAAAGACACCTAACCCAGTTACTTCCGCACCTGGCGGTTCTGTTCCAACAACCACCACAACGAATGAATCCGCTCACCCGGCGGCGATCAAGGAACGATCTTCAGTGACACCTGCTACGAGCACGACGCAAAACAACACGCGTCAGGCCAAATCCAAATTAAACATAACAGCCGCTACGAGCGGTGTTATTGCAGCGCCTCGGGAAATAAAAAACACTCCGACACCGGCACCCCGTCTCAATCCAAAAAATCGGCCCGCGGATCATGTGGCGACCGCAGCTAAGCAGGTACCAAACCGTTCCGGTGTGAAGCCAACAGATCCGGCTTATCGCAGCCGGGTAGAGACGCCAAGTCGTGTTAAAACGGTTTCTTCTTCACACGACATCATTGATGCCACCAACCTGAGCAAAAGCCTACCCAATAGCAGCAAAGCACCCGAGCCTCTGCTTGCAGACGCACGTGATACCGAGATTGAACGGTTTTTCGACTTCGATAAAGAATTGGATATTTCTCAGCAACGTCATCCCTTAGGCGAAGGTCACGTCCTTAATTCTGTAGCTCATGATGATGTTCTGCCGTGGAATCTTGAAGAAGAATCAACAAACCCTTTCAGCAAACATACGGCCAACCTAAAAGCATCAGGAAGCACACAGAAGAAAAAGACACCGAAGAAACAGCGTTCACGCTGGCTGGATGGAATCCGGAAGCTATTTCACTGATACCTGCTGGAAGTCATTCCAAAGTTAGGGGGTCGAGAGTATTAATACGTCGTTGATCTTTTTGTTCATTAATCCCGCCTTGGCTTCCGGAATCACAAACACCCAGTCCTTGAGATTCTGAGCCATTGAATCAGCTTCCTGCTTCACCTTAGCAGAGTCCGCTTCAGCACTCTTTGCAGAGATGTTCGCGTCAAACGATACGCTGTATTTAACGTACCACTTGTTGTCTTTTTGCTGCAGGTCAGTTTTGATCACCAGCCCGTCAAAAGTACGGTATTCATTGTGCCCTACCCCGGTGAGCGGGAACTCAAATCCTGTGGCTAAAATCACATCGTCGGGGACCACGTTTTCCAAAGCGGCCGACATATCGTCCAGGCGGGCTTGTGAACGAATCTTGGCATTATGCGGTAAGGGCGAATATTGAAACCCCTTTTCTTCAGGCGAAGTTTTAGTGACAAGATAATGCGCGCCATCCGGCAGAGTGATTGCGAAGCTTTTCATCCGCGACCGAAAAATATCCAGCACCCGGTCTTTTTTCAGCCATGCGGCAAGGTCCGTGATTACATCCACCTTGCCCTCAACCAGCCACGCTTGAGCCTCGTTTAAGCGGCGCACATAGAGTTGTTTTTTTACCCCGTCATCGCTGTCGTGCGCATCGCCGATGACCACGGCAGCAAGCGTTGTGCCGCTGGCATCTTTCAAAGTGACTCCGGGATGAGTGGCGTCTTCCGCCGTGGGATCAGTGACGCCAAGCTTGTCGTATTGATCCACCTTGCTGGTCTTGGCTTCCACACTAAGCAGATTCGCAATGCTCAATACCAGGGGTTTGAGCTTGTCAAAATCTGCCGCGTATCCACCTTTTTCCTTGATCCGCCAGGTCTCGCCATCGCGTTGCAGTGTGACGTGATCCTTGCCCTGCACAATTTCGACGGTCGTCACGTCATCGAGCTTTTGTTCGAGATCGCGGAAAAACAATGCACCCAACGCATCGTCGCTGGTCGCCGCTTCGCGACGTTGCGCCAGCAAGACGGCGATCACCACGACCAGCAAGGTGATGATCACTAACACTGCGATGTTTTTCTTATCCATCCTGCCAAACTCGTCGTAAAAAAACGTTTAGACCGCCGACCGCCGGCTACGATAGATGCCGATTCCTGCCGCAAATAACACTACAATTAAAGGCACCAAACCGATATTGATAAACTTTAATTGCGTCCCGAGCGCTTCAATGTTTTTGCGTAACTCATGCTGAACACTACGCAATTCTTTGCGTGTCTTCACCTGTTCCTGACGAAAATTTTCCATTTCCTGGCGTTGTTCATTGCTCAGTAATACCGCGTTACCCGCTTGTTTCTGACTCTGCAACGCCTGAATTTTACGTTCGGTTTCCTTCAGTTTTTCACGCACTTCTTTTTCTTTATCGAGAAAACGTTTTTCCGCATCGCGTTGGATCTCTTTGACCCTTTCAAACGGGCGGGAAAATTCACCGCGGCTGCGTAAACTGATCAGGTCGTTGCTGCCGCTCAAATTATCCAATGCATTTACCACAAACGCGGCATTACCCGCGCGCGGCGTGGCGATACGCTGACCGAAGAAATTACGCACATCGACCCAGAAGCGGTCGCTCAACATGTCGACATCGGCAACCACGATCACATTGATCGGATCTTTCGCTTCGGTCAGCGGCGCGGCAGCGGAATCGAACTTGACCGGCGCGCCTTGCGGAAACGCACTTTTGGTTTTACCGCGGATACGCGCGGCCAGCACCAGCTTCTCGGCGCCTGGTTTATACATATTAAACAATTCGGCCGGATTCGGGTTCTGCAAACGCACGGCATCCACCGGCATGGCCCGCTCGCTGGTCTCGATCAAGGCGGTGAATTCGGTCGCCGCATCCGTTTTCTTTTTCAGAATACCCGGCGAGGCCATGTTGATTTGATCAAGCCCGCCGGCAATGAAATCCGCTTTATTAAAATTCGCGCTCTTGAGCGACAACCATGCCACGTATTCCACCGATTGCGGCTGGATGCCGCCCGCCACGCTCACGCGCGTCGCGGCTTGAATATCCGTTGCGATTTTTCCGTCCACCAATTCCACGCCCCAAGCATCGAGAAGTAGCTTGGGATTCGAACTGCGCGGGCCACTCCCGCCCGAGGTTGAATCCTCTTCCGCCAGCGGGTCGACGAACATCAAGACGCGGCCGCCGCGCAACGCAAATTGATCGATGGCGTATAAGGTTTTTTCGCTCACACCTTTGGGATGAACCACCATCAATACGTCGATATCGTCGGGCACCGCATCAACGTCGGCGCCTAAAAAGCGCAATGTAAAGGTCTGGCGCATCACATTCAGAACCGACCATTCAGTATTAGTACGCAACGGCATGACCGGATTGGGCGGCAAGCCTTCGATCGGCAGGGTGCTGATAATGCCGACGGGTTTTTTCACCGGGTGCGACAAGTTATAAATCAGGCGGGTGATGTCGTATTCCAGCGATTGTTCGCGATCCATCTGAAAAAATGGAATGACTTCTTTCTCGTCGGTGGATCCCGATCCGACCAAACCGAAATAAACCAAGCTGCCCGCACTGTCGAACGGCACGCCTTGCATGCGATTCTGCACCGCCTGGTCTTCCTCGTCGGAAAACGGTTCGGGATCGGCAATCACGAGTTTCAGTTTGCCGTTCGAGTGGCTTACGAACTCCTCCAGTAAATCACGCACCCGGCGTGCATAATTGGTAATTGACGGAGAGCTTTGCGCCAGCTTTTCCGAAAAGAAAAAGCGCAGCGTCACGGTGTCGTCCAGATTCTTGAGAATGTTCCTCGTGCCTTCGGACAGCGTATAAAAATGCGCCGCGGTAAGATCCAGACGCGACGATTTAAACACCATTCCCGCCAGCGCGTTGATGGCCACCAGCAACACGCCGACAAAAATCAAACCCACCACCGAAAAAAGACGTTTGTTCATGACCTATTCCATTTCGCATTCACAGGAAGACAAGGCGGCGGCTCGCAGACAGTACGCGGAGTACGGCAAGAGCCGGCAACGCAGTATTCATTTGCATGCGACATGGGATTAATCCGCCTTCTTCATTTCGACCAAAATCACGTTCGCCGTCAGCCAGCAAGCGATGAAGGATAAAAAGAATATCGCATCGCGCACGTCGATCACGCCCTTGGTCACGGCTTCGAAATGGGTCAGGAAGCTCAAGTACGAAATAGCACTGACCACGCCATGCGGCAGCCAACCGCTGAAGAAATCCAGCACCAGAGGAAATCCGCTGAGAATGAACGCGAAGCACAGCACCGCGGTAATCACAAAGGCAATCACCTGATTGCGCGTTAAGGCCGAGATCGCCGCACCCAGCGCCAGAAACGCACCTGCCATGAACAGGCTGCCCAAGTAACCGGCAAATATGACCGCGTTGTCGGGATGGCCCAGATAGTTCACGGTGATCCAGACAGGAAATGTCAAGGCCAGCGCCAATGTGGTGAATATCCAGGCGGCGATGAATTTACCCAAAACCGCCTCGCTGGTGGTCACCGGCAGTGTCATGAGTAATTCAATCGTGCCGGTTTTGCGTTCTTCAGACCACAGACGCATCGACAACGCCGGAATCAAGAACAGGTACAACCACGGGTGATATAGAAAAAACGGCTGTAAATCCGCCTGGCCGCGCTCGTACAGACCCCCCAGATAAAAAGTAAACACGCCGGTGAGGATCAGAAAAATAACGATGAACACATAGGCGACCGGCGTGGCGAAATAATTGGCTAATTCACGGCGCGTGATGGCGATGATGTTGTTCATGTCAGCGCCTCCGCGCCCGCCACGGTGATGCTGCGGAAGACTTCATCCAGCCGCCCCGCTTCCACGCTCAGTTCATCCACCGGCCAACCTTGCGTACGCAAAAATTGGCTGATCTCGTCGACGATGGCCACGCTGCCCGCTGGAAAAATCATCAGACGCGCCCGCCCATTGTCGTGACCCAGCACCTCGACTTCTTTAACATGGGGCAAACCGCGCAATTTCATTACCGCTTCGTCCAGCGATGCGGGACGCAGCGTGACCTGAATGGCGTTGTGATATTTGGAGCGCTGCTCGAGCTGCACCGGCGTTCCATCAAACAGCAAGCGGCCCTGTGCGATGATCATTGCGCGCGTACACACCGCGTTTACTTCTTCAAGAATATGCGTCGAAACAATGATGGCTTTGTCTTTCGCCATCTCGGCAATCAGCATACGCATCTCGTGTTTTTGGTTGGGATCCAGGCCATCGGTCGGCTCGTCCATGATCAACACCGGCGGGTCGTGCAAAATCGCCTGCGCGATGCCCACGCGGCGCTTAAAACCTTTCGACAAGGTATCGATTTTCTTGTGCGCGACGCTGCGTAGATTGGCTTTATCGATCGCGGTGTGCACGCGCCGGGTGATTTCTACACCCTTGAATCCGCGTATCCGTGCGATAAATTCCAAAAAAGTCACCGGGGTCATGTCGGGGTAGGCAGGCGCGCCTTCGGCCAGATACCCGATGGCCTGTTTGGCGGCAATCGGTTGTTCACCGACATCGTGTCCCTTCACTTTCACGCTGCCGGAAGTGGGCGTTAAAAAGCCGGTGATCATTTTCATGGTGGTGGATTTACCCGCGCCATTGGGGCCCAGGAACCCCAGCACTTCACCGCCACGCACGGAAAAGGAGATGTCGTTCACCGCAGTAAATGCGCCGAAGCGTTTGGACAAATTACGAACTTCAATCATCGTATCCATGAGGCGACCAACCTAAACGGGTTAACAGAAAAACGCGAGTGAAATTTCCACAGCGCGGCGCCGCGCAAATTATCTACGCACACACATCGCTGTCAACTGCTACTCGTCGTCGCTGCGCGCCGTGACGATGGGATCGCCCTCGCGGTCGAACTTGATACGCAAATTGATGGGTTTGCAACAGACATGGCAATCTTCGATGTAGTCTTGATCGCCTGCGGAAGGGTCAAGCAAGATTTCAATTTCTTCCCCGCAGTAGGGACAACCAATCAGATATCCGTCAAGTAAACTCATAGTGCACCGGCTCCTGCTAAGTACATTTGTTAACTCTCTATGACGGTATTTCGTAAGCCTCGTTCCCTACAGAGTGAGTCCTTGCCTGGGTCAGGCGAGCACAGCGACTGATACACGGAAGGCAGCTGGTTATTCCGGCTCAAGCGTGAACTGCACTTCGACCACACCGCCCGGCGTAACGTTAAGCGCGTGCAGCTCAATCGCGGCGAAACCGGGTTTCATGGCCACAAACGTGTAGTCGCCGGGAGTCACATCGGTAAAACGGAATTCACCGTTCTCATCGGTCAGCACCGCGCGCGTATCGGCCCCCACCAACATCACTTCCACATCCGAGGTCCCGTCGCCCCGGTAGCCGCTCAAGGTTCCATGCAACTCGGCCAGATCGAGATCGCCGAATCCGCTATAACCCGGCGCCAGAGGTTCAGGCTCAAGCTCGGTAATCAGGCGCGTGGTCGCATTGGGACACATCTCAAAACCGGCGCGCAAGGTGGTCCGGTAACCCGGCAGCGCGGCGACCATCACACTGGCTTCGACGCCTAAATCAGATATTTCATAGGCGCCTTCGGCATTGGTTGTCACCGTCGCATAAATCGCATCGGTCAACGTGGAGCGCAGTGTGATTGTCGCGTCGGCCAGGGGCGTCTGACTGGCTTTATCCAAGACCACGCCGACCAGCGTACTGCTGCGCGGCAAGGCAGCTTGCAGCAAAGGCGCCGGTCCGACGCCGTATTCCTGTAGGTATAACTCAGAAACGCGATCAGCATAGTCCGCCCAGGTGACATCGGCGAGTTGCGCGGGGGTGGCCTGATCGATAAACACGCGCGCGGCATACAGCGCATGCAGTTCATCGCGCCAGCGGCCGCGAGCGCGATGCTCCTGGCTTAGCGCAAGATACATGCGTGCCAGCGCGACAGGGTCATTTTCCGAGGACATTTCATCCGGCCCGCCGGTCGCCTCGGCCACCTGCCAATGCAGGGTTTCAACGCTTGCATCGCCGGTGGCATCGATCACGGCAAGCGCGCGGGCATTCGCATCCCCCGGCGCGATGGCTCGCATCACCAGCCACCATTCCGCGAGTCCACTGGATTCAAGCCGTGCAATACGCTCCACGTGCAACGCTCCGTAATCGGTATGCACGCGCGTGGAACCCATGCCACCTACAGGCTGCAATGCAGGCGAGTGGGTAAAGGCAAATTCGACATTGCGCACGGGCGTCGAGCTGGTATTCCACAGCCGCACATGCACGGTCACGTGCGTACCCAAGGGCACTTCTCCACCCAGGGGCGCAACCTCTAAACGCAAGGGCGATTGCGCTGGCGTCTGACGTACAGCGAGATTGGAAATACCGCAGCCGCAAATTGAACCCAGCATCAGCAGCAACGTGGCACTACGAAGAATCGAACGCAACCTTCCTGCCCCCCTATGGTTGGCCTGACCGGATGATGATGTCGTGTTCAGCTCCCTCATCCCACACAGCGGCGCAGCCTGGCGGGAAATTCTTAAACGTTCCTGATGGATTCCTGAATTCCAGGGCACCGTTCATGCCCGGCGGCAATCTTACAGACTTGCTGCCCAGATGTGCAGTGGTGTCTAAACTTACTCGTGGAATGGCCGATAGTACGGGTTTAAGAGAGAGCACTTGTGGATTACCCGTCTGCGGCTAATCTTTACAGGCAGAATTAAAGCCTGCATGGAACGCCCATCGATCCTTAGGGAAGAATGACCTGCACTTCCCATTCTTCGGAATTATTAAGAACGATGAATCCGACACGCACTCTGCACATTCTTCATCTGGAGGACGATCCGCTCGATGCCGAGCTGATTCACCGCGCGATTGCGGCGGCAGGCATCCCCTGTTCCATTCAGCGCGTGGACTCGCGTGAGGCGTTTCTGACCAGATTGCGCACTGAAAAATTTGACGCCATCTTGTCCGACAACCGGCTTCCCGGCATTGACGGTATCGAAGCACTTGCCTTGGTGCGCGCCAGCGACACCGCCACACCTTTTGTATTCGTGTCCGGCTGGAGTGACGATCAAGAACACGTGCAGCGCCTGAAGTCGCTGGGCGCGAATGAATTTATCTCCAAAGGGGACATCCCGCGTCTCACCACGTGGTTACAATCCGCCTGCAACGCGCCGACGGCCACCGTGGCAGCCGCATCCAACCAACACGCGGCGGCACTCGAGCGGCTTATCAGTGTCGTCCAGGAACTCTCACTTGCCCGCACGCTCGAAGCCGTGCAAGCCATCGTGCGTCGTGCCGCCCGTAATCTCACCGGCGCCGATGGTGCCACGTTCGTGCTGCGCGAAGGCGATCAATGTTTCTATGCGGACGAAGATGCGCTTGCGCCGCTCTGGAAAGGGCAGCGCTTTCCCATGTCGGCCTGCATCAGCGGCTGGGTAATGCAGCATCGGCAAGCGGCCATCATTGAAGACATTTACGCCGACACACGTATTCTTCACGACGCTTACCGGCCGACTTTTGTAAAAAGTCTGGTCATGGTACCGATTCGCGTGCGTGAACCTTTGGGCGCAATCGGCAACTACTGGGCGCAACCGCATGTGCCCAGTGCGGAGGAAGTGAAATTGCTGCAAGCCTTGGCGGACACGGCGTCGGTGGCGCTGGAAAACGTCCGGGTCTATGCGGAACTCGAAAAGCGCGTGGCCGAGCGGACCGCGGAACTTGAAGCGGTCAATCATGAACTGGAAAGTTTTTCCTACACGGTTTCGCATGATTTGCGTGCGCCGCTGCGGCACATCGACGGTTTCGCGCACATCTTAATGGTCGATGCCGATAGCTCACTTACCGGTGCCGCGCGCCAACATCTGGAACGCATTCGCAACGCCACCCGACATATGGGCCAGTTGATTGACGATTTACTGAACCTGTCGCGCACCGCGCGCGCCCCCGTGCAGCGGAGGCGTTTTGACCTCTCCGCCATGGCCGCCGGAATTCTCGCTCGATGGCAGCAGGCCGAACCCCAGCGCCAGGTCATGATCCATATTGAAGAAAACATGCAGCTTTACGGCGACCCGCAACTGATGCAGATTGCGATGGAGAATTTGTTATCGAATGCATGGAAATTCACCGGCAAAAAAACCCAGGCCATCATCGATATCGGTTCGATGCCGATGGATGACGGGAATACCGCCTATTTTGTACGCGATAACGGCGCGGGCTTCGACCCTGCTTACG